>CBFGTJ010000184.1:0-6428 GCA_965651815.1 uncultured Microthrixaceae bacterium | reverse complement strand
GCCGGCGACCAGCCCGCCGCGATCGCCGCGCTCAGCACCGGCGTCCAGCGTGGCGACCGGTTCCAGACGCTGCTGGGCATCACCGGTTCAGGCAAGTCGGCGACGATCGCCTGGACGATCGAGCAGGTCCAGCGGCCCACGCTGGTGATCGCCCCCAACAAGAGCCTCGCCGCCCAGCTGGCGAACGAGTTCCGCGAGTTCTTCCCCGAGAACCGCGTCGAGTACTTCGTCTCGTACTACGACTACTACCAGCCCGAGGCCTACATCGCGTCGAGCGACACGTACATCGAGAAGGACAGCTCGATCAACGACGAGATCGACCGGCTGCGCCACGCGGCCACCTCGGCGCTGCTGACCCGCCGCGACGTGATCGTCGTCGCGTCGGTGTCGTGCATCTACGGCCTCGGCTCACCCGAGGAGTACGCCGCCCGGCTCTTCGCGGTGCGCGTCGGTGAGGAGGTCGACCAGCGCCAGCTGCTGCGCCGGCTCGTCGACCTCCAGTACGAGCGCAACGACATGAACCTCGTGCGCGGCAAGTTCCGGGTGCGCGGCGACGTGATCGAGGTCCACCCCGCCTACGACGAGACCGCGGTGCGGATCGAGCTGTTCGGCGACGAGGTGGAGGCGATCTCGGTCGTCGACCCGCTCACCGGGGAGCGGGTCGCGTCGCTCGACGACGTCGTCGTGTTCCCCAACACGCACTACGCGACCTCCGACGAGCGGCTGCACGAGGCGATCGGCCGCATCGAGAAGGAGCTGCAGGAGCGGCTCGCCTACTTCGAGCGCGAGGGCAAGCTGCTCGAGGCGCAGCGCCTGCGCATGCGCACCGAGTACGACCTCGAGATGCTGCAGGAGATGGGCTTCTGCAACGGCATCGAGAACTACTCGGCGCCGCTCGACGGGCGCGGCCCGGGTGAGCCCCCGCACACGCTGCTCGACTTCTTCCCGCCCGACTACCTGACGATCATCGACGAGTCCCACGTCACGATCCCGCAGCTGCACGGCCAGTACGAGGGCGACCGGTCCCGCAAGGAGTCGCTGATCGAGCACGGGTTCCGGCTGCCGTCCGCTGCCGACAACCGCCCGCTGCGGTTCGAGGAGTGGGTCGAGCGGGCAGGGCAGACGATCTTCCTGTCGGCGACCCCGGGTGACTGGGAGCTCCAGCACTCGTCCCGGGTGGTCGAGCAGATCGTGCGGCCGACCGGGCTGGTCGACCCCGAGGTGCTGATCCGGCCGACCAAGGGCCAGATCGACGACCTCATGGGCGAGATCAACCAGCGGGTCGAGGCGGGGGAGCGGGTCCTGGTCACGACGCTCACCAAGAAGATGGCCGAGGACCTCACCGACTACCTGCTCGAGATGGGGGTCCGGGTCCGGTACCTGCACTCCGAGGTCGACACGCTGCAGCGCATCGAGCTGGTGCGCGACCTGCGCCTCGGCGAGTTCGACGTGCTGGTGGGCATCAACCTGCTGCGGGAGGGGCTCGACATCCCCGAGGTGTCGCTGGTCGCGATCCTGGACGCCGACAAGGAGGGGTTCCTGCGCTCCGAGACGTCGCTGATCCAGATGATCGGGCGGGCGGCACGGAACGTGAACGGCCAGGTGGTCATGTACGCCGACCAGGTGACCGACTCCATGACCCGGGCGATCTCCGAGACGAACCGCCGCCGACGCGTCCAGCAGGCGTACAACGAGGAGCACGGGATCGACCCGCAGACGATCCAGAAGGCGGTCACCGACATCCTGGCGGACCTGCGCGGCGACGGCGGTGGCGCGCCCACGCCGGGGGCGGGGCGCCGCAAGCAGCGTGCCGGAGAGCGGGCACGGGCCGAGCAGTACGCCGACCTGCCGCCCGAGGACCTCGGACGGCTCATCCAGGTGCTCGAGGAGGAGATGCACCAGGCCTCCGCCGACCTGCGCTTCGAGGAGGCGGCCCGCCTGCGCGACGAGATCAAGGAGCTCAAGCGCGAGCGGCGCCACGCCCTCTGAGCGGCGCGCGCCGCTGCGCCACGGCCAGCTCAGGTCGACTCCACCACGATCCCTTCCCCCAGGAGGACCCCTCGCAGAGGAGGTTCGACGCATGCCGCGTCACTGGTGGCACGACGGCGCTGACCTGTCCGCAGCCCGCCCGCAGAACACACCACCTGCCACACCGTCCCGTTTTTCGGGACGTTCCGACCACCGCCCGGCCGCACCGTCCCGTTCTTCAGGACGACCCGATCACGGCCCGGCCGCACCGTCCCGTTTTTCGGGACGATCTGGCGAGATGGCGGAAGCGGACATGGCCCTTCCGGTCCCTGACGACCTCCATCCCACCGCCGGGGTCCGGGTCCGCCGTCGACGCCGGCTGCACCTCATCGCTGCCCAGCACGGCGGCTGCTTCACCATCGCCCACACCCGCGAGGCCGGATACGACCGCCGGGCGCGGCACCACCACCTCAGCTACGGCAACTGGCGGCGAACCGACGCACCCGGCGTCTATCGACTCACCGGCTGGCCGATCGATCCTGCGGAGCCCTACCACGCCTGGCTGCTCTGGGCTGGCGCCGGCGCCGAGCTCACCTCCTGGAGCGCGCTCGACGTCAGCGGCGTCCTCGACGTCCTCCCCGGCCCGCTCACCGTCGTCACGCCCGGTGAGGAGCATCCCCGGGCCGAACGGCCGGACCCCCGTGCCCCCGTGCACCTGGTGCGACCGGGCACGACCCGCCGCCGCCGTGACCGGGTGCCGCAGGCGGACCCCGCACTCGTCCGGGTGCACCTCCCCGGGGACGCCGCGCTCCCATCGGTCGTGATCGACGGCCTGCCCTCGAGGTCCGTCGAGGAATCCCTCTGCATCGCACTGAAGACCAGCGTCGGGGCAGTCGCCGTGTACGCCGGCCGCCTCACGGAGCGCCTCCTCGACGAGGGCATCGTCGACCTGCGAACCATGCTCGACACGGCGCGCCACTGCCGCTCGACGCGCATGTTGGACCTGCTCTGGCCACGCATCGGTCGTCGGCGCGGCGACGCCATATGACGGCGACGCCGTGTGACGGCGACCGGCTCCCGTCAGGGACGGGTCGCCACCTGGCGGAGCCAGTGGTCCACCAGCACGAGCAGCATCGCCGCCTCGACCAGCGGCACCGCGCGGGGCAGCACGCACGGGTCGTGACGCCCCTTGGCCTCCAGGGTCACGGGGTTGTTGTCCCGGTCCACGGTCTGCTGGGGCGACGAGATCGTCGCGGTCGGCTTGAACGCCACCCGGATCAGCACGTCCTCGCCGTTCGAGATGCCGCCCTGCACCCCGCCCGAGCGGTTCGTCGAGGTCCGCGGCCTGCCACCCGGTCCCGGCACGAACGGGTCGTTGTGCTCCCGCCCGGTCATGTCGACCGCCTCGAACCCCGAGCCGATCTCGAACCCCTTCGCCGCCGGCAGCGACATCGTCGCCTTCGCGAGGTCCGCCTCGAGCTTGTCGAACACCGGCTCACCCCACCCGGCCGGCACGCCCCGGGCCACGCAGGTCACGATCCCGCCGAGCGAGTCGCCGTCGCGGCGGGCCTGCTCGATCGCCTCGGTCATCTCGAACGCCGCCTCGGGGTCCGGGCAGCGGGTGGGCCCCGCCTCGACGTGCTCGAACCGCACCGCCGAGGGGTCCACCCGGGCCTTCACCCGGTGGATCTGGCTCACCCAGCCCAGCACCTCGACGCCGCAGCGCTCTGCCAGCAGCTTTCGGGCGATCGCCCCCGCGGCCACCCGGCCGATCGTCTCCCGGGCGGAGGCGCGGCCGCCGCCCGACACCGCCCGGATCCCGTACTTCGCCTCGGTCGTCCAGTCGGCGTGCGACGGGCGATAGACGTCGCGCAGGTGCTCGTAGGCGCCGGGGCGCTGGTCGGCGTTGCGGACCAACAGCGCGATCGGCGAACCGATCGTCCGCCCACCGTCCACCCCCGAGAGGATCTCCACCCGGTCGGCCTCGTCACGCTGGGTCACCAGGCGGCTCTGCCCGGGACGGCGCCGGTCGAGGTCCGGCTGGATGTCGTCCTCCGACAGCTCCAGCAGGGGAGGGCAGCCGTCCACGACCGCGCCCACCCCGCCGCCGTGCGACTCGCCGAACGTGGTCACCCGGAAGAGCCGGCCGGTCGTGGAACCCATGGCGCAAGTATTGCAGCGCCCCGCCCCACCCCGACCCGACCGGACGGAACACCTGTTCGCTGAGTAGGATCGCGTCGATGCCCCGAACCAACTCGCGCCCCGCCCGGGCGCGCACCGGCTCCGCGCACGCCCCCTCGGACCGCATCCTCATCAGGGGGGCGCGCGAGCACAACCTCTGCGACGTGTCGCTGGACCTGCCCCGCGACCGCCTCATCGTGTTCACGGGCCTGTCGGGCTCCGGGAAGTCGTCGCTCGCGTTCGACACGATCTACGCCGAGGGCCAGCGCCGCTACGTCGAGTCCCTCTCGGCCTACGCCCGCCAGTTCCTCGGCCAGATGGACAAGCCCGACGTGGACGTCATCGAGGGCCTGTCGCCCGCGATCTCGATCGACCAGAAGTCCGCGTCCCGCAACCCGCGCTCCACCGTCGGCACCGTCACCGAGGTCTACGACTACCTGCGGCTGCTCTTCGCCCGGGTCGGCGAGCCGCACGACCCCGAGACCGGCGAGGCGCTCGTCCGCCAGACCCCCCAGCAGATCGTCGACCGGATCCTCGCCCTCCCCGAGGGCACCAGGTTCCAGGTGCTCGCCCCGGTGGTGCGGGGCCGCAAGGGCACCTACGAGCAGCTCTTCGCCGACCTCGCCGCACAAGGGTTCGGCCGCGTCCGGGTCGACGGCGAGGTGCACGAGCTGCCGGTCGACCTCGACCTCGCCCGCTACGAGCAGCACACCATCGAGGTGATCGTCGACCGGCTCGTGCTGCGCGAGGGGATCGAGCGGCGGCTCACCGACTCGATGGAGACCGCGCTGCGCCTCGCGGACGGCATCGCGCAGATCGAGATCGTGCCCCCGAGGGACGCACCCGAGGGCACCGAGCCCGAGCTGCTCACCTTCTCCGAGAAGCTGGCGCGCCCCTCCGACGGCAAGTCCTTCGAGGAGCTCGCCCCGCGCAACTTCTCGTTCAACTCGCCCTACGGCGCCTGCTCCGCCTGTGACGGCCTCGGCACCCTCTTCGAGGTCGACCCCGAGCTCGTCGTGCCCGACCCCGAGCTGTCGGTGCGCGCCGGCGCGATCGCCCCGTGGGCCTCCGGCCACGCCAAGTACTTCCACCGGCTGCTGGAGGCGGTCTGCGACGAGTACGGCATCGACGCCGACGCCCCGTTCGAGAAGCTGCCGAAGAAGCAGCAGAAGCTCCTGCTGCACGGCACCGGCGACGGCACCCGCGTCGAGGTGCGGTTCAGGAACCGCTACGGTCGCACGCGCACCTACTCCGCCAAGTACGAGGGCGTGATCCCGTACCTGCAGCGGCGCCACGCCGAGGCCGAGTCCGACAGCGCCCGCGACGCGATCGAGGGCTACATGCGGCTGGTGCCGTGCCGCACCTGCGACGGCGCCCGCCTGAACCCCTACGCCCTCGCCGTGACGATCGACGGCTACAACATCCACGAGCTGTGCAGCCTCTCGATCGCCGAGGCCACCGAGAAGCTCGCCGACCTGCACCTCGACGAGCGCCAGTCGCTCATCGCGGAGCGGGTCCTCAAGGAGATCAACGTCCGGCTGAAGTTCCTCTGCGACGTCGGCCTCGAGTACCTGTCGCTCGCCCGCTCCGCCGCCACGCTGTCGGGCGGCGAGGCGCAGCGCATCCGGCTCGCCTCCCAGATCGGCTCCGGGCTGGTCGGGGTGCTCTACGTGCTCGACGAGCCCTCGATCGGGCTGCACCAGCGCGACAACCACAAGCTGATCGAGACGCTGCTGCGGCTGCGCGACCTCGGCAACACGGTGCTGGTCGTCGAGCACGACGAGGACACGATCCGCGTCGCGGACCACATCGTCGACATCGGCCCCGGTGCCGGCGAGCACGGCGGCCGCGTCGTGCACTCCGGTGACCTGAAGGGCCTGCTCAAGGCCAAGGAGTCGATCACCGGGCAGTACCTCGCCGGCAAGAAGCAGATCCCGGTGCCCGAGCAGCGCCGCTCGCCCGGCGATGAGTGGCTGCGCATCAAGGGCGCCCGTGAGCACAACCTGCGCAACATCGACGTCGACATCCCCCTCGGCTGCTTCGTCGCGGTCACCGGCGTGTCCGGTTCGGGCAAGTCGACGCTCGTGAACGACATCCTGCTGCGCTCGCTGATGCAGCACATCTACGGCTCGAAGGTCCCGCCCGGCCTGCACAAGCGGGTCGAGGGGCTCGACCACCTGGACAAGGTGATCGACATCGACCAGTCGCCGATCGGCCGCACCCCGCGCTCGAACCCCGCCACCTACACCGGCGTGTTCGACAAGATCCGCAGCCTCTTC
>CBFGTJ010000183.1:0-6441 GCA_965651815.1 uncultured Microthrixaceae bacterium | reverse complement strand
GGTGGTGGGGGGGGATACCGTGTCCCGGTCGTTGTACCTCTTGGGAATTATCTGACCGACCCCGACCTTTCCGGTGGGGGGGGCCGGGGGGGGCCCCCGCCACCCCGCACCCCGAGCGGCCCACCGAGACCCCCCGACGCCTGACCGCCCGCAGTACCCAGGAGACGCACCGATGCTCGATGCCAACCTCACCGAACAGCTGAAGACCCACCTCCAGAAGATCCAGCACCCCATCGAGCTCGTCGCCTCCCTCGACGACGGCCCCAAGTCCGCCGAGCTGATGGAGCTCCTCGAGGAGATCGCCGCGCTGTCGGAGCGGATCACCGTGACCCGCCGTGACGACGACGAGCGACGCCCGTCGTTCTCGATCGACCGGGTCGGTACCGACGTCAGCGTCCGCTTCGCCGGCATCCCGATGGGGCACGAGTTCACCTCCCTGGTGCTCGCACTGCTGCACGTCGGCGGGCACCCCTCCAACGCCTCCGAGGAGCTGCTCGAGCAGGTCCGCAACCTCGAGGGCGAGTACCACTTCGAGACCTACCTGTCGCTGTCCTGCCAGAACTGCCCCGACGTCGTGCAGGCGCTCAACCTGATGAGCGTGATCAACCCGCGGATCACCCACGTGGCGATCGACGGCGCGCTGTTCCAGGACGAGGTCGACGAGCGTGGCGTGATGTCCGTGCCGAACGTCTTCCTCAACGGCGAGCCGTTCGCGCAGGGCCGCATGACGCTCGAGGAGATCGTCGCGAAGCTCGACACCGGCGCCGCGGAGCGCGAGGCGGCTCGCCTGGACGCCGAGGACCCCTACGACGTGCTCGTCGTGGGAGGCGGTCCCGCCGGCGCGTCGGCCGCCATCTACGCGGCACGCAAGGGCATCCGCACCGGCGTCGCCGCGGAGCGCTTCGGCGGCCAGGTCCTCGACACGATGTCGATCGAGAACTTCATCTCCGTGCCCTACACCGAGGGCCCGAAGCTGGCCGCCGCGCTGGAGCAGCACGTCAAGGAGTACGACGTCGACGTCATGCACCTGCAGAAGGCCACGCGCCTGGTGCCCGCCGCCGAGACCGACGACGGCTTCCACCACGTCGAGCTCGAGAGCGGCGCCACCCTCAAGGCCCGCTCGGTGGTGATCTCCACCGGCGCCCGCTGGCGCCAGATGGGCGTGCCCGGTGAGGAGGAGTACCGCACCAAGGGCGTGACCTACTGCCCGCACTGCGACGGCCCGCTGTTCAAGGGCAAGCGCGTCGCGGTGATCGGCGGCGGCAACTCGGGCGTCGAGGCGGCGATCGACCTCGCCGGCGTCGTCGCCCACGTCACGCTGATCGAGTTCGACGACCAGCTGCGGGCCGACGACGTCCTGCAGCGCAAGCTCCGCAGCCTGCCGAACGTGGACATCATCGTGAGCGCCCGCACCACCGAGGTGCTCGGCGACGGTGAGAAGGTCGTCGGCCTCACCTACGAGGACCGCACGAGCGGCGAGGTGCACCGCCTCGACCTCGACGGCGTGTTCGTCCAGATCGGCCTGCTGCCCAACACGGAGTGGCTGGCCGGCACGGTCGAGCTGTCGCCCCGGGGCGAGGTCGTCATCGACGACCGCGGCGAGACCTCCGTGCCGGGTGTGTTCGCCGCCGGCGACTGCACCACGGTGCCCTACAAGCAGATCGTGATCGCGATGGGGGCCGGGTCGACCGCCGCGCTGTCGGCCTTCGACCACCTGATCCGCACCTCCGCACCCGCGGAGGAGGCGGAGCAGAAGGAGCCCGCACTCACCTGACCGTCGTCGACGGGGCGGCCACGCACCCCGTGCGTGGCCGCCCCCGACACCCGGAGGTCACCGATGAACCTGCGAGATCTCCGCTACCTGGTCGCACTCGCCGACCACGGCCACTTCGGCCGGGCGGCTGACGCCTGCTACGTGAGCCAGCCGACCCTGTCGACCCAGATCCGAAAGCTCGAGCGGGAGCTCGGGGTCGAGCTGATCGAGCGCAACCCCCGCGGGATGGTGCTCACCGAGGTCGGCGCCCGCGTCGTGGAGCGGGCACGGGTCGTGCTCAACGAGGCCGACAGCATCACCCGCATCGCCCAGCAGTCCCGGGATCCCGAGGCGGGCAGCCTGAAGGTCGGCATCTTCCCGACCCTCGCGCCGTACCTGCTCCCGCACGTCGTGCCGAACGTGCACGCCCGGTTCCCCGACCTCGAGCTGCTGCTCGTCGAGGAGAAGACCGAGGAGGTGCTGCGCCGGCTGCGCGGCGGTGAGCTCGACGCAGGCGTGCTCGCGCTGCCCGTCCACGAGGAGCAGCTGCACCAGGAGCCGCTGTTCCAGGAGGACTTCCTGCTCGCGGTGCCGCGCCGGCACCGCCTCGCCGACACCGAGGGACGCGCACCGACGTCCGTGCTCGCCGGCGAGACCGTCCTCCTGCTCGAGGACGGCCACTGCCTGCGGGACCAGGCGCTCGCGGTGTGCCAGCTCTCCGGTGCCTCCGAGCGCAGCGGGTTCCGCGCCACGAGCCTCGAGACGCTCCGCCAGATGGTGGCGGCGGGGGTCGGCGTGACCCTCCTCCCCGAGCTGGCGGTGCGCCCGCCCGTGGCGACCTCCGACGACATCCGGCTGATCCGCTTCGAGGAACCGGTGCCGCGCCGCCAGATCGCCATGTTCTGGCGCCGCACCAGCGCCTACCGCGCCTTCCTGCCGGAGCTGGCCGAGCAGTTCCGCCGGCTGCCGCCGGGGCTGGTCGACACCTCTCCCGCCGACCTCGACCGGACGTCGTCGCCGGTGGCCGCCGCCAGCTGACGGGTCATCCGCGCGCCGCGCGCGGCTGGGTACGCTCCGGGCTCCCAACCCCCCGAGCAACGGAGGTCGTCCCATGCCCGCCCGACGCGCACGCACCGCGCTGCTGCTGGTCCTGCCCCTCCTCGCGCTCGTCGCGGCCTGCGGGGGCGACGACGAGCCGGAGGGCACGATGACGTCCTCCACCACGACCACCGAGGCGCCCGAGGAGGCCGGCGGCGACGCCGGCGCCGGCGGCCGGGACCCGTGGGCGCGCAACGCGTCGGAGCTCCGCGACCGGGTCGGGGAGCGGTTCGACATCGAGTGCCCGCCCGGCGGCCGGCTGGGCACGGTGTGGGGCTCCAACACCTACACCGACGACTCGTCGATCTGCACCGCCGCGGTGCACGTCGGGCTCATCACGGTCGAGGAGGGCGGCGAGGTCACCATCGAGATCGCCGAGGGCGCGGAGGAGTACGTGGGCTCCGAGCACCACGGCGTGACCACTCAGGACTACGGCCCCTACGCCGGCAGCTTCACGTTCCCGGACGCCGGGTCGCTCGAGGTCGCCGCCGCGATCGGGTGGGATCGGGCCGCAGCGTTCTACGACGGCCGGGAGGCGACGACCTTCTCCGTGGAGTGCGAGGGCGACGGCGAGATCGGCGCCGTCTGGGGCACCGACGTGTACACCGCGGACTCCTCCATCTGCACCGCCGCGCTGCACGCCGGCCTCGTCACCCTCGCCGACGGCGGCGAGGTGACCTTCGAGCTGGTCGACGGGCAGGACGAGTACGCCGGGAGCACGGCGAACGGCGTGACCAGCCTCGACTACGGGAGCTACGACCGCAGCTTCCGCTTCGTCGACTGACGCGGCGGTCAGTCCCGGCTGAGGGCGCCGCCGCCGGTCATCACGTCCTCCATCGAGATCACCACGTCGGGTGACGGCGCGGTGACCTCGACCGGGTCACCCCAGGACGGGAAGTCCATGCGGTAGTCGACGGTGGTGTTGCCCTGGCCCGGGAGGGCGAGGTCCAGCGACCACGTCTGGCGGCGGGGGAGCCCGTCGTCGTCGAGCCAGACGTCGATGGCGTAGGTGTCCGGCAGGGTGCCCGCCATCTCGTCCGCCAGCTCCTCGGTGTACAGCCCGGACCCCAGTGCCTGGCCGATCACCGACTCCGCGGACACGTGCGCCCGGTAGCCGGTCACCGGCACCCCGAACAGCTCGTCGGTGCCGAGCTCCTCGACGTCGTCCGCGACCGCGGAGAGCATCTCGAGCACGCTCGCGCCGTCCACCCCCGGCGCCGCGGAGGGGTCCACCCCCGTCGCGTCGACCAGCTCCTCGGGCGACATCGAGACCCACTCCTTGCCCGCCGGGAGGCTGGGGAACGCGTAGTAGTGGACGCCGTCGACCACGAGCATGCGCATCTCGCCGCCCGGCATGCCCTCCATCGACGTCGTGAGGTCGCCGTTGCGGCCGTCCGCGGTCATGGTGCCGCGCATCGACATCATGGTGCGGCCGTCGACCTCCATGACCATCTCCATGGTCATGGAGCCCTGCTCGGAGGGAGCCTTGGCCGCCTCGCGCACGACGGCGGCGGGATCCGGGGTGGTCGCCTCGGTGCCGTTCTCGGTGCGGTCGGGACGGGTCTCGCTCGTCGAGCGGATGGTCTCCTCGCCCGATCCCGCGCAGCCGGCGAGCGCGACGGAGGCGACGAGGAACGGTGCGACGACCCGGGAGAGCAGGCGTCGTGGGGAGCGCAGCATGGGGTCTCCGATCGATCTGGTGGGAGGCGCGCCGCCCCGGAGCGACGGCACGCACTGATCCCAGCGTACGGGCGCCCGCTGGAATTCCTCCCTCCGGTGGCGGAGGCCGACCCGATGGGCAACCATGCTCCCCACGAGGGAGCTGCCCCCACGAGGGAGCTGTGCGGGACCTGACGATCCAGATGACGGTGCTCACCCTCGCGGCGGGAGGGGCAGGAGCGGCGGTGGTGGTGCGCGCCGCGCGCCGGCAGCGTGCCGACCTGTCCGCGGTGCTGCGGGCGCTGGTCGTGTCCGGAGCGCTCGTGGGCGCGGGCCTCGTCGTCGCGGTCGCGTCCGGGATCGGGCCGTTCGGGGTCGCGCACCTGCTCTACCTCGCCGTGGTGGTGACCGTGCCGATCATCGGCACAGCCGTGCTGGGCGGCCGCGTCGCGGCGAGGGCGAGCACCGCGGCGGTCGTGGCCGGTGCGGTCATGCTCGTGCCGGTCCCGGTCGGGGTGTACGCGACCCACGTCGCCCCGTACCGCCTCGTCGTCGACCACGAGCGCGTGCACCTCCCGCAGGAGCGGGCGGGTGACGATCCGGTGCGGATCGCGATCCTGTCGGACCTCCAGACCACCGGTGTCGGCGAGCACGAGCGGGCCGCCGTGCGGGCCGTGCAGGAGGCGCGCCCCGACGTGATCCTCATCCCGGGCGACCTGTTCCAGGGAACCGCCGAGCAGCTGCGGGAGGAGGCGCCCGCCATCCGCGAGCTGCTGCGCTCGCTCGACGCGCCGGGTGGGGTCTACTTCGTCGAGGGCGACGTGGATCGGGGGGACCGGATCGACGTGCTCCTGCCGGGCACCGGTGTCGAGGTCCTGGACGACCGGGTCCACCGGGTGCGGATCGGGGACCGGAGGCTGGTCATCGGCGGGACGCGCAAGGACCACTCCAGCCCTGCCGCGGCGCAGGTGCGCCGCGATCTGGTCGCCGCGGCGGGCGCGGAGGAGGTCACGATCCTCGTCTCGCACCGGCCCGACACGGTGCTCGACCTGCCACCGTCCTCCGGCGTCGACCTCACCGTGGCGGGACACACCCACGGCGGGCAGCTCGCACTGCCCCTGATCGGACCGCTCGTCACCCTGTCGTCGGTGCCGCGCCACGTCGGCGCGGGCGGGCTGCACGAGGTGGACGGCAACCGCATCTACGTCTCGACCGGTGTCGGCATGGAACGGGGCGCCGCACCCCAGCTGCGGCTCGGGGTGCCGCCGAGCGTGGCGGTGATCGACCTCGTCGACGGGCTCTGAACCGCCGGGCTCAGCCGCGGGTGGCGGTGCGCTCGACCCACCGCCGCTGCCACGGCGTCTCGACCGCGCGCCGGTGGTAGTGGCGGCGGACCCAGCCGACCGCGTCCGCGGGTGCCACGCCGGCGAACGTGGCGATCAGCGCGAGCGCGGTGCCGGTCCGTCCGATGCCGCCTCCGCAGGCGACCTCGACCCGCAGGCGTGCAGCGCGCTCGTGCGCCTCACGCAGCGCCGCGACCGCGTCGTCGGTGTCGGCAGGCGTGCGGAAGTCGGGCCACCGCACCCAGCGGTGCGGCCATTCGATGCCGTCCGGCCGACGACCGAGCAGGTACACCCCGAACTCCGGATCCGGACCGTTGGCGCCCTGCACGCGGCCACGCCGTTCGAGGGCATGCCGTTCGAGCCCACGTCGCCGGAGGCCCCGGCCCCGCAGGCGTCGCCCGTCCGGCAGCTCGATCACACCCGGCCCCGGTTCCCACGTGCCCATCGCCCGGCACGCTACGCCCGCGGTCCGGGTTCGCTGTCACACCCCGTTCGTAGGGTGTGGGTGCATGTTCGAGCGGGACGGGAAGGGCCAGGGGAGGGGTCAGCCGGGCGGGTCCGGCGCCGACCAGCTCTCGGAGTTGGTCG
>CBFGTJ010000182.1:0-6467 GCA_965651815.1 uncultured Microthrixaceae bacterium | reverse complement strand
CGGCAGAGGTCGACTGAATGCTCGAGGACGGTCGGGGCTACCGCGTCGCGCGGGTGCTGGACGACGACCTCCGCCGCCGGCTGCGCGAGCTCTACGACTCGCTGGAGATCGACCCCGGCCACGACTTCCTCGCGACCAGCAACGACCTGGACCGGGCCTCGGCGAGGAAGGTCCACGACCGGATCGTCGAGCTGCTCGGCCCGAGGTTGGAGGAGGTCGTGCCCGGGCACGCGCCCTTCCTGTCCGGGTTCATCTCCAAGGGCAGGGGTGCCGGAGGGCCCACCGCCTTCCACCAGGACCTGAGCTACACCGACGAGCGGGGGCACCGGGCGACCCTGCTGTGGATCCCGCTGGTCGACGTCGACGAGGAGTCGGGCGCGCTCCAGGTCGTGCCCGGCAGCCACCGGCTCGTCGAGGGCACCCGCCCGTCGGGCCTCGACGAGCTCCCGACCGCGCCGCTCCAGGAGGAGTGGGCGCGCCGCGCGGTCACCGTGCCGCTGCGCGCCGGGGAGGCGATCGTCTACGACGCGGCGCTGGTGCACGGGGCGCACGCGAACCGGGTCGACGCGGTTCGCCCGGTGGTCGCGGTGGCGCTCGCACCGACCGACGCCGAGCTGGTGCACGTGCACGTCGACCCGGACGGCGACGGCCTCACGGCATACTCGGTGGACGTCGACTTCTACATGGGGCAGGGCCTGTTCAACCGGCCCGAGGGGTATCCGACGACGGAGCTGTGGGGCGAGGCGGTGACCGAGGAACGGATCCGAACAGCGCTGGCCGAGGCGGACGCGGCCGCGTCCGAGCCGGGACGGCCGGCGGGGTCGCCGGCCGACGGCGCCGCGCGGGTGGCGAGCGGGGCACCGAACGGGTCGGCGTCGACGACCGCGCCCACGACGGCACCCGCGCCCCAGGTGCTGGTCGACCCCGAGCGTGACGCCGAGCTCCAGCGCGGCGGCTACACGGTCGTGCCCTCCTTCGCCGACCTGGGCACCGTCTCACGGCTCCGCGGCATCTACGCGGTGCACCACGGCTGGGCGGGCGAAGGATTCGAGCCCGACCTCAACAACTCCGACGTCGAGTACCGCCACGCGGTGTCCGCGGAGATCTCCGCCCTGCTCGACGAGCGCGCCGCGTCGATCTTCGTGCGCCACGTGCCGTTCCTCCGGGTCTTCCTGTGCAAGTGGCCCGGCGAGGGCAGCGACCTCTACATCCACCGCGACTGGATGTACACCGACGAGCGCCGGGGCGTCCGCACCTACGTCGTGTGGGTGGCGCTGCAGGACATCACCCCCGACAACGGTCCGCTGCAGGTCGTGCCGGGCACGCACCGGCTCGACCCGATGCTGCGGGGCACCGACCTCGACCCCTCCTGGCTCGTCCACCAGCAGGTGCTCGTCGACCACATGGTCCAGGTGACCGCCCGCGCCGGCGACGCACTGGTCTTCGACAACCAGCTCATCCACGCGAGCCCGACCAACCACACCGGCGAGCCGCGCCTGGTCACCGCCGTCGGCATGAAGGACCGCGACGCGCCCCTCGTGTACTTCCGCCGCCACGACGCGACGACCGCGCACCGCTACGAGGTCGACGAGGAGTTCTTCCTCACCGAGACGCCCGGTGCCCTCATGCAGCGACCGCCGGACCGCGAGGTCGTGGAGACCGTCACGGTCACCGGGCAGGAGCTCAGCGCGGACGAGCTGACGGCCATCCTCGCGGGCCACCAGCCGCGCCGGCTGGTGGACCGTGCGCTCGCCCGCCTGCCCTTGGACCGGAGGCCGCTGGATCGGCTCCGGTCGCGCCTGACACGGCCGCTCGCCCGCCAGGGCGCACGTTGAGCCCGGTCCACCGAGGTCAGCCCCGGATGCCCTCCCAGACCGTCCTCGTCGTCGCCCCGTCCCCGGACCGCCGCGACAGCACCTCCGAGCTCGCCACCCTGCTCACCGAGCTGCGGCGCCGACCGGGGATCGAGGTGCACGTCTGGTACCTGCGCCGCAGCGAGGAGGAACCGTGGCCGGGTTCCCGGGTCGTCGACGACCTGCGCACCTCGCCCCTGCCCGCCGCCCTCGACCGGGTCGGGCTGCGCCCGTTCGCCGGGCTCCTGCGTGGCCGCACGCTGCGGCGGTGGTGGGCCGAGCTCGGCCCCTCGGTCGTGATCCTCGACGACGGGCTCGGCGAGCGGCTGCTGCCCGCCGACCGACCCGGCCCGGTGGTCGTGCACCGCATCAACCCGGTGCCGAGCCAGGACGACGGGCTCGAGCCGGCGCCCGTGCGACGCCCCGACGTGCAGATCGTGCCCGAGGGGACCGAACCGCCCGCTCCGGCCGCGGCGCAGGTGCTGGTCACCCGGCCGCTCAGCGACATGGAGCCGACCCGGCCGTTCGTCGCGGCCGAGTCCCGGGCGATCGTGCGGAAGCGGCTCGGGCTGCCCACCGAGGGGCTGCTCGTGGTGGGCTGGGGCACGAACCCGTGGTTCGACGGACCGGACGTCTTCGTCCGGGCGATCTGGCGGCTGCGGGAGCGGCACGGGGTCGACGCGCACGGCCTGTGGGCCGGTGCGGACGACGAGGGCGAGGTGGCATCGGTCATCGAGGACGAGGTCGGGCGGTGCGGCCTCGAGGGGCACGTGACCCACGTGCCGCGGGCGACGATCGACGTCCGGCTGAGCGGCGACGTCGCCTTCCTCCCCTACCGCGACGGTGGCGACCTCGCGCCGGTCCGGGAGGCCTCGATGACCGGGTGCGAGACCGTGACCTTCCCGGTGTGGGACGTGACCGACCCGTTCCTGCGGACCGTGCCGCACCTCGACCTGGACGCCGCCGCGACGGCGATCGTCGACTCCGCGGGCGGCGACCGCGACGCGAGGGCCTCGGCCGCCCGTGAGACCCTCGACGTCGCGTCGTTCGTCGACGAGCTGCTCGCGGCCGTCGACCGTGCCCGCAGGTCGTGATGGAGCGGCTGCGGATCGCGCTGCACGCGCTGGACCGCACGGGTCCCCCGGTGCTGGCGCTGGCGTTCGCCCGGTGGGTGCGACGCGCCCACCCGGAGGTCGACCTGCAGGTCGTCGCGCTGCGGGGCGGGCCGCTGATCGACGAGGTGGTGCAGCTCGCCCACGGGCTCGCGGTCCTCGAGCCGCACGAGGCCTGGGACGTCGAGCGGTTGGACCCGGAGCGGGCCGAGCGGGCCCGGCAGCGCATCGACGCCCTCCCGACGCCCGACGCGACGCTGCTCGTCAGCGTCGCCGCAGGACAGCTCCTCCCGGTGATGGCCGACACCGGCACCTTGGTCACCTGGGTCGTCGAGCAGGGCGAGGACCTGGACTGGATCGACCGGCCCACCGGCCTGCGCGAGCGCACCCGGGTCTGGATGGCCGGGAGCCGCTCGTCGCAGGCGGAGGCCACCTGCCGGCTCGGCGTGCCGGTCCGGCTCACCCCGGAGTTCGTCGACGACCGCGAGCCGGTCAGCGACGCGGTGAAGGGGCGGTGCCGCGCCGCGCTCGGCGTCGGCGACGGCGAGCTCCTCGTGGTGGGCGCCGGCATCGCCACCCGGCGCAAGGCCCCGGACCTGTTCGTGCAGGCGGCCGCCGCGTACCGCCGCCGGCACGGTCGCGGCGCCCGGTTCCTGTGGATCGGCGGCGAGCGCGACGCGCTGCACTGGCCGGTGCGCGACGACGCCCGGCAGCTCGGCCTGGACACCTTCACCGTGATGGAGAGCGTGCCGGACCTGCACCACTGGCTGGCCGCCGCGGACGTCTTCCTGCACCCGGCACGGCTCGACGCCTTCCCGCTGGTCTGCCTGCACAGCGCGGTGGCCGGCACCCCCGTGGTGTCGTTCCGCGGCACCGGTGGCACCGCCGAGATGTTCGGTGGGACCTTCGTCGGCGCGGACTACCCGGACCTGGTCCACCTCGCCGACCTCGTCGCGTCGATGGCCGAGCCGTCCACCCGCGACGAGGTCGCCGCCGCGCAATCGGCGCGGGTGCGGGCCACCTACGTGACCGACGTGTGCGCGCCGCTGCTGTACGAGCGCCTCGCGGACCCCGAGGGGGTGCGCGCGTGAACCCGCTGGTGGTGGTCGGTGCGGGCGCTCCCGGCCGGGAGGGCGGGGTCGACCTGTTCCTCGAGCTCATGGCCGCGGTCGCGGCCCGACGCCCCGCCCGGTTCGCGTGGGTCGGCGGCCGGCCCAGGGGCGTCGCCCGGCGGCTGGACGCCGAGACGGCCACGCTCGGGCTCGACGGGTGCGTCGAGTGGCTCCCACGCGGGGCCTCGCCCCGCGAGCCGGGGGTCGTGCACGTCGTCACCGCGCGCACGCTGGCGGCGGCGCAGCGGTCCCTCGCCGAGGTGGCGGGCGACGTCCCGGTGCTCGGCATCGCCGCCGATCCCGCCGTCAGGGAGCTCCTCGAGGACCGCGGTTCGCAGGTGGTCCCGTACCCTGACCTGGCAGGGCTCGCCCAGCTCGTCGTCGCCGGGGCGGGGCCGGGCGGCGCGGACGGACGGGACGAACGATGAACACGGCCAGGACCACATGACGCTGCGACGCATGCTCGCGGTCTCCCACGAGGCCTCGCTGACCGGCGCGCCCATGGTGCTGGTCGAGCTGCTCGAGTGGATGCGGGCGAACACCGACATCGAGGTCGAGGTGCTGCTGCTCGGCGGCGGTCCGATGCAGAAGCGGTTCGAGGCGGTCGGCAACGTCACCACCGTCGGCCAGAGCGCCCTCGGCTCCGTCCTCCAGCTGGCGCAGCGCGGCCTGGCGGCCCGCGGCAGCCGTCGGGCCAGCCCGGCCCTCGCGAGGCTGCGGCTCGAACCGGTCCTCCGCCACCTCCAGGGGTTCGACCTCGTCTACCTCAACAGCCTCACGAGCCTGGAGGTCCTCCCCCACCTCCCGCCGGCCAGGACGACCGTCAGCCACATCCACGAGCTCGAGACCGCCGTGCGCCTCTGGCAGCGGGTCGCACCGGACCCGTCCCTGCTGTCCTCCGCACCGGACGCCTGGGTCGCCGCCTCCGGCGCGGTCCGCGACATGCTCGTCGGCGAGATCGGCTGCCCGAAGGAGCGGGTGCTGCTGCACCACGCGTGCGTCGACGGACCGGCGATCGCCCGCCGCACCGTGCACCTCCGCGACGTCGAGGACCGCCGTCGTTCGCTCGGCATCCCGCCGGACGCCGCGGTCGTCATGGGGTCGGGCACGATCGAGTGGCGCAAGGGCGCCGACCTGTTCGTCCAGCTCGCCTGCGAGATCCGCCGGCGCACCGACGACCCCGTGCACTTCGTGTGGGTGGGCGGCGACCTCAGCGGGCACGACTGGGTCCGGCTCCAGACCGACATCGAGCGGGCCGGCGCCGACCACGTGCACGTCACCGGCTTGCAGCCCGACCCGATCCCCTGGTTCCAGATGGCCGACGTGTTCGTGCTGACCTCCCACGAGGACCCGTTCCCGCTGGTCTGCCAGGAGCACGCGGCGCTCGGACACCCGGTGGTGACCTACCGCAACGGCGGCATCCCGGAGCTGTTGGAGGCCGCGGGGCCCGAGGCGGCGCTCGGCGTCGTCGACCACCTCGACACCAGCGGCATGGCCGACCGGGTGCTCGCGCTGCTCGAGTCGGAGCAGCTGCGCAACGCGGCGGGCGAGCAGCTGCGCGCCAGGGTGTTCAGCCACCACGACCTGTCGACCGCGGCGCCGAAGCTGGTGGCGGACCTCGAGCGCATCGCGAGCGGCTCGATCGGCGAGCGGCCGCCGGCCTGAGCCGGGCCCGCCGCCGGGCTAGCGCGACAGCGCGGCGACGAGCAGGTCGACCACCCGGGCGACGTCGTCGTCGGTCATCGACGAGCCGCTGGGCAGGCACAGGCCCCGCCGGTAGAGGTCCGAGGCGACCTCGCCGCCGACGACGGGCACGCCCTCGAACACCGGCTGGAGGTGCATCGGCTTCCACGTCGGCCTCGCCTCGACGTCGTCGGCCTCGAGCCGGCGGCACACCTCGTGCGGGGTCACCCCGAGCCCGAGGTCCAGCGTGACGACCGTCAGCCAGCCGTTGGGCCGCCCGCGGGGGTCCCACGGCATGAAGTCGACCCCCTCCAGGCCGGCGAGGCCCTTGCGGTACGCGTCGTTGATCTCGTGCCGGCGCTCGATCTTGTCGGGCAGGGTGGCCAGCTGGCCGCGGCCCACGGCGGCGAGCAGGTTCGAGAGGCGGTAGTTGTACCCGACCTCGGTGTGCTCGTAGTGCAGGGCCGGTTGGCGCGCCTGCTGCGACAGGTAGCGGGCCCGCTCGACCAGCTCCGCGTCGCCGACGAGCATGCCGCCGCCGCTGGTGGTGATGATCTTGTTGCCGTTGAAGGAGTACGCGGCGAGCCGTCCCCAGGTCCCCGCGTGGCGCCCCTGCCAGGTCGCCCCGATCGCCTCGGCCGCGTCCTCGATGAGCGGCACGCCGTAGGCGTCGCAGGCGGCCGCCAGCCGGTCGAGCTGGGCGCACT
>CBFGTJ010000181.1:0-6470 GCA_965651815.1 uncultured Microthrixaceae bacterium | reverse complement strand
GCCCACCGAGCTCGGCCAGCGGCGGCACGTTCTCGGGATCCTTGACGCCCGGGACCAGCGCGTACTCCGTGGTCTGCTCGACGAAGCGGAGCTGGCCCTCCTCGGACAGGAGGAACTCGATGAACTCGAGCGCCGCCGGGTTGTCCGCGCCGTTCTTGGTGATCGCGGCGGCGGTGGCGTTGACGAGGGCGCCGGGGTCGTCGCCCTCGGGGAAGATCAGCTGCGACTTCATGTTCTCGACCCCGCCGACCTCGGGCACCATCCGCGCCCAGTAGTAGTGGTTGATGAGGCCGAGCCCGATCGCCCCGTTCTCGACGGCGTCGAGCACGTCACCGTTGCTCTCGTAGACCTGCGCGTCGTTGGCCTTCATGTCCTCGAGCCACTGGCGGGCGGCGTCCTCGCCACGGGACACCCGGAACGCGGTGATGAACGACTGGAAGCTCGCGTTGCTCGGGACCCAGGCGACCTGACCCTTGTACTTCGGGTCGGTCAGGTCGAGCACCGAGGTCGGTGGGTCGTCGACCAGCTCGGGGTTCATCACGATCACCCGCGAGCGCCCGGTGATGCCCACCCAGTCGGTGCCCTCCTTGGGGCGGAACCGCTCGTCGACGCGCTCGACCACCTCGGTCGGCAGCGGTGCGAGCAGGTCGGCCTTGGCGAGCACGCCGATCGCCCCGACCTCCTGGGAGTAGAAGACCTCCGCGGAGGTGCGCTCGCCCTCCTCGAGGAGCGCGGCGCCCAGCTCGGCGGAGTTGCCGTAGCGGACGTTCACCTTGACGCCGGACTGCTCCTCGAACGCCTCGACCAGCGGGCCGACGAGCTCCTCGTCGCGGCCGCTGTAGAGCTCGAGCGTTCGCTGCTCGCCGTCGCCCCCGTCGCCGTCACCGCTGTCCCCGTCGTCGTCGCCGCACGCGGCGGCCGTCAGCGCCATCACCAGCGCCAGGCCGATCGCCGCGATCTTCCAGGTCCGTCCTCGTCGCATGCAGCTCCTCTGTTCGGGGCCCACCGGAAGGTGGGCGGCGCGAGTACGCGATGTTAAGTACACCTGATCGCCTGGGGGAAGCAAGCGTGGCGTCCCATGTGACGGCCCCCGGACGCCGGGCCGGGGCCTGCGTCACGTGCGGATGAGGTAGGAACCTGTGATGGCCAACGACGACCAGGACCACCTCGACGGCTCGTACGTGCAGCCCGGTGTGGAGTTCACCCGGGACGAGCGCTACATCTCGACCCGCATCACCGCGGATGGGCGCGACGGCTGGCCGGTGGAGCCCGGCCGCTACCGCCTGGTGGTGAGCCGTGCCTGCCCGTGGGCGAACCGGGCGATCATCGTGCGCCGGCTCCTCGGGCTCGAGGACGTGCTGTCGATGGGCGTCGCGGGGCCGACCCACGACGCGCGCAGCTGGACCTTCGACCTGGACCCCGGCGGGCGCGACCCGGTGCTGGGCATCGAGCGGCTCCAGGAGGCCTACTTCGCGAGGGTGCCCGGCTACGAGCTGGGCATCACCGTGCCCGCGATCGTCGACGTGCCGAGCGGCCAGGTCGTCACCAACGACTACGCGCAGATGACGCTCGACCTGTCCACGGAGTGGCGCGAGCACCACCGGCCCGGTGCACCCGACCTGTACCCGGAGCACCTGCGCGACGAGATGGACGCCCTGATGGAGCAGATCTACCGGGACGTCAACAACGGCGTGTACCGGTGCGGGTTCGCCGGTTCACAGGCGGCCTACGACGAGGCCTACCGCCGCCTCTTCGAACGGCTCGACGCGCTGTCGGAGCGGCTCGAGCGGCAGCGCTACCTCATGGGCGGCTCGATCACCGAGGCGGACGTGCGCCTGTTCACCACGCTCGTGCGCTTCGACGCCGTCTACCACGGCCACTTCAAGTGCAACCGCTCGAAGCTGACCGAGATGCCGGTGCTGTGGGCCTACGCCCGGGACCTGTTCACCACCCCCGGCTTCGGCGACACGGTCGACTTCGACCACATCAAGCGCCACTACTACTGCGTGCACCGGGACATCAACCCCACCGGGATCGTGCCGGCGGGGCCGGACCTGTCCAACTGGCTCGAGCCGCACGGGCGGGAGTCGCTGGGCGGGTCGCCGTTCGGCGACGGCACCCCTCCCCCACCGCCGCCGCCCGGCGAGCGGGTGCCGCCGGAGCACAACCCGCTGGTGGCGGCTCAGACGTAGTTGCGCACGAGGTCGCGGACGCGCCGCGCGAGTTCGGCGACCTCGTCGTCGGAGCTCGGGTCGCCGGGGTCGGCCTCCCCACCCTCGAGGGCGTCGCGCAGCTCCTCGACCGCGCCGACCAGGGTCCGCCACTGCCCCGGCTCGAACCCGAACGGCAGCGCGAGCTGCACGACCACCTCGGCCGCCTCCACCAGGCCGACGGTGCCCGCGGCGTCGGCGCCGTTGCGCGCCAGGCGGTCGGCGGACATGAACACCCGGTCGAGCACCTCGTGGACCGCCACCCCGTCGTCGCTCGAGATCCCCGACTCCTCCGGGTCCGGCAGGTCGGCGAGCACCTGCTCGACGAGGTCCTCGTCCGCTTCGAGCACCACCAGGTCGCCGCGCTCGTCCCACTCGTAGGGCACGTCGGACTCCGCGAGGCCGGCGGCGAGCTCGGACTGCAGCGACGCCGGCCACGACCCGACCTCGTAGACGAGCTTCGGGGCGTCGGGGTCGAGCGCGGGGCGTGCCGAGCCGGCGACCTCGTCGATCAGCGCGTCCACTGCCTCCTCGTCGGACTCGCGGACGGTGAGCGTGGTGCCCTGCCACGCGTGCGGGATGCCCTGGGTGACGAGCAGGCTCCGCAGCAGGCCCCTCGTCTCGCCCGCCCATGCGGCGCAGTCGTAGGACAGCTGGCCGTCGCCCGGATCCCCGTCGATCGGATCCCCGTCGATGGGCGCGGAGGGGTCGTCCCCGAGGTCCTCGTCGAGGGCGGGATCACTGGCGGTCGGATCGTGCACGGGTGCATGATCGCGCGGGTTGGGGGCCGTGACCCCCGTCTCGTAGGGTCAGTGGGCATGACGAAGCACGCACCCGATCGCAACCTGGCCATGGAGCTCGTCCGCACGACCGAGGCCGCGGCGCTCGCCGCGGCCAAGTGGGTCGGGCGGGGCGACAAGGAGGGCGCCGACGGGGCTGCCGTCGACGCCATGCGGCTGATCATGGGCACCGTGCAGATGACCGGCACGGTGATCATCGGCGAGGGCGAGAAGGACGAGGCGCCGATGCTCTACAACGGCGAGGTCGTCGGCGACGGCTCGCCGCCGGAGGTCGACATCGCCGTGGACCCGATCGACGGCACGACGCTGACCTCGAAGGGCCGTGGTGGCGCCGTCGCGGTGATCGCGGTGTCCGAGCGCGGGACCATGTTCGACCCGGGTCCCTGCGTGTACATGGAGAAGATCGCCGTCGGCCCCGAGGCCAAGGGCGTCATCGACCTG
This sequence comes from uncultured Microthrixaceae bacterium, assembly GCA_965651815.1. Taxonomy (GTDB): domain Bacteria; phylum Actinomycetota; class Acidimicrobiia; order Acidimicrobiales; family Microtrichaceae; genus CBFGTJ01. Next base: position 3,019 of record CBFGTJ010000181.1, on the reverse strand, counting down.
CGCGAGTCGGTCACCCACAACCTCCGTGCCGTGGCCAAGGCCAAGGGCATCGAGGTCACCGAGGTCACCGCGGTGGTGCTCGACCGCGACCGCCACGCGGACATCATCGGCGAGATCCGCCAGGCCGGTGCCCGCATCCGGCTGATCTCCGACGGCGACATCGCCGGTGCGATCGCGACGGCGATCCCCGGCTCGGGCGCGGACATCCTGTTCGGCATCGGCGGCACGCCCGAGGGCGTGATCGCCGCCGCGGCGCTCAAGTCGCTCGGCGGTGAGCAGATCGGCCGGCTGTGGCCGCGCAACGAGGAGGAGCGCGCCGCGGCGATCGAGGCCGGCTACGACCTCGACAAGTGCCTGACCACCGACGACCTCGTCGCCGGTGACAACTGCTTCTTCGCGGCGACCGGCATCACCGACGGCGACCTGCTCCGTGGCGTGCACTACAACCGCCGCGGCGCGACCACGCAGTCGCTGGTCATGCGGTCCCGGTCGGGCACGGTCCGCTTCGTCGACGCGCAGCACCGGCCCGAGAAGCTCAGGGACTGACGTGGCGGGCGCGCCGACCGGGCGCGCCCCTCAGCGCACCAGCCCCCGCAGGCGCGCGTAGAGCCAGCGGCGCGGCCCCGGCGGGACCGGCCCGATCGCCGCGGCGACGGTGCGGTAGAGCGCGCCGGGCACCACGCGCGCCCGCCCGGCGGCCGCCGCCTCGAGCGAGGCGCGCGCGACCGCCGCGGGGTCGAGCCACGCCGCGGCGGGAGCGGTCGTCGGCGAGCCGGACCGCTCGTGGAAGCGGGTGCGGGTCAACCCCGGCAGCGACACGGTGACGACCACCCCGGTGCCGCGCAGCTCCTCGTGGAGCGCGTCCGAGAACGAGCACACGAACGCCTTGGTGGCCCCGTAGGTGGCGGTGTCCGGCGTCGGGTACAGCCCGGCGACGGAGCCCACGTTGAGGATGTTGCCGTGCCCGCGCTCGACCATGGACGGCAGCACCGCGGCCGACAGCCGCATCACCGCGACCACGTTGAGGTGGATCTGCTGCTCCTCCCGGGCGACCGGCAGGTCGACGAACCGCCCGCTGGTGCCGAACCCCGCGTTGTTGACGAGCAGGTCGACGGGGTGGTCCGGGTCCGCGAGCCGCTTCTCGACCGTGCTGCGGGCGACCGGGCTGCTGAGGTCCGTCGCCATCGGCTCCACCGAGATGCCCCGAGTGCGCTCCAGCTCGTCCGCGAGCGCCCCCAGCCGCCCGGCGTCACGCCCGACGAGCACCAGGTCCACTCCGGCGGACGCCAGCTCCCGTGCGAACGCCTCACCGATGCCGCTCGACGCCCCGGTGACGAGGGCGGTGCGCCACGGGAACCGGCGGTTCGCGGACTGGGACATCTCGCTCGCTCCTGCGACGGCCGCACCGTCGGCGGCGCGCGCACCGGCAAGCTACCCGGTGGGACCCCGCAGCCGCCGCAGGTGCAGGTCGCCGACGGCGCTGAACCCGGACGCCGAGAGCAGCTCCGCCAGCTCGGGTGGGCCCGCGGCGACGCCCTCGACGATCACGGTCCCGGCACCGAGCGAGGCGGCCTCGGAGCACCACCGGGCGAGCACCGCACGGCCGACGCCGATGCGCCGGTGGGGCTCGGCGACCTCGACGGCGGCGAGGGTCGCGACGCTGCCCTCGACCGCGCCCGCCACGAGCGCCACCACCTCGCCGGGTGAGCGTGGCGGTTCGGCGAGCACGACGAGGGGTTCCGCGCACCCCGTGTCCGGCACGTCAGGGACCTCGTCGGCACCGGAGAGCGGCTCCGCGAACCGCGTCGTGCGCAGGTGCAGCTCGACCCCGCCGCGACCGACCACGACGGGCCCGCCGAGGGGTTCCTGGGCGGCGGGCCGCCAGCGGGTCTCCCCGCCGTCGTGGACCTGCTCGAGCAACTCGACGCGGTCCACGGTCCACCGTGCCATCGTCCCGCGGAGGACCTGCGGGGCCGCGTCGGTGACCGCCGCCGACGCGTCGCGCAGCAGCGTGACGTGCGGGACGAACGGGTGACGGTCCCTGCGGCCGGGTGCGACCGCCCGCACCCGCTCACGCAGCCGCCCGAGACCGGCGAGGTCGCCGCCCACCGCGAGGTGCAGCGTGGGGTTCGCCGGCGCGAACGACGCGGCCGGCCCCAGGACGACCTCGATGGGGGCGGCGTCGGTGACCGCGGCGCGCAGGTCGCGGCGGACCTGCGAGTCGCCGCCGTCGGGGACGTTGAACGGTGGGACGAGCGTGACGTGCGGGACGATCCGCTCGACGGCAGGGCCGCCGAGCGCCGCCCGCAGGCCCCTCAGCTGGTGCAGCAGTCGGGGCGGCGGGACGAGCGCGACCAGGAACCGGCGACGGGCCACGGGATCACGGTACGGCCCGTGGGGGCGTCGATCCGGGTCAGGCGGTCTCGGCGACGGCGAGCCGGACCCGGGCACGGGCGAGGGCCGCCGCGGCTTCGGGGTCCTCGGGGTTGGCGGCGAGCGCCTCCTCCGCCCTGGCCCGGGCCGCCTCGGCCCGGGGCACGTCGATGGCCTCTGCCAGCTCGCAGACGTCGGAGAGGATCGTCACGCGGGTGTCCTCGCCCTCCGGCGGCGACACCTCGACGAAGCCCTGGTGGACCGCGATGACCTTCTCGCCGCCCTCCTCGAGCAGCACCCTGACCGGGTGCGTCGAGAGGACGCCGATGAAGGGCACGTGCCCCGGAAGGAAGGCGACGTCACCGCCGGTGGTGCGGCAGATCACCATCTTCGCCCGGCCCGAATAGGCCACGCGTTCGGGGGACACCAGCTCGACGGTGAGGCCCATCAGGCGGACTTCTCCAGCTCCTTGGCCTTCCGCATGACGTCCTCCGCACCACCGACGTTGTAGAACGCCTGCTCGGGCAGGTGGTCGAGATCGCCGTTGACGAGCATCTCGAAGGACTCGACCGTCTCCTCGACCGGGGTGAAGATGCCGGGCAGGCCGGTGAACACCTCGGCGACGAACATCGGCTGCGCCAGGAAC
>CBFGTJ010000180.1:0-6492 GCA_965651815.1 uncultured Microthrixaceae bacterium | reverse complement strand
GTGGGACGTCGGAGACGGCGGCTACCAGGTCGGGAACTTCCCCCCGCTGTGGTCCGAGTGGAACGGCCGCTACCGCGACACGGTTCGGGACTTCTGGCGCGGCGAGCCGGAGACCCTCGGCGAGCTGTCGTCGCGGCTGACGGGGTCGAGCGACCTCTACCAGAACGACAGCCGCTCACCCGCGGCGAGCATCAACTTCGTCACCGCGCACGACGGGTTCACCCTGCGCGACCTCGTCTCCTACGACGGGAAGCACAACGAGGCGAACGGCGAGGACGGTGCCGACGGCGAGTCGCACAACCGCTCGTGGAACTGCGGCGCCGAGGGCGACACCGACGATCCGGAGGTGCTGGCCTGCCGGGCGCGCCAGCAGCGGAACCTGCTCGCCACCCTCTTCCTGAGCCAGGGCGTGCCGATGCTGCTCGGCGGCGACGAGCTCGGTCGCACCCAGGGCGGCAACAACAACGCCTACTGCCAGGACAACGAGGTCTCCTGGTTCGACTGGGGCGACGTCGACCGCGACCTGCTCGAGTTCACCCGCCGGCTCGTCGCGCTGCGCCGCGACCACCCGGCGCTCCGCCGCCGGCGCTGGTTCCAGGGCCGCCCGATCCGCGGCACCGTCGACATCCGCTGGTACCGGCCGGACGGCTCCGAGATGGCCGACGAGGACTGGGACGAGACGTTCGCGAGGAGCGTCGCCGTGCTGCTCGACGGCGACGCGATCCACGCGCGCGACGAGCGGGGGCGCGCGATCGTCGACGACTCCTTCCTGCTCGTGCTCAACGCGCACCACGAGCAGCTCGAGTGGAAGCTGCCGGCCGAGGGGTGGCGGCACGTGCTCGACACGAACCGGCCGACGGGCGAACCTGCAACCGGGGAGCCCGGCGAGGCGATGTTCATGCCGGCCCGCTCCGTGCAGGTGTTCCTGCGGGAGCGCGCCGCCGACTGAGGGTGGTGCCATCGGAGGTGGAGGTCCGCAGCGGGTGAGGGACGTGGTCAGGGAACCGGTGGGGGCGACCGCGCTCATCCTGCTGGTCGGCGCCGCCGCCCAGTGGGTGGGTGCCCGGGTGCGGGTCCCCGCGATCGTGTTCCTGCTGGTCGCCGGGGTGCTGCTCGGCCCGGTCAGCGGGGTGCTCGACCCGGACCACACCTATGGCGAGATGCTGTTCCCCGCGGTGAGCCTCGCGGTCGCGGTCATCCTGTTCGAAGGCTCCCTGGCCCTGGGGCACGCCGGCCTCCGCCTGGCGGGCACGGTCGTGATGCGGCTGCTCACGATGGGGGCCGCCGTCACCCTCGTCGGCGGTGCGCTGGCGGCCGAGCTGCTCCTCGGGGTGGACCGGCGCCTCGCCTGGCTGGTCGCCTCCGTGCTCATCGTGACCGGCCCGACCGTGATCGGGCCGCTCGTGCGCTCGATCGGGCTGCGGGGCCGGACCGGCCGGATCCTCGAGGCCGAGGGCATCCTCATCGACCCCATGGGCGCGGTGCTCACCGTGCTGGTGTTCGAGGCGTTCTTCGGGACGGGGGAGCGCGCCGCCGCCACGAAGCTGGTGCTCGCCGCGGTGGGCGGGGTCGGGTTCGGCCTCCTCGCAGCGGGCCTGCTCGCGCTCGCGCTCGGCCGGTTCCTCGTGCCCGACCAGCTGCAGAGCGTCGTCACCCTCGCGGTCGTGCTCGCGGCGTTCGCCGCGTCGGACCACGTGCAACCGGAGTCGGGCCTCCTGGCGGTGACCGTCGCCGGCGTCGCCCTCGGCGCGCAGCGCCGTGCGCACGTCAGGGACGTGCTCGCGTTCAACGAGACGCTGGGCACGCTGTTCATCTCCGGCGTCTTCGTCGTCCTCGCGGCGCGCATCAGCCCCGACACGCTCACCGACGTGGGGCACCGCACGCTGCTGTTCCTCGCGGCGATGGTGCTCCTCGTGCGGCCCCTCACCGTGTTCGTGAGCACGATCGGCTCGACCCTGGAGCGCAACGGCCGGCTCTTCCTCGCGGCGACGGCGCCCCGGGGCATCGTGGCCGCCGCCATCTCCTCGCTGTTCGCGCTGCGGCTCTCCGACGGCGAGTCCGACCAGGGCCACGTGCTGGTCACGGCCACCTTCACGGTGATCGCCGGCACCGTGCTGCTCTCGGGCTTCACCGCCCGCCCGCTCGCCCGCCGCCTCGGGCTCGTGGAGACGGGCGTCGGGCCGGCGCTCGTCATCGGGGCCGGGCCCTTCCCCCGCAGCCTGGCGACCACGCTGCGCGACCTCGGGGACGAGGTCGACGCCGAGACGATCCTCGTCGCGACCGACGAGGAGGACCGCCGTGCCGCGAAGATGGAGGGGCTGCAGTGCGCCAGCGGCCCGGTGCTGGACGCCGAGACGTGGGAGCGCGCCGGGATCGCGGACGCGTCGGTGGTCCTCGCGCTGGACCGCACCGACGAGATCAACACGGTGGCCGCGCGGTACGCCGCGAGCGTGGTCGGGCGGCGCAACACGTTCCAGGCGCCGCTCGAGCGTTCGGAGCGGCGCACGGTCACCCCGGTGGAGGTGGTGGGGCGCCCGCTGTTCTCCTACGACGCGACCGTCGCCGAGCTGGACCGGCGGATCTGCGACGGGTGGTCGGTGCGGGCCACCCCGTTCACCGAGGAGTTCAACTGGCAGGAGCACCGGCGGGTGCACCCGCGGGCGATCCCGTTGGCCGTGGTCCGGGGCGGCAAGGTGACGTGGCTGGAGGCCGGGTCCGAGCCAAAGGTCGGCGCGGGTGGGGTGGTCGTCGCGCTCACCCCGCCCCGGGACGCACCGGAGCCCGATCGACCCGAGCCAACCCTCGAGCCCGATCGCGCCCCCGGACCCGGTTGACCCCCGGGGCCGTCGGGCGACGGCGCCGGGGGTCGTGCGTGCGGGCCCGGGGACCGGGGATCAGGGGTTGGCGATGAACGTCGCGATGATCTGGTCGACCACCGCGGCGTCGGCCTCGGAGAGGATCTGCACCAGCACGAGGGCGGTGAACTCGCCGCCGTCGGGCTGCGCCGCGATCAGCACGGTGGCCGCACCGGTGCCGCCGCAGTCGGTGAGGATGTGCATCCGCCCGGTGTAGAGCCCGTCGCTGTACTCGCGGTCCCCGGCGTCGGTGCACTCCGCCGACGCGCTGCCGGCGAGCGCGGCGAGCAGCTCGTCGGGGCTGCCGGCCGCCGGCCCGACGGCGCTCAGCGACAGGCCCGGCTCGGACCACGAGCTGCGGACGGCGTCGCGGTCGGGTGCGGCCTCGACGTTCGGGTACGGCTGGTCGCCGATGGTGATCGGCCGGCCGTCGACGTCGGCCCATTCGGCCGGCACCTGCACCGACAGCGTGCCGGAGTCGTCGGTCACGGTGACGTACTCGGAGTACTCGGTGCCGGTGGCGAGGCCCCCGGCCTCCTCCTCGATCGCCGCGGCGAACGACTCGGACTCGGTCAGCGGGTCGCCGTTGAACTGGCCGGTGAGGCGGACCTGCTCCTCGAAGCGCAGGACCTGGACCGACAGCTTGTCGCCCGCCTCGTGGCTGTCGAGGATGTCGCAGTAGTCCTTCATGGTGCCGTCGGCGCCGACCGACAGGCCCTCGATCTTCTCGATGATGTCGCCGCCCTTGAGGCCGAGCTCGCCGGCCGGGCTGTTCGTGTCGACCGAGGACACCCAGATGCCGCTGATGCCCGACTCCTCGTCGACCACCGCGGTGCCGTTCACGCCGAGGGAGCCGACGTCACCGTCGCGCAGCTGCTCCGCGAGCGGCTTCGCGAGCGCCGCGGAGATCGCGAAGTACTGGGAGGTGCCGGTGCCGGGGTCACCGCCCGCGTAGTTGACCGCCACGACCCGGGCGTCCTTCACCGACACCAGCGGGCCGCCCGAGTTGCCGGGCTGGATCGCCGCGTCGTGCTCGATGACCGACTCGACCGAAGCCCAGTTCGTGTCGCCGTCGGCCTTCGCCTTCGACACGATCCCGCGGGTCATCGTGAACTCGGGGTCGCCGAGGGGGAACCCGGCGGTGATGACCTCGAGGCCGGTGCTCGGCTCGCCCTCGTACCACTCGAGGTACGGGTAGCCGTCGCCCTCCAGGTCGATGACCGCGAGGTCGCTGCACTCGGAGACGCCGAGCACCTTGGCCTTGACCGGCTCGTCGTCGCCGCCGACGAACACCTCGAGCGTGGCCGCGCCGGTCACGACGTGGTTGTTGGTGATCGCGATGCCGTCGGGGGTGACGATGAACCCGCTGCCCGAACCGGCACCCTCCACCTCCTCGTACGCGGCGAGGCTGCCGGCCGGCTGCGCGAAGCTGCCCTTGGCGACGATCTGGATGGTGGCGGACTGGACGTCCTCGGTGGAGGTGACGGCTCCGGGGCCCCGCGACCCGTCGGACGACGTGGAGGCGGAGTCGTCGTCGCCACCACCGCAGGCAGCGGCGACGAGGGCGGCCGCGGCCAGCACGGCCACGAGCCAGCGTGAGTGGCGCTTCATCAGGTTCCTTCGGTGTCGGGGGAAGGGGAACCCCGCAGGTCTCCCGCAGGGAGCTGGCAGGATACCGGCGCGTCCCGTCCGCGCCGCACATCCCGGGGCAGCGGGCTGCCGGCGGGCGCCCGCAGCGCGCGGCGCGGGTTCCTCGTCGCGTCAGTCGTCGCGCGGTGGGCGGCGCGACCGCTTGATCTCGGCGCGGCGGCGCTTCGCCTCCAGGCGGCGCCGTCGCGAGGCCGCGGTGGGTCGCGTGGGCCGGCGTGCGCGCCGCGGTGCCAGGCCGGCGCGCAGCCGCGCCGCGAGCCGTTCCCGGGCGAGCGCGCGGTTGCGCGACTGCGACCGCTCGTCCTCGGCGACCACGACCACCTCGTCGCCGACCCGCTCGCGCAGCAGGGCGCGCTGGCGCTCGGTGAGCGCGGCGGACCCCGCGACGTCGAAGCGGAGCTCGACCCGGGTGCGGGCGCGGTTCGCGTGCTGGCCGCCGGGCCCGCCCGAGGTGGAGAAGCGCTCCTCGAGCTCGGCCGCGGGGATGAGCAGCCCGGGCGCGACGGCCAGGTCCTCCGCTGCCACGGGCCTCAGCCGGGGAGCAACCCGGGCGCGACGCGCGCCACCTCGTCGAGCACCTGCTGCGCGGTCGGGTTGACCATCGGCGTGTCGCCCACCACCACGGTCGGCACCGTCTCGTCCCCACCGGTGATGGCGCGCACGGCCGCGGCGCCGCGGGGGTCCTTCCAGATGTCGACCTCCACGAGGGGCACGCCGGCGGCCTCCAGCCCACGCCGCAGCGAGGTGCAGAACCCGCAGCCGCGCCGCCAGAAGAACACGACGCCGTCGTGGTCCCCGCCCGGCGACTCCGGTGCGGTCGCGGCGGTGCGCTCCGACATGCCGCCGAGCGTACCGGCCGCCGCGCGGCCGGGGGTTACGCGGGAGCGGCGCGCTTCCTGAGCGAACCCTCCGAAAGCCGGCCCCGTCGGTGCGAAGCCGGCCACCGGCACCGGTAGCGTGACGCGGGTCCGCCCTCGCGGTGGACGTGAGCAGTGTCCGAAGTGGCTCGACCCGTACGGGTGGAGATCGTTGGCGGACCAGAGCAAGAAGGTCACACCATCGACACCGGACGCTTCCCCCACGGTCGCATCAACCCCTGGACCTCGATCCCGTTCTTCGCGGTCCACCTCCTGCCGCTCCTCGCGGTCTTCACGGGGGTCACCGCGACGGCGTGGATCCTCCTCGCGGTCAACTACTGGGTGCGGATGTTCTTCATCACCGCCGGGTACCACCGCTACTTCTCGCACCGGTCGTTCCGCACCGGGCGGGTCTTCCAGTTCATCCTCGCCTTCGGCGGCGCGAGCGCCGCGCAGAAGGGCCCGCTGTGGTGGGCCGGGCACCACCGGATCCACCACCGCTACACCGACACCCCCGACGATCCGCACACGCCCAAGAAGGGGTTCTGGTGGAGCCACGTCGGGTGGATCCTCGAGGACGGCAGCAAGCCGCTGCCCGAGTCCTCGATGAAGGACTTCTCGAAGTACCCCGAGATCCGCTTCATCTCCCGCCACGACTGGATCGCCCCCTGGACCCTCGGCGTCGTGAGCTTCCTCATCGGCGGCTGGTCGGGTCTGCTGATCGGGTTCATGCTCTCCACGGTCCTGCTGTGGCACTCGACGTTCCTCATCAACTCGCTCGCCCACGTGTACGGGTCGCGCCGGTTCGAGACGACCGACACCAGCAGGAACAACGTCTGGCTCGCCCTGCTCACGCTCGGCGAGGGCTGGCACAACAACCACCACAAGGCCGCCTACGTGGCGCGCCAGGGCCTGCGCTGGTGGGAGGTCGACGTCACCTGGTACGTGCTGGTCGTGCTGGAGAAGCTCGGCATCATCTGGGACGTCAAGCGCCCACGCGCGACGAGCCCCCGCGCCGAGGACCCGGACCACGCCCCGGAGGCCGACGGCGACCTCGTCGCCGCTGGCTGACCCCCGCGTCAGATGGCGGTGCCGACGAGGATCCCCAACAGGTAGGTCACGAGCAGCGC
>CBFGTJ010000179.1:0-6500 GCA_965651815.1 uncultured Microthrixaceae bacterium | reverse complement strand
GGCGACGACGGCGCCGCGGATGCGTCCCGTGTCGAGATCACCGTGGTGCCCTCGGGCGGCGGCACCAGGGTCGAGGTCGTGGAGGCCCCGGTGGCTCCGCTGCCCAGGGTGACCGGCGTGAGTGCGGCGCACACCGTGTCCGCCTGCGCCGCCGAGCGCTGGACCGGGCGCCTGCTCGGGCTGGAGGTCACCGGTTTCGTCCGGTCCGCCCTCGTCGTGAGGTGACCGGCCCGGACAGTCAGGAGCTCGAGCGGGCGGCCCCGCTCCTCGAGGCGCTCGCCGACCCGACCCGCCGAGCGCTGCTGCGCGCTGTCGCGGAGCGGGGCCCGGTGACGGCCACGTCGCTCGCGCAGGACCTGCCCATCTCCCGGCAGGCCGTCGCGAAGCAGCTCGCCCAACTGGAGTCCGCCGGGCTCGTGCGCTCCGAGCGCGCGGGGCGCGAGACCCGCTTCGACGCGCGCCCCGGCGCGCTGCGCGACCTCGCCGGCTGGTTGCTCGCCACCAGCGAGGCGTGGGACCGGCGCCTCGACCGCCTCGCCGCCCGCGCCCAGCGCGTCGCGGAGCGCTAGCGGGTGCCGAACCCGCTCATCTCGCCATCCGGTCGGTGACGTCGACGACCCAGCTGAGGTCCGCGTCGTCGAGGCGGCGGTGCCACGCGGGCGGCGCGGCGTCCATGAGGGTGGCCAGGTCCCAGTAGTCCTTCCACAGGACGATCCGCCCGTCGCGCACGTGCTGCACCGACACGAACGGCAGCGCCACCGTCTCACCCGTCTCCCAGGTCCACACCTCGGTGTGCTCGGTGACGACCACGCCGCCGGGGCCCTCGGCGACGACGCCGGGCACGTGCTCGTAGCCGGCGAGGCCCTCGAGCCCGAGCCTCAGGCGGGCCTCGATGCCGTCGGGGCCCACCCCCGCGGTGGAGGGGCCGGTGGGCACGTCGTAGTAGACCGAGTCGGGGCCGAAGAAGGAGCGGATGCGCGGCCAGTCCCGGTCGTACAGCGCCGCCCAGAACGCGGCGGTCACCTCCCGCGGGGCGGCGTCCCTCGGGGTGGCGTCGACGGGGGCGCTCACCGTGCACCCCGCAGCAGCGCACCGGGCCGGGCGCCCGTGTCCTCGCCGTGCTCGAAGGTCACCTCGCCGGACTTCACCGTCGCGAGGTAGCCGTCGGCCCGCTGCACCAGCCGGGTCGCACCTCCCGGCAGGTCGTCGACCAGCTCTGGCCGTCGCAGCTGGAGGCGATCGTGGTCGATCACGTTGAGGTCGCCCACGAACCCGGGCGCCAGCACCCCGCGGTCGCCGAGCCCGTAGAGCGTCGCGGTGGCCTGGGTCATCTTGTGCACCGCCTCCTCGACGGTGAGCCGGTCGTGGCCGCGGTCGCGGGCCCAGTGGGTCAGCAGGAAGGTGGTGGTCGACGCGTCGCAGGTCTGCCCGGCGTGCGCGCCGCCGTCGCCGAGCCCGAACGCCGAGGTCGGGTGCCGGAGCATCTCGCCGACCGCGTCGAGGTTGCCGTGGGAGTAGTTGAGGACCGGCGCGTTGAGCAGCTCCCGCCCGTCGTCGTGCAGCAGCAGCTCGACGAGCAGCGCCCACGGGTCGAGGCCCCGCGCCCGGGCGATCGCGCTCACGCTGCGCTCCGGGCCCGGCTCGTACACGGGCGGGTCGCCCAGCAGGAAGATCCGGTCCGGGTGCATGAAGCCCGACACGACCGGGTCGTCGTCGAGCGTGCGGGCCGCGTCCTCGACGATGCGCGCCTTGAGGTCCGCGTCGTCGCGCACCCGGGCCACCTGTTCCTGCCAGGGCAGCAGGCCGAGTCCGGCGGCACCCCACGCCGCGGTGAACGCGAGCGGGTGGAACGTCTGGAACCCGAGCAGCAGCGACACCGTGCGCCCGTGCACCTGCGGGCGGACGGGCACGCCGTCGGCCGCCGCCTCGCCGGCGAGGTCCAGGAGCCGCCGCCACGAGTCGGGGTCCGCGTTGTTCTGGCCGAGCGCGAACGTGACCGGCCGCCGGATCTCCGCTGCCAGCCGGCGCATCCAGTCCATCTCGCGCTCGGGTGCCGCGAGGTCCTCGCCCAGCGCGCCGGCGGGGGCGAGCTCGAACACGCCGGTGCCGAGCTCGCCGAGCACGCTGCCGATCCCGAACAGCTCGTCCTCGGTGGCGTGCGTGCCCGGCACCGGCTCGCCGTCGATCGCCCGGTGCGCCAGCGTGCGGCTGGTCGAGAAGCCGAGCGCCCCCGCCCGCACCCCCTCGCGCACGATCGCCGCCATCGCCTCGACGTCCTCGGGCGTCGCCGGCTCGTTCCGGGCGCCGCGCTCGCCCATGACGTACGCGCGCACCGCCCCGTGGGGCACCTGCGTGCCGAGGTCCATGACGTGGCGGCGCGACTCGAGCGCGTCGAGGAACTCCGGGAAGCTCTCCCACCCCCACTGGATCCCGGCGGAGAGCGCCGCGCCGGGGATGTCCTCCACCCCCTCCATCAGCCCGATCAGCCACTCCCGACGGTCCGGCGCCGCGGGGGCGAAGCCGACGCCGCAGTTGCCCATCACCACCGTGGTCACCCCGTGCCAGCACGACGGCGTCAGCTGCTCGTCCCAGGTGGCCTGGCCGTCGTAGTGGGTGTGGATGTCGACGAAGCCCGGGGTGACCAGCGCCCCGTCCGCGTCGATCTCGCGGGCGGCGGAGCCCTCGACCCGACCCACCTCGATCACCACGCCGTCGCGGATGGCGACGTCCGCGGTGCGTGCGGCGGCGCCGGTGCCGTCGACGACCGTGCCGCCCCTGACCACCAGGTCGTGTGCGCTCATGCGTCCCCCCGGATCGCTCGTCGCCCGAGGATAGGTCTGCTGGCCCGCGGGCCGTAGAGTGCGCGGGGCATGACCTCGAACGCCGGCCTCGTCGAACGGATCCGACCGAACCGCCGCATCACGGGCATGTCGGCGGTGCTGGTGCCCTACACGACCGGGGGTGCGATCGACTGGGACGCGGTGGAGGCGCACCTCGGACGGACCCGCGACGCGGGGCTCGTCCCGGCGGTCAACATGGACACCGGCTACGTGCAGCTCCTCGCGGAGGACGACAAGGAGCGGGTGCTCGACCTGGCCGCCAAGGTCACCGGCGGCGAGTTCGTCGCCGGTGCGTACGTGCCCGACGGGCCGGGGGACGGCTTCGACCTCGACGGGTACCTGCGGGCCGCGGAGGCGATCGCCTCGCGGGGTGGCACCCCCGTCGTGTTCCCCTCGCACGGGCTCAACTCGCTGGAGGAGCCCGCGTGGGTCGACGCGCTCTCGGCGATCGGCAGCCGGCTGGAGCGGTTCATCGGCTTCGAGCTGGGCCCGATGTTCGTCCCCTACGGGCGCATCGTGTCGCTCGACGCGTACGAGGCGATGGTTCGCATCCCGTCCTGCGTCGGGGCGAAGCACTCGTCGCTGAGCCGCAGGCTCGAGTGGGAGCGGCTGGAGCTGCGGGACCGGGTCCGGCCCGAGTTCCTCGTGCTCACCGGCAACGACCTGGCGATCGACATGGTCATGTACGGCTCCGACTACCTGCTCGGGCTGTCGACCTTCGCACCGGAGGCGTTCGCGGCGCGGGACCGGATGTGGGAGCGGGGCGACCCGGCGTTCCACGAGCTCAACGACCTGCTGCAGTACCTGGGGCAGTTCACGTTCCGGCCACCGGTGCCGGGCTACCGGCACGACGCGGCGATGTGGTTCGAGCTGCGCGGCTGGGCCTCGAGCGACCTCACGCCGCCCGGCGCGCCCCGCCGCCCGGAGTCCGACCGCGAGGTGCTCGCCGACATCCTCGAGCGGCTCGGGGAGTGGGTGTGAGGTACACCCAGGTCAAGCGACTGGCGACGGTCGAGGCCCTACGGGCGCACCTCGACGAGCTGGGCGTGCAGCTCCCCCTCGACGACGAGGTCGACCCCGCGGGGGTGCTGGCCGAGCCGCTGGAGGTCCGCGACGGCAGCGCGGGGGTGCTGCGCGTGCCGAACCGGTTCGCGGTGCTGCCGATGGAGGGATGGGACGGCACTCCGGACGGCCGGCCCACCGACCTGGTCCGGCGCCGGTGGCGCCGCTTCGGGGAGAGCGGCGCCGGGCTGGTCTGGGGCGAGGCCACCGCGGTGCGGCCCGACGGGCGCGCCAACCCGAACCAGCTGGTGATCGACGAGCGCACCGTCGAGGACCTCGCCGAGCTGCGGGGGCTGCTCGACCCGGACCAGGTGGCCGGGTTGCAGCTCACCCACTCGGGACGCTGGTCGCGCCCCGACGGGCTGCCCGCACCGCGCACCGCGTACGCCCACCCGCTGCTCGACCCGCGCGTCGGGGCGGGCGAGGAGCAGGTGCTCTCCGACGACGAGCTCGACGAGCTGGCCGAGTGCTACGTCGCCGCGGCCGTGCTCGCGCAGCAGGCGGGGTTCCGGTTCGTCGACGTGAAGCACTGCCACGGGTACCTGCTGCACGAGCTGCTCAGCGCGCGCGACCGGCCGGGCCGCTACGGCGGGGACCTGGCGGGGCGCACCCGGTTCCTCCGCACGGTGGTCGACGGGATCCGCTCCCGCGCTCCGGACCTCGCGGTCGCGGTGCGGCTCTCGGTGTTCGACCTGGCACCGTTCCGGCCGGGGCCCGACGGCACCGGCCAACCGGAGTCGACCGGGGGCTACCCGTACGCGTTCGGCGGCGACGGCACCGGCACGGGCATCGACCTGTCCGAGGCGCACGCCCTGCTCGACGAGCTCGTGTCGATGGGCATCGGGCTGGTCGGGTCCACCGCCGGCAGCCCCTACTACAACCCGCACGTGCAGCGTCCGGCCTACTTCCCGCCCTCGGACGGCTACCAGCCCCCCGAGGACCCGCTCGTGGGCGTCGCCCGGCAGCTCGCCGCGACCGCCGAGCTGGCTGCGGCGCACCCCGAGGTCGCGATCATCGGTGCCGGCTACACGTACCTGCAGGACTGGCTGCCGCACGTCGCGCAGGCGGTCGTCGCGTCGGGTGGTGCGGCGATGGTGGGGCTGGGGCGCATGGTGCTGAGCTATCCGCACCTGCCCCGCGACGTGCTCGAGGGGCGGGGGCTCGAGCGCCGCCTCGTGTGCCGGACCTTCAGCGACTGCACGACCGCGCCGCGCAACGGCCTGGTCTCGGGGTGCTTCCCGCTCGATCCCTTCTACAAGGAGCACCCACAGCGGGTGGAGCTCGCCAAGGCGAAGCGCGCGGCACGGGGGCGCGAGGGGAGCTGAGGCGCTACCCGTCGTGGGGCCTCGGCTTGGGGACCTCGAGGTCGAAGTAGATGCCGGCGAGGCGGATGCCGAAGCACACCGCCGCGCCCACGATCGCGAACGCGCCGTCGGGGAGGTCGCGGCCCTTCGCGGCGACGAAGATCGTGGCGCCGAGGAGCGCCGGGATCGCGTAGAGGCCTCGGCGCAGCACGACCGGCACCTCGCGCAGCAGCACGTCGCGCAGCACGCCCCCGCCGACACCGGTGACCGCACCCAGGGCCACGGCCTCGACCGCGCCGACTCGCTGGGCCAGCGCGGTCGCGGCTCCGGTCACGCAGAAGAGCGCGAGCCCGGCCGCGTCGAAGACCGGGATCGGGCGCTCCAGCTTCGCGAGGACGCCGTGCGCGACGAACGTGAGGAGCCCGGCGCTCGCCGCCACGGCGACGTAGCGCCAGTCCCGCAGCGTCTGCGGCGGGATGCCGAGCAGGACGTCGCGCAGGATGCCGCCGGCCATGCCGACGGTCACGGCCAGCACGATCACCCCGAACATGTCCAGGCGGGCGCGCACCGCGGCGAGCCCACCGCTGAGGCCGAACACGAACGTGCCGGCCAGGTTGAGCACCAGCAGCAGGGTGGGATCGACGCCGCGGAGCGGTGGGGGCAGGTCCAACTCGGGCCTCGGTGCCGCTCAGCTCCCGAAGCTCGGGGTCGCAGGCATCGCCGGCTCGGCCGCGCGGTCCTCCTCGGGCTGCTCGTCGGGCACCGCGACGATGATCGCGATCAGTGCGACGACGCAGATGAACACGTTGAACAGCAGCCCGAGCCCGCCGCCGAAGCGGAGGGCGACGTTGTCCTGGCGTCCCCAGAAGATGTGGGGCACCAGGTCGTCGGGGATCTCCTGGGCGGCGGTGTAGATGGCGGCGGAGGTCGCGACGCCGAACGCGGAGCCGAGCGACGAGGCCATCTTGTAGATGCCGGCCGCCGCGCCCGCCTTGTCGTTCGGCACGCTGGAGAGCGCCGCGTCGGTCGAGGGCGTCGCGTAGAAGCCGAGGCCGATGCCGTAGAGGCTGAACCCTGCCACCGCGGCGACCGCGTACTGCTCGATGAGCAGGAACGTCAGCGAGGTGAGGACGATGCCGGTGGCGGTGATCGCGGTGCCCCAGACCATCGGCTTCTTCGGCCCGTACCGCTGCAGGAGCTTCTCCCCGACGCGGATGGTGCCGATGATCGTGACGAGGTAGCCGAGGGTGAGGAGCCCGGACTCCAGCGACGACCAGCCGGCGGCCCGCTGCAC
>CBFGTJ010000178.1:0-6522 GCA_965651815.1 uncultured Microthrixaceae bacterium | reverse complement strand
GCTCGGCAGCACGGTGCGACACGGCGAGTGGGGCGACGGGCTCGTCGTCGGGCACGAGGGCGACACGCTCACGGTGCTGTTCGAGGGCGAGGGGTACCGGAACCTGGCCGGCTCCCTCGTCGCGGACCGGGACCTCCTCGAGGTGGTCGCGCCACCACCCGACTGACCGGCCGGGCCGGCTCAGCTGCCGGGTGGGCGGTCCGAGAGGGTCACCTCGAGCTCCCGGGTGTCGCCGCCGCGCACGACCGTGACCTCGAGCTGGTCACCCGGCTCGTGGCGCCGGAGCACGGCGAGGAACTCCTCGACCGAGCGGACGGCCTCGCCCCCGATCTCGGTGAGCACGTCACCGCTGCGGATGCCGGCCTCGGCCGCGGGACCCCCGCGCACCGCCGAGATCACGACCACGCCGGCGTCGACGTCCACACCGAGCCGGCTGCGGATCTGCGGCGTGAGCGTCGCCGGCTGCACCCCGAAGAACGGGTGCGACACCGTGCCGTCCTCGAGCAGCTCGCGGACCACCTTCACGACGGTCGCCGACGGGATCGCGAAGCCGAGCGACACGGCGCTGGCCTGCGGAGGGATGTAGGCGACGTTGATGCCGATGACCCTCCCCCTCGCGTCGACGAGCGCGCCGCCGGAGTTGCCCGGGGAGATCGCGGCATCGGTCTGGATCAGGTCGACCAGCGCCTGGCTCTGCCGCGCGGAGCCGGGGATCGAGCGGTGCAGCCCGGACACGATGCCCGCGGTGACCGTGTTCTCGAACCCGAGCGGGTTGCCGATCGCCAGCGCGAGCTCGCCGACCTCGGGCAGCTCCTCGACGAACTCCGCCGGTGGCAGGTCGTCGCGCTCCACCGCGAGCACCGCCAGGTCGGTCAGCGGGTCGCTGGCGAGCACCGTGGCGGTGGCCCGGGTGCCGTCGGCGAACGCGACCTCGACCCGGTCCGCGCCCTCGACGACGTGGTGGTTGGTGACGATCGTCGAGCTGTCCCACACGACGCCGCTGCCCTCGCCGCGGCCGACGAGCACGGCGACCACGGAGGGCTCCACCTCGCGGACGATGTCGGGGATGCGCCCGAAGATCGGCCCCTCGTCCCGGCCGGACCCGCCGGGCGCCTCGGTGGTGGTGGAGCGGTCGGGTGCGCTGGTGGAGGCGGCGTCACCGCCGGCGTCGTCGTCACCACCGTCGTCGCTGCACCCCGCGGCGAGCATCGCAGCGGCGAGCAGGGCGGCAGCAGCTCGGCGGAGGGGCGTCGCCCCGGTGGCCTCACGCATCGTCCATTCCTACCTCCTGGCCGACCCCAGCAGCTCGCGGGCGTCCGCCTCGATGCCGCCGAACCCGTGCGTCCGGGCGAGGTCCAGCGCGGCGTCACCAGCCTCCACGGCGCGCTCCACCAGCGACTCGTCGCCGTCCCGCCGGGCGCGCGCCAGCTGCGAGCGGCCCATCGTGAGGCGGGTGCCCGCGAGGAGGTACGGGTCGTGCGTCTGCTCGGCCACCCCGAGCGAGCGCGCCAGGTGGGCGTCACCCTCGTCGAGCCGACCGAGCAGCACCGCGAGCTGGCCGGCCGGGTACGACAGCGGTCCGCCGTAGGTGAGCCCGGTGAACGCGGTGAACCGCTCGAAGGGCACCAGCAGCGGGTAGAGCTCCGCCGCGGCGTCGTGGTGCCCGAGCCGGACGATCGCCTCCGCCCACAGCGTCATCGCCGTGCCCCACTGCATCTCGTGCGGGCCGTCGAAGCCCCGCTCGCGCTCCTCCTCGAGCAGCTTGCGGGCGGTCGCGCCGTCGCCGACGTGCGACGCGGCCACCGTGTGCACCGCGCGGAAGACCGGGAACTCGGAGTTCACCGCGGCGAGGTCGGTGATGAAGTCGAGCAGCTCGGGCAGGCGGCCCTGCATCTGGCGCACCCGCATCACCTGCCCTCCCCAGAACGTGACGGCGTCGGGCTGGCCGCTGTCGCCGCCGATCTTGAGGGCTTCGTCCGCGAGCTGCTCCGAGCGGTCCAGGTCACCGGCGATCGCGGCTCGCATGGCCTCGGTGTAGCGCGTGAGCCACTGGAGGATCGGCTGGCCGACCCGCTCGGACACCGCGACCATCGTCTCGAGCTGCTCGTCGAAGGTGGCCATGTCGGCCCGCACGGCACCGACCCACAGGAGCGCCTGGGCCGCGTGGAACACGACGACCGGGTCGCCCACCTCGTCCGCGAGCCGGCGGGACTCGACGTACAGCGGGAACCGCTCCTCGATCGTCTCGAGGAAGTGGACCGCGACGCGGGTGCGGCTGAGCACCTCGGAGGTGGTGCGGGGATCGCCGAGCCGGCGGGCCATGTCGAGCGACTCCTGCGCGAGCTGCTGCAGCACCTCCTGGGACTGGTGGAAGTTCGACTCGGCGCACAGGGTCGCGAGGAGGAGCGCCCGCTCGGTGCTGTCCTCCTCGCCGACGGCCTCGAGCGCGGCCTCCAGGGCGGCCACCCGCTCGTGGTCGGTGACCCCGGAGTTGCTGTGGTAGCCCCGGTTGTTGGTGAGCGCCGCCTCGACGAGCGACTCGGTGTCGCCGACCTGCTGGGCGAGCGACGCCGCCTCGAGCAGGGTCTCGCGGTAGGCGGGGTCACCGACCTGCTTCTGGGCGGTCCCCATCGACACGAGGATCCGGCAGCGCAGGCCCCGGTCGGGGTCGGGTGCGTCGTCGAGCAGCTCGAGCGCCTCCCGGTACCACCGCAGCGCCTCGTCCGGCGCGAGCGCGTCGAGCGCACGGTCGCCGGCCCGGCACACCGACCGCACGGCGCGCTCCGCGTCGACCGGTGCCACCGCGGCCAGCCAGTGGCGGGCGACCTCACCGGCCCGGTCGCCGGGCTCGTCGGGCCACAGCTCCTCGATCGCCTCCGCGACGCGGCGGTGCAGGCGCCGGCGCCGCGCGGAGGAGAGGTCGGCCTGCATCGTGTGCTGCGCGAGCGCGTGCACGAACGTGAACCGGTCCTCCTTGCCGCCGACCTCCTCGACGATGGCGGCCTGCTGGGCCAGCTCGAGGCGGTCGAGCACCGCGTCCTCCGACTCGCCCAGCACCCGCGCGAGCAGCACGAGCTCGAAGTCGCGCCCGATGATGCTCGCCGCGGTGAGGGTGCGGTGCACGTCCTCGCCCAGGCGGTCGACGCGCTGGCGGACCACCTCCAGCACGCTCTCGGGGAGCTGGGCCGGCTCGAGCAGCCCGCCCCGCCCCCACTCCCCCAGTTCGTCGCGGGAGAGGTCGCCGAGCTCGGCGAGGTTGCGGAGGATCTCGCGGGTGAAGAACGGGTTGCCGCTCGTCTCGCGCCGCAGCTCCCGAGCGAACGCGCGCCCCTCCTCGGTGAGCTGCTGGCCCTCGCGCCCCTCGATCAGCGCGGCCACCGCCTCCTCGGAGAGCCCTTCGAGCTCCATGCGGATCAGGCCCGGCAGGCGGCGCAGCGTCGCGAGCGTGTCGACCAGCGGGTGGCCGCGGCCCACGTCGGTGTCGCGGTAGGTCCCCAGCAGCAGCGGGGGGTTCGCCATCGGCGCGGCGATCATGTGCCGGAGGAGCGCCAGGCTCGGGGCGTCGCTCCAGTGCAGGTCGTCGAGCACGACGACGATCGGCGACTCGGCACCCGCGGCGTCGAGGAACGCGCAGACGGCCTGGTACATCAGGTACCGCTCGGTCTCGGGATCGGTCGCGGCCGAGGCCTCGCCGTGCCAGCGGTCGGCGAGCTGGGGGACGAGCCGCCCGAGCAGCATCCCGTGCTCCTCCACGTGCTCGCCGAGCAGCGTGTCGCCGACGTGCTCCACGAGGTGCCCCACCGCCTCGACCCAGGGCTGGTAGGGCACGGCGAGCTCCTCGTCGCAGCGCCCGTAGAGCACGGTCAGCCCGTCCTCGTGCGCGGCCCGGGCGAACTCGGCCACGACGGCGGTCTTGCCGACGCCGGGCTCGCCGGAGACGACGACGGTGCGGGGCTCGCCGGCGAGCACCGCGTCGAGGGCGTCCCCGAGCAGGGCGAGCTCCTCGTCGCGGCCGACGAACTCACCCTGCCCCCTCACGATCGACTCGAGCCGGCTCGGCAGCGGCACCGAGGAGCCGCCGCGCCGCAGCGCCCACTCGACCCGCACCGCGGGGACGGGCGCGGGCAGGCCCTTGAGCTCCAGGTCGCCGACGGGCACGAACCGGTGGCCGCTGTGGCGGGCGAGCGTCGCGACGACGTCGGTGGCGAGGATCTCGCCCCCGCCGGCGAGCGCACAGAGCCGCGCGGCCTCGACGACCGGCTCACCGAAGTAGTCCTTGCGGTCCGGCTCCTTCTCGTCCTCCTCCTCGACCGCGTCCCCGGTGGCGATGCCGATGCGGACCTCGAGGCGGTCCCGGGCACGACGGTTCCGGTGGCCGATCGCCTGCTGCATCGCGACCGCGCCCTCGACGGCGGCGGTGACGCTCGGGAACACCACCATCAGCCCGTCGCCCAGGTTCTTGACCTCCGTGCCGCCCGCTCGAGCGAGCGCTCCGCGCAACAGACCGAAGTGAGCCTGACGGAGCTGCTCCGACTCGTCGGGTCCGAGCCGTGAGGCGAGCTCGGTGGAACCGACCAGGTCGGTGAACACCACCGAGACGGACACCGACCGTCCCATGGAAGCTCCACTCCTCCTCGTGGACGAATTTCACGTTACTGCCGTGACGTGCGGGGCGACATGGCGGTTTCCGTCGCGGAACCCGCAGGTGGGATCGGGGTTCGGCGAAGGCGTGGACGGGTACGGTCGACGGCGTGCAGCTGCGCCCGCCGCGGGGCCGATGACCGAGAGCTTCGACGCCGTCGTCATCGGCGCGGGCCACAACGGGCTCGTCGCCGGGACGCTGCTCGCGGACGCCGGGTGGGACGTCGTCGTGGTCGAGTCGTCGCCGACCGCCGGAGGTGCCGTGGCATCGGCGGAGGTGACCGCACCGGGCTTCGTCACCGACCTGTTCTCCGCCTTCTACCCGATGACGGCCGCGTCGCCGGTGATCGCGGACCTGCGGCTCGAGGAGCACGGCCTGCGCTGGCGGCACGCCCCGCGCGTGCTCACCAACGTGCTGCCGGACGGGCCGGGGGCGGTCCTCCACCGGGCGTCGGGCGCGACCGCAGCCCAGCTGGACGCGCTCGACCACGGCGACGGGCGGGCGTGGGAGGAGCTGCACCGCAGCTGGGAGCGGTTCGGGGACCAGCTGGTCCGGGCGCTGCTGAGCCCGTTCCCACCGGTCCGGGGTGCGTTGGCGGTGGGCTGGCGGGCGCGGGGCGAGCTGTGGGACCTGCTGCGGATGCTGACCCTGCCGGTGCGCACCCTCGGCGAGGAGCGCTTCCGGGGCGAGCGGGCTCGGCTGCTGCTGGCGGGCAACGCGCTGCACGCGGACGTCACCCCGGAGGCGGCGCCGAGCGCCCTGCTCGGGTGGCTGCTCGTCGGCCTGGGCCAGACGGTCGGCTTCCCCGTCCCGGAAGGCGGCGCCGGCCGGCTCTCGGACGCGCTCGTGCGACGGCTCCGGGCCGCCGGCGGCGAGCTGCGGCTCTCGTGCCCCGTCGAATCCGTCGTGGTCGCCGGTGGCAGGGCGACCGGTGTGAGGACCCCGGACGGCACGCTGCACGCCCGCCACGCGGTCCTCGCCGCCTGCGACGCGGAGCTGCTGTACGGGCGGCTGCTCGAGCCGGACGACCTGCCGGAGTCGTTCCTGGCGCGGATGCGGCAGTTCCACCGGGCGGACTCCACCGTGAAGGTCAACTACGCGCTGTCGTCGCCGGTCCCGTGGACCGACGAGGAGGCCCGCGGTGCGGGCACCGTCCACGTCGCGGACAGCGTCGACGAGCTCACCTTCACCGGCGCACAGCTCGCCGCCGGGCAGCTCCCCAGTCGGCCCTTCCTGCTCATCGGCCAGATGACGACCAGCGACCCGAGCCGCTCGCCGGACGGCACCGAGTCGCTGTGGGTGTACACCCACGTACCCCAGGACGTGGTGGGGGACGCGGCGGGCACGATCGACGCGACCGGGCGCCTGCGTGGCGCCGCGCTCGAGCGGTTCGTCGAGCGGATGGAGGACCGAATCGAGGCGCACGCCCCGGGGTTCCGCTCCAGGGTGCTGGCCCGCCACGTGCAGGGTCCGGATGACCTCGAGGCGGCGAACCCGAGCCTCGTGGGCGGGGACCTCAGCGGCGGCACGACCCAGCTGCACCAGCAGCTCGTGTTCCGCCCGGTCGCGGGGCTCGCACGACCCGAGACGCCGCTCGACCGGCTGTTCCTCGCGTCGTCCTCTGCACACCCTGGCGGCTCGGTGCACGGTGCGTGCGGTGCGAACGCCGCCCGCGCCGCCCTGCTGCACCGGCGGGCGCGGCAGCTCGGCAAGGCCGCGGGCGCGGCGCTCGCCGTCGGACTGCCTGCCGCGACCGCAGGGGCGCTCGCCCGCGCGCGATCCGGCCGCTGACCCGGTCCCCGTGGCTCTACGGACCTGCCCTGGTCCGTCCGTGGCGTTGGGTGTGCAGGTGCGTGCCGGTGGGTGTGGTGATGCGCCAT
>CBFGTJ010000177.1:0-6651 GCA_965651815.1 uncultured Microthrixaceae bacterium | reverse complement strand
GCCCTCGACATCAGCTGCAGCGCGACGTCGAGGATGTGCTCTCGCTGGTTCGTCCTGTGTCCCGTCGGCTCGCTCATCGGGTGCTCCTCCCGGACGGGAGGGCCCCGCCGGCGGTGCTCAGTGTTGCACCGGGCAGCCCCCACCGGGGGTGAACGTCGCCGGCAGGTGGTTCAGCGCGAGCACCAGCGTCGAGTCGCCACGTGACGGCGTGATCTCGGCGGGCACCGTGATGTCGGGCAGGCGCGTGAGCAGCTCCTGGAACACCGTCGTGACCTCCATGCGCGCCAGGTTCGCCCCGAGGCAGTAGTGGGGGCCGATCCCGAACGCGAGGTGCGGGTTCGGGGTGCGGGTGAGGTCGAGGCGGTCGGGGTCCTCGAACACGCGCTCGTCGCGGTTCGCGCCGCCGTAGAGCATCAGGACGCGGTCGCCCTCCTTCAGCTCCGTGTTGCGGTACGTGTGGTCGCGGGTGACGGTGCGGATGAAGCCGAGCACCGGGGTCACGTAGCGGATGATCTCCTCGACCGCGACCGCCATGAACTCGTCGTCGTGGAGGTGCTCGAGCATGAGCTGCTTCTGGTCGGGGAAGCGGCTGAGCGCGAGCAGCCCACCGGAGATGGCGTTGCGGGTCGTCTCGTTGCCGGCGACGAGCAGCACCGTGAGGAAGGCGAGCAGCTCGTCGTCCTCGAGCCGCTCCTCCTCGGCCAGCTCCGCGAGCCGCTCCTCGCTCACCCCCTGGAGGGCCTTGTACTCCTTCTCCAGCTCACCGTCGTCGAAGGCACGGGTCAGGATGCCGATCAGGTCGTCGCGGGGGTCCTGGCGACGCTGCTCGATCAGCTCGATGGCCATGGCGGCGAACTCGCCGAAGGCGTTGGCCGCCGCCTGGAGCTGCGGCGAGTCCGGCTCGACGTGGCCGTCGCCCGCCATCATGTCGTCGGACCAGCGGTACATCGCGAGCCGCTGCTCGGGGTCGAGGCCCATCAGCTCGCAGATGATGATCAGCGGGATGTGGATGGCGAAGTCCTCGACGAAGTCGACCTGCGCCTTCTGCTCGAGCTCGTCGATGATCTGGTTGGTCAGCTCCCGCACGTGGGGGATGAGCTCCCGCACGCGCCGGGGCGTGAAGCCCTTGTTGATCAGGCGGCGCTGGCGGAGGTGTTCCTCGCCGTCCAGCACGATGATCGACATGTCGCCCGCGACCTTCGGCCGGACGCCGAAGCGGTTGCAGTAGGTCTCCGAGTCGCGGCTGATGTGGAACACGTCCTCGTGCCGCGCGGCGACGTACAGGTCGTTCTTCGCGTCGTAGTGCAGGTGGTCGAGGTCCCGCAGCCACTTGTAGAGCGCGTAGGGGTCGTCGAAGACGCGGGGGTCGCAGAAGTCGGTGTCCGCGAAGTCCGCGCCGGTCGTGGAGGTGTCGACGACGGTCATGTGAGGCCTCCTGGGTCGGGGTTCGGGTCCTCGGCCCCGCACCGTACGACCGATTGAACGTTCGTTCAAGCATGTGGACGGACCCCGGCCGGCCGCTGCCGGGCGGCCCGCAGGGTGTACCGTCGCCGGACATGACGACCTCCACCCCGGACACGGGCGCGCCCCGGCGCGCCGAGGACGGCGAACGCGTCATCGAGACCTTCGACCCCCGGTCCGGTGCGCTGCTGGGCGTCGTGCCGGACCAGGACGAGGCGACCGTCCGCGCGGCGATCGGCACCGCCCGTGCTGCCGCCGGGTCGTGGGCGCTGCTCGACCACCGCGAGCGGAGCCGGCACCTGCTGGCGGTGCGCGACCGCATGCTCGACCGCGCCGAGGAGCTGGTCGGGCTCATCTGCGCCGAGACCGGCAAACAGCGGGCGGAGGCCGTCTCGACCGAGTTGATGGTCGTGTGCGAGATGATCGAGTGGTGCGCCCGCAACGTCGAGAAGGTGCTGCGGCCGCGCTCGGTCAGCACCGGCACGCTGGCGCACAAGAAGGCGTGGGTCCGGTACGAGCCGCTCGGGGTGGTCGGGGTCATCAGTCCGTGGAACTACCCGTTCACCTTGTCGATGACCCCGGTCGTGTCCGCGCTGTTCGCCGGGAACACCGTGGTGCTGAAGCCCTCCGAGGTCACCCCGACGGTGGGGCTGGCGATCGGCGAGCTGTTCGCCGACGACGTGTGGCCCGGGATCGTGCAGGTGGTCACCGGGGGCGGCGCGACGGGTGAGGCGCTGGTGCGCGGCGGGGTCGACAAGGTCGTGTTCACCGGCTCGGTGCGCACCGGCCGCAAGGTGATGGCCGCGGCGGCGGAGTCGCTGACCCCGGTGCTGCTCGAGCTGGGCGGCAAGGACCCGATGATCGTGTGCGCGGACGCGGACCTCGACCGCGCCGCCAAGGGCGCGGTCTGGGGGGCGTTCCAGAACTCGGGCCAGACGTGCATGTCGGTGGAGCGGGTCTACGTGGACCGCTCGGTGCACGACGAGTTCGTCGACCGGGTGGTGAGCGGCGCGTCGCGCATACGCCAGGACGCCGCCGGGGGCGACATCGGCTCGATGACCTTCGCCCCCCAGGTGGACACGGTGCGCCGCCACCTCGCGGACGCCACTGCGAAGGGGGCGCGGATCCTGCTCGGCGGCGAGCCGATCGACCGCCCGGGGCTGTGGTTCCCGCCGACGGTGGTCGTCGACGTCGACCACACGATGGAGCTCATGACCGAGGAGACCTTCGGGCCGGTCATGGCGATCATGGCCGTCGACGGGCCCGAGGAGGCGATCAAGCTCGCGAACGACTCGCCCTACGGGCTCAACAGCTCCGTGTGGAGCTCCGACCCGGCGCTGGCCGACTCCATCGCGAACCGGCTGCGCGCGGGCAACGTGTGCATCAACGACTGCCTCGTGTCCTACGGGGTGCCCGCGCTGCCCTTCGGTGGGGTGAAGCAGTCCGGCATCGGGCGCGTGCACGGCGAGGAGGGGCTCCGGGAGTTCAGCCAGACCAAGTCGGTCCTCGCCTCCCGCGTGCAGCTGCCCCGCGAGCCGTGGTGGTTCCCGGTCCCCAAGGGGATGGACAACCTGGGCATCCGGTCGCTGCGCCTCCGGTTCGGCACCTCCGCGCGCAGCCGCCTCAGGGGCCTGCGGCCCCGAAGCTGAGCACCGCTCCCGGCAAACGCCGGGGTCAGGCGGCGTGGCCGTCGATGCGCACGGGGTGCTGGGACTGCAGCACCTCGGCGGCGTGGGACTGCACGTCGTCGGGGCCGCCCACCGCGATCCACTCGGACTCGTCGCGCGCGCCCTCCGCGCCGTAGGTGTCGAAGGACTGCTCCTGGGTCGGCATGCGCACGGCGACCGTGTAGATGCCGCCGAGCGGCCCGCCGGCGATGAAGCCCGCGAACGCGAAGCCGAACAGGTCCGTGCCGGTGTTGCCGAGCAGCAGCCCGACCACGACGCCGACGAGCGCGCCGATCGCGGCGCCGATGACGACGCCGACCGCGGCGCGCGTCCCCAGGGAGCCCCAGGTCTTGCGGTCGATCTCCCGCCGGTTCGACGCGACGGGCGGACGGGACACCTCGATGTAGTGCGACTCGATGCCGTCGCGCTCCAGGGCCGACTCCGCCGCACGGACCTCGGCGCTCGACCGGAACCACGCGACGGTGTGGGATCCCAGGTCGGGGACGTCCTTGGTGCTCATCGACAGCTCCTCCTGCGGTCTGGACATGCGCAAGAGGTACCCGCCGGGGCGGACCGCAAACGTGGCGGACGTCCCGCCACGACCCTCAGTCGTGCTCCGGGGTTCGCGACTGCTGGCCCCGGGACGGGTTGATCCCGGCGGCATCCGCGCCGGGCCGGCTGTGCCCGGCGAGGCGTTCGGCGTCCTCCGCGCCCTGCTCGACGTCGTCGCTGCCGCCCAGCTCGCCGGCCTCGGTCGGTGCGCGCTCCTGCACGGCCTCGCCGTCCTGCGGTTCGTTCCGGTCTTCGTCGTCCTGCATCGCCGAGGACCTACCCCGCTGAGGATCGTCCATGCCGCCACCGGATCGCGCCTGCTCGGGACGGCCGGGTTCTGCCCGGGACCGTCCGCGGGTAGTCGCTGAGCGGGTGTGCCGGGAAGTCTGGTCGGCGTGTGCATGACGACTGCCCGAGGGGGAAGCAGATGATCAGTACCGCGATCACCGCCGCGCGATCGTCCGAGTGCCCGTCGTCGGGCCGCTGATGACGCGGAGTCGGCCGCCCCTCCCTCCACCCGCACCCCAGCGGGTCTCGATCAGCCGCCGTGGCTTCCTCACGGGGACGGGCACCGGCGCGGCGGCGCTGGCGGTTGCGGGTTGCTCCACCGACGACGAGGGCGGCGTGCGCGGCCCGACCTCCACCAGCACCTCGGCACCCGTCGAGCGGGCCCGGCAGTTCTTCACCCCGGCGGAGGCGTCGCTGGTCGAGGCCCTCACCGCGCGGATCCTCCCCGGCGACCCCGATGACCCGGGCGCACGGGAGGCCGAGGTTGTGGTGTACATCGACGCGCTGCTCGCTTCGGGCGGCTGGGGCAGCGAGCCGGTGTACCGCAGCGGCCCCTTCGTCACTCCCGAGCAGATCGAGGAGGAGCGTGCGGCCTCCGACGCGGAGGACGAGGCCGCCGGCGGGGGAGGGGGCGACAGCAGCGGGTCGCCGGATCTGGGCACCACCCCCTTCGGGGTGACCCGGCGGCCGGTCGACGCCTTCGATCGCTACGGCGAACAGTCGATGATGACGCCTCCGGAGGTGTACCGGCAGGGCCTGCCCCTGGTGGATGCTCACAGCGAAGCCCGCTTCGGTGCATCGTTCACCGAGCTCACCGAGGGGCAGCAGGACCAGGTGCTGGTCGCGATGGAGGACGGCGAGGCCCCGGAGTTCACGGACCTCGCGAGCGAGGACCTGTTCGTGCTGCTCCGCCAGCACACGATCGAGGGCATGTTCAGCGACCCGATGTACGGAGGGAACCGCGACATGGTGGGGTGGGAGCTGATCGGGTGGCCCGGTGCCCAGCGGGCGTACTCACCCGCGGAGATGCAGGCGGAACGACCGCCGCGGCCGCCGAAGGCGATGGAGCACCTGCCGGCGTTCGAGGCCGGCCGCAGGACCGGGCGTGACGAGCCGGTGCTGCCGCAGTCGGGCAGCGACGAGGGCGACCACGCCGCGCACGGGGCCGGTCGCTGATGGGCGCCCGCGTGCACCCCGAGGTGGACGTCGTGACGATGGGCGCCGGCTGGACCGCCGGAATCCTCGCCCAGCAGCTCACCGCCGAGGGCAAGCGCGTCGTGTCGCTCGAACGTGGCCCCACACGCTGGACCGACCCGGACTTCCAGCACAACCACGACTCGCTGCACTACCGCGTCCGCAAGGCGATGATGCTCGACATCTCGAAGGAGACCTGGACCTGGCGCCCGAACACCCGGGCCAGGGCCCTGCCGATCCGCCGGCTCGGGTCGTTCCACCCCGGGCAGGGGCTCGGCGGCGCCGGTGTGCACTGGGCGGCCGAGACGTGGAGGTTCTTCCCGAGCGACTTCCGGTACCGGAGCCACCACGTCGAGCGCTACGGGCAGGACCGACTCCCCGAGGGCTCCAACGTGCAGGACTGGCCGCTCGGCTACGACGAGCTGGAGCCGTACTACGACCGCTTCGAGTGGGACGTCGGCGTGTCGGGCCACGCGGGCAACCTGCGCGGCGAGCTGATCGGCGAGGGCAACCCCTTCGAGGGCCCACGCTCGAGGGACTACCCGCTGCCGCCGCTGCAGCGCAGCATCGCCGCGGCCGAGTTCTCCGCCGCAGCGGAGGACCTGGGCCTGCACCCGTTCCGACAGCCGGCCAGCATCCTCTCCGAGGGGTACCGCGACCTCTCGGGCCGGTACCGGTCGGGGTGCCTCTACTGCGGGTTCTGCACCCGCTACGGGTGCGAGGTCGACGCGAAGGCGAGCGCGCTCACCGCGCACATCCCGCTCGCGCTCCAGACCGGCCGCTACGAGGTCCGCACCGGCTGCGTCGTCCGGCGCATCGAGGTGGACGACCGCGGTCGGGCGACCGGGCTCCGCTACGTCGACCAGTCCGGACGCGAGCACGTGCAGCCGGCGGCAGTGGTGGTGATCTCCGGCTACACGCTCAACAACGTGCGCATGCTGCTGCTCTCGCGCAGCGATGCCCACCCCGACGGCGTCGGCAACGACCGCGGGCTCGTCGGCGCGAACTACACCTACCAGCTGTCCCAGACGCCGGTCACCGGCGTGTTCGAGGGACGACGCTTCAACCAGTACATGGGCAACGCGTGCGTGCAGGACGCGCTGCACGACTTCAACGGCGACAACTTCGACCACTCCGACCTGGACTTCATCGGTGGCGCGTCGGTCACCGCGGGAGGCGGCGAGCGCGAGCCCCTCACCAGCGTGGGGGACCTGCCGGTCGGCGACGGCGAGCGCAACTGGGGTCGCGCATGGAAGCAGGCGCTCCGGGGCTGGGACTCGGTGGTCGGCATCGCGATCCAGGGCGAGAGCCTCCCGTACCGCGACCACCGCCTGGACCTCGACCCGACCTACAAGGACGTGTTCGGTGACCCGCTGCTGCGCATCACCTACGACTTCCGCGAGAACGACCGGCGCCTGTACGCCTACCTCGCGAAGCGGTGCGCCGAGATCATGGAGCGCATGGGGCCGTCGTCGATGGAGACGACCGA
>CBFGTJ010000176.1:0-6660 GCA_965651815.1 uncultured Microthrixaceae bacterium | reverse complement strand
CGCCGGCAACCTGCTGCTCCTGCCCGACGGCAGGGTCGGGGTGATCGACTGGGGCATCGTCGGCCGGCTCGACCCCCGGACGCACCGGTTCTTCCGCGACCTCATCCGCGCCGCACTGGGCGAGGAGGCGGCGTGGCCCGACATCGCCGCCCACGTCACCCGGATGTACGGGCCGGTGCTGAAGGAGAACCTCGGGATGGACGACGCCCAGACCGAGGGGTTCATGCGGATGACGCTCGAGCCGCTGCTGACCCGCCCCTTCGGGGAGGTGTCGCTCGCCGACCTGCTCACCGCGCCGCAGCGGCAGGTCGCGGAGGTCAAGGGGCTCCAGGAGACCCAGCTGACCCTGAGGGCCATCTACCGGCGCTTCTCCGAGCAGCGCCGCGTCCGGGCGGCGGCCGAGGCGCAGGGCGTGTACGACTCGGAGTTCGACCGCGGCATCTTCATGCTGAGCAAGCAGCTCATGTACTTCGAGCGGTACGGCAAGATCTTCCTGCGCGACGTCGGGCTCTTCGAGGACGAGGAGTTCTTCCGGGCCGCGCTGGACGCACCGACGACCGCCGGGCCGGACTGAGCCACGCCCCGACGGCGCCCGTGGTGACGTCGGTCCAGCGGGCGCATGGTTGACTGATCGCCATGGGACTCGAGCGGCGCGCCGACTACGACTGGGGCGTCCTGCTCGAGTCCGAGGTCGAGCCCGACCCGGTCGCCCAGCTCCGCCGCTGGCTGCAGCAGGCGGAGGACGCGGGGCTCGCCGAGCCGAACGCGATGGTCCTGTGCACCGTCGACGCCACCGGGCGCCCCACCGCCCGCAACGTGCTGCTGCGCGGCCTCGACGACGAGGGGCACCTGACCTTCTACACGAACCGCCGGAGCCGCAAGGGCGCCGACCTCGCCGGCAACCCGAACGTGTGCCTGGTGTTCTCGTGGCTGGACGTGCACCGGCAGGTGCGCGTGAACGGCGTGGCGGACGTCGTGCCCGACGAGGTGAGCGACGCCTACTTCGAGTCCCGACCCCGTGACAGCCGGATCGCGGCGTGGGCCAGCCAGCAGTCGAGCGTGATCCCGGACCGGGAGGCGTTGGACGCCGCGTTCGAGGAGGCCGCCGAGCGGTTCGGGGACGGCCCGATCCCGCGGCCGCCGCACTGGGGCGGCTACGTGGTGCGGGCCACCGAGTTCGAGTTCTGGCAGGGTCGGCCCAGCCGACTGCACGACCGGCTCCACTACTTCCGCCGCGGCGACCACTGGTGCCTGGAGCGCCTCGCCCCCTGACCCCCACCCCGTTCTGTTGCCCGGAACTGCGGGTCCGCCCTCACTTCCGGTGAACAGTTCGGAGGTGGCGCGGCTCAGTCGGTGGGGAGGGCGAGTGGGCGGCGCACCCCGTCCGCGCCCTGGAACGCGCCGGTCATCCCGACGATGTGGTCGGTCAGGTCGGGCAGGTGCACCTGGATGCCGCAGAACACCGCGACGTCCATCTCGTCGCTCGCCCGCAGCGCGTCGAGCTCCGCCCACATCTCGGCGTCGACCGCGGCCACCGCGAGCTTCGTGAGCTCGACGAGGTCGTGGGGCAGCTCGTCGCGCTGGGCGTCGACGAGGCGGCGGAGCCGTTCGGCCTCGTGGTCGTCGAGCCCCTCCGGGACGGGCGGGAAGCCGTGGCGCAGCCCGTGCAGGAGCGCGGTCATCGCCCCGCACGTCGGGGTGGGGTGGTGCTGGAACGAGCGGAGGCTCTGGCCGAGCACCCCGTCGGGGTCGATGCCCAGGTGCGGCATGCCGAACACGAGCAGGTGCCCGCGGCCATCGACGTCCGGCACGTGCGACAGCGCCGCCTGCCATCCGGTGCGGCCCAGCGAGGGCAGGGCCCCCAGCCCGCCGAGGCTGAACGGCGGGTCCCACCGGCGCCCGACGGCGCCGACGAGCCCCTGGGTCAGCTCGTCGCGGCAGATCGACACCGCCGCGAAGGTGCGGTCCCGGGTGAACCCGAGCGGCGCGACGGCCGAGTGCACTCGGCCCAGGTAGGCATCGACGGGCAGGGCGTCGGGGAAAGCCTGCTCGAGAGCTCGGCGGTACACGGGGCGGCAACCTAGGTGCTCGCCGGTCCGCCTGTCACGATCGCGGCCGGCGCGGGGCGACCGACCGACAGCAGGCCCGGCCCTCAGCTGCGGGTCGTGTCCGGGTCGACCGGGTCGAGCGGCGGACGGGCGTCCCCGCGCTCGGTCGGGGCGCCACCCGACCGCATGATCCAGGTGATGGCGAGCGCGGCGACGATCACGATCAGCGCGGCGAGCGCGAGCCGTCCGCCGCCGATGTCCTCCACCCACCGCTGGAGGGTGCCCTGCACGTCGCGGGACCAGGACACCACCGCGCTGGAGCGGCCCGAGTCCAGCTCCCGCAGCTCGACCCACGCGTAGTAGCCGACGAACGCGCCGGCGACGACGAGGAACACGCCGGAGATCGTGTTGACGTGGGGGAGCACCCTGCGGAAGCTCCGCACGATCCCCGAGCGGGCGAGCGCCACCGCCATCGTGAGGATGCCCAGCGTCATGCCCATGCCGAGCCCGTAGGCCACGAAGGTCGCGACGCCCGCGACGAAGCTGCGGCGCTCGAGGGTGGTCGACACGATGCCGATGAAGATCGGGATCGTGCAGCTGAGCGACGCGATCGCGTACGACACGCCGTAGAGGAACATCGAGCTGAGCTGGCGGCCGTTGTCCGACAGCTGCAGCCGCGGCAGGCGCAGCACTGGCTCGAACCCGCGCAGCATCGCGATGCCGAGCACGACGAGGACGACCCCGACCACGAGGGTGAACCAGGGCAGGCGGGTGCCGATCAGCCCCGAGATCGACGACCACGCGAAGCCCATGACCCCGAACACGACGAGGAACCCGGCGGTCACCGCCGAGCTCACCGCCAGGGCGCGCACCACCGGTGCGTGCCGCACGTCCGTCGCCGTGCCGGGCGACCCGCCACCGGTGTCGTCGAGGCCGAGGAAGTAGGACAGGTAGGCCGGCAGCAGCGCGAACCCGCACGGGTTGACGGTGGCGACCATCCCCGCCGAGAACGCGAGCGCCAGCTCCGGGCCCATCAGACCGGGACCAGGTCGTGCTCCGCGAGGAGGTCGGTGAGCTCCTGCGCGGTGAGCTCCCCGCTGTGGGTGGCGAGGACCGTGCCGTCGCCGCCGATCAGCACGGTGCGGGGGAGCGCGATGCCGCCGTACGCGGCGAAGATCTCGGCGCGGGGGTCCCGGGCGTTCGGGTAGGTGACGCCGGTCTTCTCGACCATGTCGCGCCCGGCCTGCTCGGTGTCCGCCACGTCGATGCCGATGAAGCGGACCTCGTCGTCGGAGTAGCGGCCGTGCACCTCCTCGAACGCGGGCATCTCCTTGAGGCACGGCACGCAGGTCGACGCCCAGAAGTTGAGCACCACCGGGGTGCCCCGGCCGGCGACCTCCGCGAGCTGCTCGCTGCCGCCGTCGAGGTACTCGAGGAGCACGTCGGGTGCGGGGGAGCCGACCTCGGCGCGGGCCGAGCCGTCCAGCACCAGCGGCGCGGTGGCGGAGCCGTCGAGCGCTTCCTGGATGGGGACCGCACCGCCGTCGTCGTCGTCCACCAGGCCCTGGACGACCGCGCCGGCGGCGACCGCCGCCACGAGCGCGACCGCGGTGGTGAGGAGCATGCCGAAGGGACCGAACGGCAGCCGCCGCCGCGGCGCGGCGCTCCCGGGTCGGTCAGGGCTCCGGGTGTCGGTTGTCGCCTCGTGCTGCCCGTCGCCGGGGTCGGCGGCGGGCGGTGGGGTGTCCGGCATGCGGGAGGCTCCGGCTCGCGGGACCGGCCGAGCCACCGCGGGGTTCGCGATCGCCGGACCGGTCGGGCTGCACCCGGCTCGAACCGGGTGCAGCCACCGTACCGATCCGGGCGCCAGTGGTCAGGTCGCGAGGGGCGTTGCTGATCACCGTGTCACTGCGCCCGGACCGGGCTGGTGGAGGCGGGTGGCGGGCCCGCCGATGGTGGACCCGCCACCTCCCGGGGGACTCGTGGTCCGCTCGTGCCGGCTCAGGCCGACACGAGCGGCCGGTAGGCCTCGGGGACCTCGACCTCGGGGAGCTGGTCCCCGGGGCGGGGGTTGCGGGGTGGCCGCCCCCGGCGCCGCTTCGACAGGACGATCCGGCCGGCGACGAACAGGTGGCCACCCCAGACCCCGTACTGCTCGCCGCGTTCGACCGCGGCGTCGAGACATCGCCGCCGCACGGGGCAGTCGAGGCAGACCCGCTTGGCGGCGGCGACGTCGTCGAGCTCGACGGAGAAGAACTCCGCGGTGTCGCGGTCGCGGCACGCCGCGTCGAGGATCCACCGATCGGCCTGCACGAGCCCCTCGAGCAGGTCCAGGGGTTCGGGGCGGGCTTCGAGCGTCGTCATGGTGGTCTCCTCGGTTCCGGTTGCTGGGTGGTGGTGGTCTGGTGCTCCGGCCGGGTGAGCCACGTGTGCGGGCGAAAAGCGAAGAAACCGCCGGGTGCTCACCCGGCGGTTCTGAGTCGGTGCCTGTCGCTGCGGCCGGTGGGCCTACGGCGAAGGGACTCCCCGTCGGGTCTGGTGGGTGGCGCAGAAGGCCACCATCTCGATGGCCGGCTTGTTGCCGCCCTCGATGCCGCGCTCGGTCGGGCACGGGAACATGTGCGAACGCAGGCGCGCCGCATCCGAGCGCCAGGTGGCGTTCGGATGGGTGTGCGTCATCTGGTCCATCGAAGTTCCCGTTTCCGGTCTCGACCGCCGCGGCGCGACGGAGAGGTGCTCCGAAGAGTCGAACACCACTTGCCCGCGCGGTGCAAGGGATTTTCCGATGATCCATGTGCGAGCGGCCCCCGCAGCCGGTGAGGGCGGGGTCGACTGGGCTCCGGCCCGGGGTGAACCGCCGGGTTCAGGCCGGTCGGTAGCGCAGCTGGCCGTCGTCGTCGCGCCGGGCGACCACCTCGCCCGCGTCGCGCAGGTGCTCGAGGTGCGCGTAGGTCTCGGACTCGGCCATCGGCCCCCACGAGCGCTCCCGGAACAGGCGCTGCGAGTACTCGGTGACGGTCGCCTCGCCGAGCGACTCCGCGATGCCGCGCAAGGTGGCGAGCCGCCGGTCGTGGTGCTCGATGATGTCCTCGACGCGGCCCTCGAGGTCCTCGAAGGGCA
The DNA here is from genome assembly GCA_965651815.1 of uncultured Microthrixaceae bacterium. Taxonomy (GTDB): domain Bacteria; phylum Actinomycetota; class Acidimicrobiia; order Acidimicrobiales; family Microtrichaceae; genus CBFGTJ01. Next base: position 1,492 of record CBFGTJ010000176.1, on the reverse strand, counting down.
GGCCGTGCGCCGGCAGCACCGTGCGCACGCCCTCGATCGCGGCGACGCGGCGCAGCGCCGAGAAGAACTGCGACAGGGCATCGGGACCCGGTGAGATGCCCGAGATGTGCGGGGTGATCGTCGGCAGGACGTGGTCGCCCGACAGCAACGTGCCCGACTCCGGGTCGAACAGGCAGATGTGGTCGCCGGTGTGGCCGGGGGTGTGCACGACGGTCCACTCCCTGCGCCCCAGCTGCAGGCGCTGCTGGTCCTGCACGCGGTGCGTCGGGTGCAGCGACAGCAGGCCCTGCTTGGAGAACGAGTCCCAGGTCCGCATGTGGGCGAGCTCCTCGGCCCGGGGGCGCATCCCGTCGCCGCCCCACGGGGTCGGTCGGGCGGGGATCTCCGGGAGGTCGCCCTCGCCGAAGAGCACCTCCTCGAGCAGGCTCCCACCCTCGTCGTCGGTGCGGTCCTCGAGCTCGACGAGGTCGTCCTCGACGGGGGAGGCGACGCGGTCGAACGGGGTGCTGAACGCCTCGTGGGCGACCACGCGGGACCGGTGCTCGACGTGCAGCCGCCCCGCGCCGCCGAAGTGGTCCGGGTGGGAGTGTGTGACCAGCACGGTGTGCACCCGCTCGGGCGGCACCCCGAGCGCGCGCAGGCGGCGCACCAGCTCGGCGTGGGACTCGGGGCCGGGGAGGCCGGGGTCGACCAGGGCGACGCCGTCGCCGTCCTCGAGCAGGTAGCAGTTCACGTGGCCGAGCCCGGGCATCATGATCGGCAGCTGCAGCCGCAGGACCCCCGGTGCCACCTCGATGGCGTCCTCCTCCGCGGGCAGCTGCTCCTGCTTGGTCGGCCTGGCCGGCGGGTCGGCGACCTCCGGGCCGGGCGGCGTGGCGGTCATGTGCCGGCCGCGGCTTCGGGGGCGGGAGTCGCAGCGTCGGGTCCCTCCGGCGGCGTCGCCGGGGTGGTGGCGGGGCGGAAGACCGTCTCGCGCCAGTAGCGCAGCTCGTCGACCGACTCCTTGATGTCGTCCATCGCCCGGTGCGCGGAGCTCTTGCGGTCGAACGCGGCGAGCTGCTCCGGGTACCAGCGCCGGGCGAGCTCCTTGATCGTCGACACGTCGATCGACCGGTAGTGGAGGTGGTCCTCGATCTCCGGCAGGTGCATCGCGAGGAACCTGCGGTCCATCCCGATCGAGTTGCCGCAGAGGGGCACGGTCCGCGGCTCGGGGATGTGGGCCCGGAGGAACTCGAGCGTCGCGGCGCCCGCCTCCTCCAGCGTCAGCGTCGAGCTGCGGATCTGCTCGAGCAGCCCGCTCGCCGTGTGCATCTCGACCACCACGTCGTCCATCTCGGCGAGCTGCTCGTCGGTGGCGTGCACGACCAGGTCGGGCCCCTCCGCCACGATGTTCAGGTCGTCGTCGGTGATCAGCGTCGCGATCTCGACGATCACGTGCCGGGCCGGGTCGAGCCCGGTCATCTCGAGGTCCATCCAGGCGAGCACGCTGACA
>CBFGTJ010000175.1:0-6693 GCA_965651815.1 uncultured Microthrixaceae bacterium | reverse complement strand
GGGTGACAGGGTCGCCTCCGGTGCGGGCGGTGTGGTCGTGGTCGTCGTGGTGGGGGGCGCGGTCGTCGTCGGCGCGGTCGTGGGCGGCGCCGTGCTCTGGGGAGCCGTGCTCTGGGGAGCCGACGGCGCTGGTGCCGGCGCCCCGCCGCCACCACCCGCCGCCGGCGGCGCGGCGGCGCCCGCGGCGAAGGTGACCGGCACGAGGATGTCCTGGGACCGATCGCTGCTGCGGCTGTGGTCGTTGCGGGTCACCACCGCGCAGCGCACCTGGCGGCAGTCGACCGTCGGGCTGATGACGGGGCTGACCCGGAACGTGGTGTCGAACGAACCGCCCGGCCCGTAGGGCTTCGCGAGGCCGACGCCGTAGCTCGGCGGGTTGGAGGAGAACCACTGCGACGCGCCCGCCTGGCCCTCGAGGTCGACGCCGCCGCCGCAGGGGGACGGCACGACGTTGCGTGGGGGGATCACGCACAGCGCGACGTAGACGCCCTTGTTGGTGTCGTAGCCGCGCCCGGTGACCCTGATCGTCTGCCCGGCCGGGGAGAGCCCCCTGACCTGGGAGACGGTGAGGGTCCGCACACCGTCGGTCGCGGTGCGGCCGTCGGCGGAGAGGACGGTGGCGGGCGAGACGGTCGGATCGCCCGACTGCGCAGCCGCGGGCTGCACGGTGGCCGTCACGACCGCGACGAGGGCTGCGAGCGCCACGGCGCAGACCCGGCGAAGCTGGGTGGCGCGCGTCCCCGGGCCGTCAGGGTGGCGGCGTGCTGCCCGCTGCGGTGGAGGTGTCAGGTGCATGGATGGATCCGTAGCGGGGAAGGCCGACAGGTGATGATGCGCTTGCACAAGCATCAATGAGTAGGGGGCAAACTAACCAGATGTAGGGTTGCTTAACAAGCCTTCCAGCGAGGAGATCCGATGGGCGACAGCTCGAACCCCTTCGACGACGAGGTCGTGGCCGCCGTGCTGCGGCACATGAACGAGGACCACGCCGAGGACTCGGTGCTGATCTGCCGGGCCTTCGGCGGTCGGCCGGACGCGACCTCGGCGACCATGACGGGGCTCGATGCCACGGGTGGTGAGTTCCGCGTCGACGGACCGGAGGGTGGGCCCGCCACGGTGCGCGTCGCGTGGTCGCGGCGCATCACCGAGCGCCCGCAGATCCGCGAGGAGGTCGCCCGCCTCTACCACGAGGCCGCGGAACTGCTCGGCGGGTCGCCAGCGGAGGGCTGACCGGAACGAGGGTCAGGCCCTCGTGGTCGCGCAGCTGGGTCGGCTCAGTTCCTGTTCCTGCTGGGGTGCACGATGCCGTCGACGAACGACCGTGCGCTCGCGAAGAACGCGGCGTTCACCTGCTGCCGCCAACGGGCGCCCGTGACCATCCGGGCACCCCACCCGGGGTGCTCGGCGGCGAGCGGCGCGACGACCTCGTCCAGCCACTCCTTGCCGTGGCGAGGATCGGCCTGGGCGTGCTCCTCGTAGAACGGAAGGGCACCTGCGGGGGCGTCCAGCCGGTCGAGCGCCTGCACCACCGCGCGGCAGCGCGGGCCCGCCTGCATCTCGAGCAGGCCGAGGGCGCCGAGCATCTCCGGCTGCAGGCGCCGGTTCGTGGCCAACAGGCCGCCGATGGCGATCCGCTCCAGCGCGCTCACCGGCAGGTGGTCCCTGGGGATGCGCGGCATGTCGGTGGCCTCGACCAACCGGTCGTGCAGGACGGTGTGGACCTCCGACAAGGTCCCCCTGCCGAGCTCGTCCCAGTAGTTCCGGGCCAGCGCCACCTTGGGGCCGTCGTGGATGCCCACCTGCACGAGCGCGACGAGGTCGTCGAAGCCGGCGTCCGGGCCGCCTTCGATGGCGAGGAACGCCACGAGCTCGTCCCGGTCCGCCTCCTCGGCGAGCCAGCGGTACACCGGCGGCACGAGGTCCGACGCGGCGACGCGGCGCATCGCGGCGACCGCGTCGTCGGCCCCCGGCAGCGGCCCGGCGCTCGCCTGGCGGGACTCGAGGCGGGCCAGGAACCGTCGCTCGAGCCGCCACTTCAGCGCGGCGACCGCGGGGTGGCCCTGGTACTCCTCGATGCCGTCCGTGGTCCACAGCGGCGCCATCCACATGTCGTGGATCGTGAGCAGCGCCACCAGCTCGTCGCGGGTGTCGACGGGGTGGGCGCCCGCGACCTCCTCGAGCGCCGCATCGTCGCGGTCGCGCAGCGCGGCCGCGAAGCGTGGCGCCAGGCGCGGTGGAGCGGCGCCTGCGGAACCTGTCGGATCGGTGAGGTGGATCTCCTCGTCGGTCGTGGTGGCGGTGATGGGACTCATTCGTTCCTCTGGGATGCGTCGGCGCGTCGGGTGAGCAGCACCACGGCGCGGTGCGCGTCGTGGGCGCGGGACCCGACCAGTTCGAGTCCTGCGGGCAGCTGGTCCCGCAGCGCGGCGACCTGGGCCTCGCCGTGGACCTGCAGCAGCGCGGCACCCTCGGGGTGCAGGCTGCGACGGATCACCGGCAGGCAGCGTCGGATGATGGCGAGGCCGTCCGGACCGCCGTCGATGGCGTCGACCGGGTCGTCGGGGTGGTCCGCGACCAGCACGCTCGGCAGGTAGGGCGGGTCGGCGAGCACGAGGGGGAAGTGGTCCCGCTCCGGAACCGAGCCGGCGAGGTCGCCGCAGCGGACTTCGGTGGCCAGCCCCGCGCGGGCCGCGTTGAGGGCCGCGAGCTCCACCGCGGCCCGTGACGCGTCGACCTGGACCAGCGGGCGGCCGGTCACACCGGCGGTGGCCAGGCCGATGTGGCCGGCTCCGCAGCAGAGCTCGAGGATCGGACCCTCGGGAGCGCCGGGCGACAGCTCGCTCGCCCACTCGCTCTGGAGCAGCGTCCACGGCCTCGGTTCGAGGACCCGGTGGTCGTAGGCGATGTCGAGCCCGCCGAAGCGCAGCGTCGAGCAGGCAGGTGCAGGCACGCACGGTCCTACCCGCGTGGCGTCGCCGCCGAAACGCCGCCCGGTCCGCGTCGGTTGGTGCTCACACCATCTGAGGCCCGCTCACGCGACGAGGCCCCCGCCGTGGCGGGGGCCCCTGGTGGGCGTAACAGGACTTGAACCTGTGACCTCTTCCGTGTCGGGGAAGCGCTCTAGCCAACTGAGCTATACGCCCGAGCGGGTGTCCAACCTAGCAGCCGCCGGCAGGTGCGAGGGCATCCCCCTCCGCGGGCGCACCGTCGGCGCGGAGGGTCAGGGGCCGCTGCCCTGCCGTGCTGCGGCCGGCTCCGGCGGTGAGGTGGCGCCGACCGCCACCACGACCAGCAGGCTCACCGCGAGCAGCACCCAGATCCCCGAGCCCGGGCCCGTGCGGGAGCTGCCCGCGCCCAGTCCCCACTCGGCGACGGCGAGCGTCGCGAGGGAGAGGGCCGCCACCACCGCGAGGGTGCGGCCGGCCCGTCGGCGCTCCGCGGCGATCAGCACCCCGGCAGCCGCCAGGGCGACGCCGATGAGGACCGCGAGCCATCCCCGCCCGATCGAGCCGTCGGGCCGCTCCCAGCCGGTCTCGAGGATCGGCGCACCGAGCTGGTGCCCCCAGTCGCGCCAGGGCATCAGGCTCGCGGCGCCGGTCACGATCGACAGCAGCAGAAGGCACGCGACCAGGACCAGCTCCCGCCGATCCGACCGTGGCGGCTCGACCTCGGGCACGGGAGCCCTCCCGCCCAGCGGCGCGGTCTGCTGGAACTGCGGGACGGGTGGTGGGCCCGGGGGCGCGTGGTCCGGGCGGTGGGTCTCCATGTGAGCAGTCTGCCCGGGCACCGGGCCCCTCGCGGGCCGGCGCCTTCACTTGGGCGGGGACCCTCCGCTGACCGGGACGGTCGCCGGCCCGGCGCGCACGAGCCCCGGCGTTCGCACCGGGGCTCGCACGACTGGAGGCGACGAGGGGAATCGAACCCCTGTACGAGGCTTTGCAGGCCTCTGCCTCACCACTCGGCCACGTCGCCCGACCGCTTGTCACTGTAGCGGCGCCGCCCCACCGGTCCCGACGACCGGGTGGGTGGAACTGCGCCCCCAACGCAGGAGGCCCCGGCTGACCGGGGCCCCACCTGGAGCGGACGACCGGCCTCGAACCGGCGACCTCAACCTTGGCAAGGTTGCGCTCTACCAACTGAGCTACGTCCGCGAGGGCCGTCATGGTACCGAGACGGCGCACCGGCCCACAACTCGGCGCCTCCCCACCGCGAGCGGACGCTCAGCCGTGGACGGTCGTCGCGCCCGTCGTGCCGCTCGAGCCGGGCCCGGTCGACCCGTTGACGCCGACCTGGCGGATCAACGTGGCCAGCTCGATGGCGAGCGCCACCTGGCCGATGCCGTCGACCATCGACAACCGGGTCGCGTCCGCGAAGCTGAGCGCCGCGACGTTGCGGTCGTGCCGCCCGCGGACCACGAGGTTCGAGTCGAGGGCGAACTCGTCGACGATCGGCTGCCAGCGGCGGTCGTTGACGACGAGCACCCGCCGCGGGGTCAGCACGATGACCGCAGGGCGCCCGAGCATCTGCCCCGTCACCGCGGCGAGCACCTGCTCGTCCTCCCGCAACAGGGCCCCACACACCGCGATCGGCACGGCCGCGCGCTCCACCTCCGCCGGGTCGAGGCGGGCGACCGCCCGGCGGAGCCCGTTCGGGTCGGGCACGTCCCGGTCGGCCCGCACCCCGCCGTCCAACCCCACCCGCTGGTACGGCGGCGGGGTCGCGGCGCCCGCAGCGGGATCGGCGTGCGGGTCGGGTGCGAAGTGGGGCGGCCCGGGTGCGGCACCCTGGCCGGCGGCGGCCCCGGCGTCCACCCACGGATCCTCGGGTGCCCGGGTGGCCCGCCCGCTCGAGAACAACGGCTCGCCGGTGGGCGTCGAGGTCCTCACACCGGCGAGGTCCGGCCCGGGACCTGACTCCGGTGCACCCCGGTAGGGCGGGGGCTCGGCCTCCTCCAGCAGGTCGGCCTCGTCGATCACGTCCTCCGAGCGCGGCACCGGCTCGGCGGAGAACAGCCCCGGTCCCGGCGTGCCCCGGTCGAACCGCCGGCCGTTCGCACCGCTCGCACCGCTCGCACCGTTGACCCCGCCACCGCCCGCGCCGGGCGGCGCGTCGTCCAGCAGCTCGCCCTCGACCGGGTCCTCGTCGGGGCGCGCCGTGGTGCTCCACAGCTGGTCGAAGCCCCGGTGGGCCTCCGGCGGCACCACCTCGGCGTTGTCGCTCGCGACCGTCGAGAACAGCGAACCCACCGGCCCCGGTGTGTTCGTGTCCTTCCCCTGGTGCACCAGCCCGTCCTCCGCGTCGCCCCACTCCAGATGAGCTGGTCCCAGCGTACGGGATGACGGCGGAAGTGCCTCAGCGCGCCGCCAGCGCCTCCTGCAGCAGCCGCGCCGCGTCCTGGGGCAGCTCCAGCGCGAGCGCCTGCTCGATCGCCCGCTCGCTCATCTTGCCGAGCGTGCGCACGAGCACCTGCCGGGTGTGGTCCGCGCCGAGGCGCTCGGCGACCTCGGCGAGCTGGGTCTCGAGGAACACCAGGCACAGCGCGTCCTCGTGGGTCTGCACCGCCGGGTCGCGGGTCCTGCCCTCCTTGCGGATGATGGCGCCGACCCGCTCCACCGTCGCCTCGTCGTAGCCGTGGCGTCGCAGCAGCTCGCCGACCTCCTCGGCCTGACGCCTCGCCGCCTCGGCCCGCCAGCGCAGGTAACCGGCACGGCCGGGCGGGTGCGCGTCGCGGGGCGAGGTCCACCGGCGGAAGTGGTGCGCCCTCGCCGCCAACAGCTGCTCCTCGCCCGCGGCGGGGTCGAGCCGCTGCACCCACTCGCTCACGAGCCGCCCGTGGAGCAGCTCCTTGGGGTGCTCCACCCCGTCGTGCACCACGCGGTTCGGGTCGTGCGAGTTCGCCTCGTCGATGGCCCCGAGCGCGGCCTCCAGGCGGGAGCGCTCCTCGCCCGCCGGCACCGCTCAGTCCCGCTGGTCGGGTGGGCGGAGGTCCACCCGCAGCACCAGGAACCCGTCCTCGATCGCCGCGGTCGCGTCGCCGATGAGCGCGAAGTCCTGGAAGTCCAGCTCCGCCTGGCGGATGAACTCCCGTCGCGCCTCGCCCTCGACCGGCGGGATCTGTCGACGCTTCACGGACGCGGCACGCTCGCGGAACCGCGCGACCATCTCCTGGGGATCGAACTCGGCCATGTCACACGTTACCGAGCAGCGCGCTCGGCCCCGCGCGGCGCGGCGGCGATCGGGTCCCCGGGCCGGGGCGTGGGTGCCGGGACGCCGGAGGGGTCCGGAGGCGGCGGCGTCGGCCTCGTCGGTGCCGTCGAGGTCGACGGCGGCGGTGCCGGGTCCGACGCGGGTTCGTCCGCGACCCACCTCATCGCGGTGAAGGGATCCGGGACCCTCGGCGGGCGCGTGGCCCGCCAGTACAGCGCGGTCACCACGGTGATCACCCCGGCGAGCACCACCAGGCCCGCGACGACCCAGCTCAGCCGCCTCGACGCCACGTCGCTCGCCCGCTCCACCTCGGCGGCGAGCACGGCGACCGGCACCACGCCGAAGCTCCGCACCGCTCGCGCCACATCGGGACGTTCCACGGCGTCAGCGTACCGCCGCGCCGGAACCGCCTCCGGTACCCCGACCGCGTCCTGCACGTCAGCCGTCGAGCGCGTCGAGCGCGGCGCGCACGTCGGCGAGCACGTC
>CBFGTJ010000174.1:0-6730 GCA_965651815.1 uncultured Microthrixaceae bacterium | reverse complement strand
CACCGGATGAACAAGCCGTGTTCGCCCGATTTCTCGACGAGCAGGCGGCCCGGCCACAGCCCGGCGTCACGCCAGGCTGCCCGGAGTTCGGATGTGATCTCACGCAGCGCCACTTGCCGCTCCTCTCGGTTGGGGGAGACGACGCGGCCCGCTCCCGGGGGGAGGGAGGGGGGGAAGGAGGAGCGGGCCGCGTCGAGACCTTCAGTCCGTGCTACGTCCGACGAGCCGCCACATGGTGGGCAGCGCCGCGCCGGCCAGCGCCAGCTTCACCAGGTCGCCGACGATGAAGGGCTGCACGCCCAGCGCGAACGCGCTGTCCGCACCGCCGAAGACGGGGGCGTCGAGGACGTGGGCGAGCCAGAGGGTGCCGGGCACCCAGATGAGCAGCACGTTCGCGGCCGCCATCACGGCCAGCGAGCTGAACAGGCGCCGGTCGGTGCCGCGCTCGGCGAGGTGGCCGACCACCACGGCCGCGAGGACGGCGCCGACGAGGTAGCCGCCGGTCGCGCCGGTGGCGTAGGTCCAACCGCCGTTGCCGCCCTGGAAGAACGGCAGGCCGACGGCACCGAGCACCCAGAACAGACCGAGGGCGGCGCCGCCGAGCCGGGCGCCGTACGACGCGCCGAGCACCAGCGACGCGAAGGTGAGGCCGTTCACCGGGACCGGGGTGAAGCCGAGGGGGATGCGGACCTGCGACGCGAGCGCGACCAGGAGCGCGCCGGCGGTCACCAGCACCAGCGAGCGGGTCCGGAACTGCGGGATGACGTCGGAGAGCACCCGCGGGCGGGGCAGGGCGATGGTGGCTGTCATGGGGACTCCTCTGGTGGGTTCGGTGTGGTCGTGGTGGTCAGGCGTCGATCTCTGCCGCGACGGCGCCCTGCGCGACCGAGTCGCCCTCGGCGACGTGGAGCTTCGCGACGCGGCCCGACACGGGGGCGGTGAGCGGGATCTCCATCTTCATGGACTCGAGGATGAGGATCGGGTCGCCTTCGGCGACCTCCTGGCCCTCGGTGACGAGCACCTGCAGGACCGATGCAGCGAGATCGGAGTGGACGGGTTGGGTGGCCATGGGTCTCCTAGCCGGATCGGGGGATTCAGTGACTGGTGGGCCAGTTCGCGAGGCGGTGCTGGCCGACGCCGCCGGTGTGGCGGAGGGCGTGCACGTCGAGCATCGACGCGAGCCACTCCCGCGTCTGGCGGGGGTCGATGACGTCGTGTGCGCCGAACACCGCGGCCAGGTCGTAGGCCGAGCGGGGGCGGTCCATCTCGGCGAGCGCGGCGGCGAAGCGCTCCGGGTCGGACTGCTCGTCGACCCCGTTCACGACCCGCACGGCGGTGCGCGGGTCCATGAAGCTGACGTCCGCGGTCCACCACGCGGCGACCGCGTCCGCCATGCCGCCGGCGCCCATGTTCATGAACGCCTGGCCGAAGCTCTTGCGCATGATGACGGTGAGGCGCGGCACGGTCACGAGCGACAGCGCGTTCATCCAGTTGATGACCTTGCCGAGGATGCCGCTGCGCTCGGCGTCCGCACCGATGAGGAACCCGGGCTGGTCGACGAGGAAGACGATCGGCAGGTTGAACGAGTCGCACAGGACGATCATCGAGATCGCCTTGGTGCAGGCGTCCACGTCGATGGCGCCGCCCTTGAACATCGGGTTGCTGCCGATGATCCCGACCGCCTGGCCCTCGATGCGGGCGAGGCCCGTGACGAGGCTGCGACCGAACCGCTCCTTCAGCTCGAAGAAGCTGCCGTGGTCGACGACCAGGTCGATCACCTTGCGGGTGTCGTAGACGCGGTAGGGCGTCTCGGGCAGCACCTCGAGGATCTCCTCCGCGCGGCTCCCCGAGCCGGCGGGCACCTCGGCCGTCGGCGGCGGCTCGGCGTTGTTCGTCGGGAGGTACGACAGGAACCGGCGGATGAGGTCGATCGCCTCCTCGTCGGAGTCGGCGACGGCGTCCGCGAACCCGGTCACCTCCGCGTGCACCCGCCAGCCGCCCAGCTCCTCGGAGTCGACCTCCGAGCCGGTGGCCGCCCCGACGAGCCCGGGGCTCGAGACCGCGAGCGTGGCGCCCTTGCGCACGACCGCGAAGTCGGCGGCCACGGCGTGCCACGCCGCGGAGCCGTACGCGAAGCCGAACACGCCGGTCGCCCACGGGCTGACCCGCTCCCGCAGGAAGCGGTCGCGGTGGTCGAGCATGCCCATGCCCGCACCGCCCATGGCGTCGGGCATGCGGATCCCGGTCGCCTCGTCGAGGTACACGATCGGCATGCCCCACCGCGACGCCGAGCGCTTCGTGTGCGACATCTTGCGCTCGCTCACCGTGCTCGACGACGAGCCCTTGACGGTGAAGTCGTAGCCGACGACCGCGACGGGCCGGCCCTCGACCTTGCCGTAGCCGGTGACCTTGCCGTCGGTGGGCGTGCTGTCGCGCTGGGCGGGGTCGATCGAGGTGGCGAACAGGCCGGTCTCGCGGAAGGTCCCCTCGTCGAGGAGGTGGTCGATCCGCTCCCGCACGTTGAGCACGCCGGCCTGGCGGCGACGCTCGAGCTTCGCCTCACCGCCCATCGCGAGCGCGGCGGCACGGCGACGCTCGTGCTCCTCGATCCGTTCGTCGAAGGTCATTCCGGACACGACGGCCCTCCAGTGGTCGATCCTGCGGTCAGCACGGCGCGATCCCTCGCTTCTTCGGCGGCCTCCAGTGGCCGGAGGTGTGACCCGTGCGGTGTACGAACTCCAGCGAGTCGATGACGAGCGCCCGCGTGTCGCGGGGATCGATCACGTCGTCGACCTTGAACGCCTCGGCGGCGACGAAGGGGCTCTCGAGCGCCGCGAACTCGGCGGCCAGCTCGGCCTTCTGCTCCGCGGTGGCCTCGGGGTCCTTGCCGAGCAGCACGTTCGCCGCGCCCTCGGCGCCCATCGGGCTGACCCGGGCGGACGGCCAGCAGGCCAGGAACACCGGGTGGAACTCGGCGCCGCCCATCGTGTGGTAGGCGAGCCCGTAGGCCTTGCGGACGACGACGGTGAGGATCGGCACCGTCGCCTGGCCGAACTCCCACAGGGGGCGCATGCTGCGCCGGGCGATGTTGGTGCGCTCCGCGGCGACGCCCACCATGTAGCCGGGCACGTCCGACAGCACGAGCACCGGGATGCCGAACGCGTCGCAGATGTTGACGAAGCGGGCCATCTTGTCGCTGGCCGGGGTGTCCATCACGCCCGCGTAGAACATCGGGTTGTTCGCCACGACGCCGACGGGGTGGCCGCCGAAGCGGGCGAAGGCGGTGATGAGGTTCTGGGCGAACGTGGGCTTCAGCTCGAACACGCTGCCCTCGTCCGCGAGCAGGTGGACCAGCCGCCGCATGTCGTAGGCGCGGTTCAGCGACTCGGGGACGAGCGAGAGCACCTCGTCGCCGAGCCGCTCGTCGCCCGACGCCTCGTACGGCTCGACCGGCGGGCGCTCCGAGGCGTTCGCCGGCATGTACGACAGGTACCGGCGGAACGCGTCGATCATCGACTGCTCGTCGGGCACGGCGAGCTCGACCGAGCCGATCTCGTTCGCGTGCACCGAGGCGCCGAGGTCCTCGAGGCCGATGCGCTCGCCGGTGGCCGCCTCGACGAGGCGGGGGCCGGCGAGCCCGAGGCTCGCGCCCTCCACCATCACGGTGAAGTCGCTGAGCGCGACGAGGTTGGCGTGCCCGGCGTAGGTCGGTCCGACGACGCCGCAGAGGATCGGGGCCCAGCCCGACAGCAGGCACAGGTCCGAGAACCGCTCGTGGCCGCGGATCGTCGTGGAGCCCATGCGCTCGTTGATGCGGGCGCCGCCGCCCTCGACGAACATGATCAGCGGGATGCCGTGCCGCAGCGAGACCTGCCGGGCGGCGGCGAACTTGGCGTCCAGCACGCTGCCCATCGACCCGCCGAGGACGGTGAAGTCGTAGGAGACGACGACCACCGGCCGGCCGTCGACCTCGGCCCGGCCGACGACGATGCCGTCGGAGGGGGTCTCGAAGCCCTCCATGAGCCCGGTGGACGAGCCCGCCCGGGCGAGGGCGCCGAGCTCGACGAAGGTGCCCTCGTCCACCAGCGCGTCGACGCGCTCGCGCGCCGTCCACTTGCCGTACTTGCGCTGCTGCGCGACCGCGTCGGGTCGTGCCTCGTCGCTCACCTCGTGCCGGCGACGGTGCAGCTCCTCGGTGAGGTCTGCCAGCGATCGTTGCTGCGTGCCGCTCATCGAAGGGCCTCCTCGTCGCGGGTGGGTGCGGGCTGGACCGCCCGCTCGTCCACCAGCCGCTTGAACTTGTAGGAGCCGTCGAGGCGCTCCAGCAGCTTCGGTTCCTCGACGACCGTGGGGGTGATCTCGGTGGCCGTGACGGCGGCCCGGCGGATGTCCTCGGCGACGTCGCCGGCGCCGTCCACGCCGTCCACCCGCACGAACTCGATGCGGATCTCCTCGCCGGAGAGCACGTCACCCGGGTCGCGGTGGCCGATGCGGACCTGGAACTCCGCGACGCCCGGCACCTCCGACACGGCCTCGAGCAGGGCATCGGAGTTGATCAGCGTGCCCTTCACCTTGAGCAGCCGGCCGGTGCGGCGGGGCGGGAACGCGAACCGCGGGCCGTCGAGGCCGCAGTTGGGGCACGGCCCGTGCTCGAGGGCGCACAGGTCGCCCATCGCGTACCGCAGCAGCACGGTCCCGCGCCGGTTCAGGTGGCTCACCAGGACGAGCCCCTCCTCGCCGTCGGGGACCGGCGCGTGGGTGTCGGGGTCGACGACCTCGATGAAGTACTGCTCCGGGGTGGGCACGTGGAAGGGCCCGTCCGCCGCGCAGTGCCACGAGGGGCCCTGCATCTCGGTGAACCCGTAGCCGTTCTGCAGCTCGACGTCGGTGGCGCCGCAGCGCTCGAGCCGGGCGTGGAAGGCCTTGCGGAACTCGGGGCCGGCGGGCTCGCCGGCGAGGAACGCCAGCCGGACCCGCTCGAGGGAGACCTGCTGGGCCTCGCACTCGGCGACGACGCGTGCGACGTAGCCGGCGATGCCCCACAGGACCGTCGGACGGTGCTCGGCGATGAGCTCGACCGCCTCGGCGGTGCTCCGGTACACGCCGAAGGGGGTGGACGGCGCGCCGGTGTAGCCGGTGATCACCTTGGCGCCCACCGCCAGCGGGCCGTGCAGCGCGGTGAGGAAGCCCTGGTGCAGGACGGCGCCGAGCGGGAACAGGTTGGCGACGGTGTCCTCGCGTGAGACGCCGATGCGCGTGCACAGCTCGCGCAGCTGCCAGACCCGACTCGTGTAGTCCCAGTTCGTGTCGTAGAAGGGGGCGGGCCGACCGCTGGTCGTGCCGGTGGTGTGGACCACGTGGGCGACGGTGCGCTCGGGCACGCTCACGTCGTCGAGCGCGGCGGTCTGCAGCCGGAAGTCCTCGGGTGCACGCATGAAGTCGTCCTTCTGCGTGACGGGGAGCCGGCTGATCGACTCGTACGAGCGGAGGTCGCCCTCCTCGATGCCCAGCTCGGCGAAGACCCGCCGGTAGTGGGGGTGTGCCCGGAACAGCAGCGGCAGCGTGCGCTCCCACTTCTCCTGTCGGGCTGCGGCGAGGGCAGCGCCGTGGACGGGCTCAGGCCACACGATGACCTCCTTCCGCATCCGACCAGTGCAACGTCCTCGCGAGCCGCTCGGCGGACTCGCACAGCGGGGCGACCAGCTGCTCGAGCTCCTCGAGCGGCAGCCGCTCGGCGGCGGCCGAGAGGGTGAGGACCCCGCGGGCGACGCCGTTGCGGTCGAGCACCGGCACCGCGATCGAGCACCCACCCGGTGAGCGCGTCCCCGCGCTGCGGGCGTAGCCGCGGGCGACGGTGTCGGCGAGCTCGCGCCGGAGGGCCTCCACGTCGAGCGACGGCTCCCGCTGCGCGACCTCCTCGACCAGCCGCTCGGCGAGCCGGTCGTCCTGGAACGCCCACAGCGCCAGGCCCGCCGCCGCGCTCTGCAGCGGGTAGGACCGCCCGGCGACCGGGCTGTAGCTCAGCTCGTGCCCGCAGCGGAGGTGGGCGACGCAGTGGAAGTGGTCCCCCGCGAGGAGGCTGAAGCTGGCGCTCTCGCCGGAGAGCTCGACGAGGCTGCGCAGCTCCTCGTGGACCACCAAGCGGGCGTCGGGTGCGCCGGCCATCGCGAGGTAGGTGAGGTAGGGGCCGGGCCGGAAGCGCTTGGTGGTGCCGTCCCGGGTGACCACCGCACGGCGCTCGAGCGTGGTGAGCAGCCGGTGGCAGGTGGACCGGTCGAGGTCGAGGGTGGAGCTGACCTCGGCGTTGGAGAGCCCGCGGTCGGACTCGGCGAGGACCGTCAGCACGTCGATCGCACGGTCGACGGTGCTCAGCGACGTCACGCCGCCCCCGTTCGGGGGCAGGTCGACCCGTTGCACCTGGTGAGAGACCTGACCACGTTCATAGCGAATAGTGATCATTGTGCATATGAATTCGTCCGGGCGTCAAAGCCGGCGTCAGGCCGTGAGCCGGACCCCCACGTAGGCCACCCCGGCGACCAGCACCCACGAGGCCAGGCCGAGCAGCAGGGTCGGCCCGCCGAGCTTGCGGAGGTCCTGCACGCGCACGCCCGAGCCGAGCCCGACGAGCGCCGACGCGAGGAGCCAGGACTCGGCCGTCCCGCCCCAGTCGATGACCTGCGCGGGCAGGACGCCGCTGGAGCGCAGCACGACCATCCCGAGGAACGCGAGC
>CBFGTJ010000173.1:0-6731 GCA_965651815.1 uncultured Microthrixaceae bacterium | reverse complement strand
CGAGCAGGAGCGGCGGCCCACCCGGGTTCGTCGGGGTGGGCCGGACCGTGACGGTCCGGCCCCGGTAGGTGAACGGCTCGCCGGTCCACGCCGCGCGCAGCGTCTCGACGACCTCGGTGACCCGCCGGGGCCGCTCCGACATCGGCACCCCGAACATCTCGAACTCGCCCGGCACGTAGCCGGCGCCCAGGATCAGCGAGAGGCGCCCACCGCTCACGAGGTCGACGACCGCGACGTCCTCGGCGAGCCGCAGCGGGTCGTGGAACGGCGCGACCAGCGCGCCGATCGTGATGGCCAGGTTGCGGGTCCGCGCCGCGACCGCCGCGGCGAGCGTCAGCGGGGACGGCAGGTACCCGTCGTCGGAGCCGTGGTGCTCGCTGAGCCCGACGAACATCGCGCCGCGCTCGTCGGCCCACTCGCACATGTCGACGCACGCGCGGTACCGCTCGCTGTGCGACACGGGGCTGAACGCCGGGTGCCGCAGGTCGAACCGCAGGCCGAAGATCATCCCTCGGACCGGGGAACCCGGGGGAGCACGGCCATCGTGGGCACCACCGCCGAGCGGCCGAGCCGGATGATCCCGTCGATCGCGGCGACGAGGTCGTCGACGTCGAGCAGCGCGCCCGCGATGTAGCCCTTCTCGTACCAGGTGCGGCCCACCCGGGCGGCGAGGTCCATGTCCCAGCCGTCGGTGAACCCGATCGCGGAGTCGCCGTCCCCGCCGCCGCAGTCGCCGACCACGAGCCGGGTGAAGCCGACCTCGGGGTGCTCGATCCGCCACGCCTCGACGAGCTTGTCGAGCGCGGCCTTGCTGGCGACGTACGCGCCGAGGCCCGGCCACGCCGGGGTCATCGAGGCCGAGACCGAGGAGAAGTAGATCGCCCGCCCGTCCGAGGCCTGCAGGTGGGGCAGCGCGGCCCGGGTGGCCGTCGCCGCGCCGACCACGTTGGTGGCGAGCGTGCGGGTCCAGGTCTCGGCGTCCATGTCGGCCAGGTGGCCCAGCACCCCGATGCCGGTCGCGTACACCAGCGCGTCGATCCCGCCCAACCGGTCCGCGGCCTCCGAGACCGCCGCGTGGCACCCCTCCTCGTCGGTGACGTCGCACGCGACCGCCGAGGCGCGCCCACCGATCTCGGCGACCGCGGCCTCGAGCCGGTCCTTGCGCCGGGCGAGGAGCGCGACGTCGTGCCCCGCGCCGCCGAGGCCGATCGCCACGCAGCGACCGAGTCCACTGGATGCTCCGACGACGACGACGTTCATGCCGACCCCCTGCGCTCGGCCCACGAGGTCCTGGAGCCCCCACGTGGCACGTCCCGGAAGGGGCGGTCCCGGTCACGGCTCGGTTCCCTCGGCATCCCGAGGACGCGCTCGCTCACGACGTTGGCCGCCATCTCGGTGGTGCCGCCCCCGATGCAGCTCACCTGACGCATCAGGAAGTCGTCGCCGACGCCGGCGAGCGCGCCGTCGGCGTCGCTCCACGCGATCCCGGCGCTGCGCGCCAGCTCGAACGCGATGGTCGTGCGGCGGGCGACGCTGAGCCCGTGGTACAGCCGGGCGATGGCGGAGGCCTGCTCCGTCATCGTCCCCGCGGCCATGCCCTCGGCCACGCGGCGCCCGAGCGCGCTGCCGACCAGCGCGAGCACCTCGGCCTCGCCGACGAGCTCCTGCGCGACCGGGTCGTCGGCCCGGCCGGCGTCGAGCGCGACGCGGCGGATGGACTGGCCGTCCACCGCGGCGAGCTCCATCTCGGCCGGGCGGGTGACGTACGGCGAGTTCGCCGCCATCCGCTCGTGGAACATCCAGCGCAGGCCCACCGTCCACCCGTCGTCGAGCTCGCCGATGCGGTGGGAGTCGGGCACGCGCACGTCGGTGAGGTACTCCTGGCAGAACTCCCGGTTGCCGTTGAGCATCTCGATGCGCTGCACCTCGATGCCCTCCGCGTCGATCGGGACCATGAACACGGTGAGGCCCCGGTGCTTGGGCACGTCCCAGTTGGTGCGCGCGAGGCACAGCCCCCAGTCGGACCACCACGCGCCCGTCGTCCAGACCTTGGAGCCGTTCAGGACCCATTCGTCCCCGTCCCGGATCGCGGTGGTCGACGCGCCGGCGACATCGGAGCCGCCACCGGGCTCGGACAGCAGCTGCATCCACAGCTCCTCGCCGCGCAGGATCGCCGGCACGTGGGTGCGCTTCTGCTCCTCGGTGCCGAAGTCGAGCAGCACCGCCATGCACGGGGTCATCGTCGGGACCTGGTTCCGAACCGGCGAGTCGTAGCCCACCAGCTCCTCGTTCAGCACCTGCTGGTGCTCGGGGGTGAGGCCCTGGCCGCCGTACTCGGTCGGCACCACGATCCCGGCGAGCCCCGCGTCGTGGAAGAGGCGCTGCAGCTCACGGTCCCGTTGCACCTCGCGCAGGTCGTCCTCGTCGTCGCCGAGGTTGCGCAGGCCCGCCGTCGACCTGGCCCGTGCCGGGCCGACCTCGGCCTGCAGGAAGGCCCGCACACGCTCGCGGAAGTCCTCCAGCGGCTCCAGGCTCATGCGGCGGCCCCCGCCTCGCGCTCCGGGCCCGCTTCGCGCTCCAGCTCCGCGGCGACCCTGCGCCGGTGCTCCGCAGGCGTGCCGTACAGGCCGCGGTTCACCGTGTGGCGCCGCAGGTGGAGGTGCAGGTCGTGTTCGAAGGTGACGCCGATGCCGCCGTGCAGCTGGACGCACTCCTGCAGCAGCTCGCTGCCCTGCCCACCGACGTACGCGGCAGCGGCGCTGGCCAGCTTCGCCGCGTCGGCAGCGCCGGCGCCCACCGCCCGCGCCGCGTCGGCGGCGATCGCGTGGGAGGCCTCGAGCCAGACCGCCATCGACGCCATGCGGTGCTTGATCGCCTGGTACGACGCGAGCGGCCGGCCGAACGAGTACCGGTCGAAGGTCCACTCGAGGGTCATGTCGAACGCGGTGCGCATCGCCCCCGCGGACTCGGCGCACGACACCACGAGCGCCCGGACCAGCTGCCGTTCGAGGTCCGCCGCAGCGCCGCCGACCGTGCCGACCACCGCGGCAGCGTCGAGCCGCACCCCGTCGAAGGTCACCGCGTCGAAGCGCCGGGTGAGGTCGAGGCCCCGCAGCGGTGCGACGTGCACCCCCGGCGCGTCGGTGGGCACCAGCACCTGGGTCGGGCCGTCGGGTGAGACGGCGCCGACGAGGAGGTGGGCTGCCGCGGCGGCCGACTCGACCGGGCGCTTCGAGCCGTCGAGCACGAACCCCGATCCGTCGGGGCGCAGGGTCGCCGGCGCACCGGCCAGCCCCTCGCGGCGCGGGTCGTCGAGGAGCGCCCAGGTGGCGAGCTCGTCACCGGCGAGGAGGGCCTTCACGACGTGCTCGTGGCCGCCCGCGTCGCTGAGCGCGCCCGCGACGATCGCGTTCACGAGCAGGGGACCGGGGGCGGCGCGTCGGCCGACCTCGTAGGCGAGCAGCGCGAGGTCCGCGACGCCGTCCCCGGAGGCAGAGCCGCCTCCGAGGTCCTCGGCGACCAGCAGGTGGGCCCAACCGAGCGCGACGGCCTGCCGCCAGTAGTCCTCGGTGAACCCCTGGGGATGGCCGCGCAGGTCCCGCAGCACCCGTGGTGGCACCTTGTCGTCGAGGAACCGGGCCGTGGTGCCCCGGAGGAACTCCTGGTCGGGCGTGGGGGAGAAGAGCATCGCAGCCGGCCGTGGCGCCGCTCAGACCCGGAGGACGACGGCGCTCGACATGCCACCACCCGCGCACATCGCCGCGACGCCGTACCCGCCGCCCCGGCGGCGCAGCTCGTGCACGAGCGAGATGACCATCCGGGCACCGGTCATGGCGACCGGGTGGCCGAGGCTGCAGCCGCTGCCCACGACGTTCACGATCTCGTCGTCGATGCCGAGCAGTCGCGTCGTCGCGACGCACATCGATGCGAACGCCTCGTTGATCTCCCACAGCGCCACGTCGTCGATCGACAGGCCCGCACGGTCGAGCGCCTTGGGGATCGCCACGGTGGGGGCGAGGCCGGTCCGGGCGGGCTCGACCCCCGCGGACGCCCAGGCGACGACGTGGGCGAGGGGCTCCAGACCCTCGGAGGACGCGAGCGCGTCGTCGACGAGCACGAGCGCCGCCGCGCCGTCGTTGGCCCCCGAGGAGTTCCCCGCGGTGATGCTGAAGCCCTCGATCTCGGGGTGGAGGGGCTTGAGCGCCGCGAGCTTCTCGGCGGTGGTGTCGCGCCGGGGGTGCTCGTCGACCGCGAACAGGGTGGTGGAGCCGTCGCGCTGCTTCACCTCGATCGGCACGACCTCCTCGGCGAAGCGCCCGTCGTCGATCGCCGCCACCGCGCGCTGGTGGGAGCGCAGCGCCCAGGCGTCCATCTCCTCTCGGGTGACCCCGGCCTCGACCGCGGCGTTCCAACCGACGGTGATCGTCATGTCCATGTTCGGCGCGTCCGGCGTCGACTCGTGGGTCGGTGCGAACCACTGCTCCCAGTCGTCGGTGCCGGGCACCCGCCGGGTGGTCATCGGGCAGGTCGAGACCGATTCGACGCCGCCGGCGATCACGGCGCGGTCCATCCCGGCCATGATCCCGGCCGCGGCGGTGGTGACCGCGGCGAGGCCCGACGCGCAGTGGCGGTTGTGGGCGAGGCCCGCGACGTCGACGAGGCCGGCCTCGATCGCCGCCCAGCGGGCGATGTCGCCGCCGCCGTAGCGCGACTCGCCGAGCACGGCGTCGTCGTAGGTGCGCGGGTCGAGCCCGGCGCGCTCCACGACATGGGACACCGCGTGCCGCGCGAGCTCGTACGCGTCGACGTCCTTGAGCGTTCCCTTGAACCCCGTGCCGATCGGCGTCCTGGCGGTCGCGACGATGGCTGCGTCACCCATTCTCGGGCCCCTTTCAGAGGTGGATCGGCAGGGACTCCCAGCCGCGCACGGTCGAGGTGCGGCCCCGCACGGCCCGCTCGTGGTCGACCTCCCAGTCGGGGAAGCGGGAGAGGAGCTCGTCGAGCACGACCCTGCCCTCGAGGCGCGCCAGCGCCGCACCCAGGCAGAAGTGGATGCCGTGCCCGAACGAGAGGTGGTGCCCGATCTCCCGGCGCACGTCGAAGCGGTCCGGGTCGTCGAAGACCCGGTGGTCGCGGTTCGCCGATGCGTTCAGCAGCAGCATGGTCGAACCCTCCGGCACCGTGGTGCCGTGGAGCTCCACGTCCCTGGTGACGTAGCGACCCTGGACCGGTGACGGCGGCTCGTAGCGGAGCACCTCCTCGATCGTGTTGTTCACCAGCGAGCGGTCCTCGTGGACGGCCCGCCGCTGGTCGGGGTGCTGGGCGAGCAGCCACGCGGTCCAGCCGATCAGGCGGTTCGTGGTCTCGTTCCCCGCCGCGGCGATGAGGTTGATGTAGCCCAGCGCCTCCTCGCGGGTGAGGCGGCGTCGCACGCCGTCGACGTCGGTGTACTCGGCGGTGATGAGGTCGGTCATCACGTCGTCGCCGGGGTGCTCGTAGCGGTAGTCGATGTACTCCTCGAACAGCTCCGCCTGGCCCAGCTCGGTGAACCCCTCCGACAGCGTCGGCATCTCGTCGCCCTCGGCGAGCTTCAGCCCGTCGTCGATCTTGTCGCGCAGCGCCTCCTGGTCGGACTCGGGGATGCCGAGCAGCATCCCGATCGTGCGCATCGGCACCTGCGCGCCGAGGTCCGCGATGACGTCGAAGCCGTCGGATCCGACCAGCGGGTCCAGGCTGCGCGCGCAGAACGCCCGGACGTCGGGCTCGATCGCGGCCATGCGGCGCGGGGTGAACACCCGGGACATCAGCCCGCGGTGGAGGTCGTGTGCCGGCGGGTCCTCGAAGATGAACGTGCCGGGCGGCAGCTCGATGTCGGCCTTGATCAGCTCGAGGAGCGTCCCCTTCGCGGAGCTGAAGGTCTGCCAGTCCCTCAGCGCTTCCTCCACGTCCTCGAAGCGGCTCAGCGCGTAGAAGTCGTAGCGCTCGTTGTAGTAGAGGGGCGCCTCGTCCCGGAGGCGCTTCCAGACCGGGTACGGGTCGTCGTCGATCTCGAAGTCGTACGGGTCGTAGTAGAGCTCCGAGGGAGCGGTGGTGCTCATGAGGCCGGCCACGCGTAGGAGGTGAGCTCGAGGTACTGCCCGAACCCGGCGGTGCCGTTCTGGCGACCGATGCCCGACTGCTTGAAGCCTCCGAAGGGCAGGTCGGCGCCGTAGGGGGCGCCGCCGTTGATGCTCAGCATCCCGGTCCGGATCCGGCGGGCCACCGACATCGCTCGCTCGTGGCTGCCGGCCATGACCCCGCCACCGAGCCCGTAGCGGCTCTCGTTGGCGATGCGCACGGCGTCGTCGTCGTCCTCGAAGGGGATGACCACGAGCACCGGGCCGAAGATCTCCTCCTGGGCGATCGTCATCGAGTTGTCGACGTCGACGAAGAGGGTCGGTTCCACGTAGAAGCCCCGGTCGTACTCCTCGCCGGTGGGCACGCCGCCACCGAGCACGAGCCGGGCGCCCTCCTCCTGGCCCTTGCGGATGTAGCCGAGCACGCGCTCGCGTTGTCGCTCCGAGATCTGCGGGCCCTGCAGCACGTCGGGCCGTTGCGGGTCGCCGTAGGGCACGCCCTGCATCATCTGCACGAGCAGCTCGACGCCCTCGTCGTAGCGGCTGCGGGGGAGGAGCATGCGGGTCGGGATCGCGCACCCCTGGCCGGCGTGGGTGCACACGGCGAGCCCCATG
>CBFGTJ010000172.1:0-6754 GCA_965651815.1 uncultured Microthrixaceae bacterium | reverse complement strand
CCCCCCCCCCACCCTCTCCTCCCCCCCGCCCCCCCCCACCCCCCCCCCCTTGCCCTCCCCGACGCTCTTCCGATCTCGGAGGGTGTCGTCGGTCGGCCGGTCCCCCCACAGGTGGGACCCGACCAGGAACTCGGTGCCGCCGGTGCGCTCGTCGAAGCGGTCGAGCAGGACCATCCCCGCGAGCGCCACGCCGGCGGGCCGGTCGGGTGCGAGGTCCACGTGGTAGCGGTCGATCGGGCCGGAGCTCCCGGGGGCGAGGACGGAGGTGGTCATCGTGTAGATGATCGAGTCGTCCCCGACCAGCGCCTCGATCGGTTCGAAGAACGGGTCGAAGCCGCACAGCTCGAGGAACGCACCCCCGTGGGAGGGGGCGAACAGCACGCGGCCGTGCTGGTCGTCACCGGGCGGGAAGTCGCGGGCCTCCGCGGCGACCGCCTCGTCCGCCGCCGCGGCGAGGGCGGCCACCATCGCCGCCGGCACGACCCCGGGCACCAGCGCGACCCCGTCGACCGCGAGGCGCTCCGCGAGCTCGCTGTCCGCGAGGGGGTCGGTCCGCATGCCCGGAGCGTATCCTCGGTCTCCACGCACGCCGCCGGTGCGCAGGACGGCGAGCGGTGCACGAGGGGAGCACATGACCGTACTGGTGGTGGCAGCGCACCCGGACGACGAGACGCTCGGTGCCGGCGGCACCGCGGCGCGCTTCGCCGCCGAGGGGCGGGAGGTGGCCTGGCTGGTCCTCGGCGAGGGCGTCACCTCGCGGGGCGGCGACGGCCCCGAGGTCGACGCCTCGCTCCGGCAGCTGCGCGCCGAGTGCGCGGCCGCGGCCAAGGTGCTCGGCGTCGCGGAGGTCCGCCACGGCGGGCTGCCCGACAACCGCTTCGACGGCGTCGAGCTGCTCGAGGTCGTCCGGATGGTCGAGCAGGTCGTGGAGGAGGTCCGCCCGGAGCTGGTGATCACCCACCACCCGGGTGACGTGAACGTGGACCACCGCCTCACCCACGACGCGGTGCTGGCGGCGACCCGCCCGACCGCCGGCCACCCGGTCCGGACGGTGATGTGCTTCGAGGTCCCGTCGTCCACCGAGTGGGCGTTCGGCACCCGCGTGCCGTTCGTCCCCGACGTGTTCGTCGACGTCTCGGAGTGGATCGAGGCGAAGGAGCGTGCGCTGGGCGAGTATGCCTCGGAGCTGCGCGACTTCCCCCACCCCCGCTCGATCGAGCAGGTGCGCGCGCTGGCGACGCACCGGGGCTCCACGGTGGGCGTGGCGGCCGCCGAGGCGTTCCAGCTGGTGCGCACGCTGCGCTGAGCATCGCCCTCTGCGCGCCGGCCGGCGACCGGAGCACGCCGCTCGGTCGGCCGCGCGCCCGGCGGCTCAGCCAGGCAGGTCGGCGCGGTGGGCGCGGTACCAGTCGATCGTGGTCGACAGCCCGTCGCGCAGGGCGACGGTCGGGCGCCACCCGAGGATCGTCAGCGCCGACGACGAGTCGGGCACGCGGCGCGGGATGTCCTCGTAGTCGTCCCCCCAGCGGTCGGCGGGCCGCTCGAAGCGGATCCCGCCCGTGCCGCCCGCGAGCTGCGCGACGAGCTCCGCGAGGTCGAGCATCGAGATCTCCTCGGTGGTGCCCACGTGGAAGAGGCGTCCGAGCCCCGGCTTCTCGCCGGCGAGCACGAGCGCCTCGACGACGTCGGACACGTAGGTGAAGCAACGGGTCTGGCGACCGTCGTCGTGCACCGGGATCGGTTCGCCGCGGAGCGCGGCGCCCACCATGATCGGCACGACGAAGCGCGGCTCCTGCCGTGGGCCGTAGACGTTGAAGGGTCGGATGATCGTCGCGGGCACGCCGCGCCGCGACGCACCGGCCAGGACGACGTGCTCCGCCGCCGCCTTCGCCGCGGCGTAGCTCCACCGGTCCACGAGCGCCGAGCCCAGGCGGCGGTCCGCGTCCTCGGCCCAGGGCAGGTCCGGGTTGGAGCCGAGCACCTCGCTGGTCGAGAGGTGGATCAGCGCGGCACGCTCGGCGGCCGCCGCCTCGAGCGCGTGCCGGGTGCCGTTGACGGTGACGTCGACGGCGTCCACCGGGTCGTCGAGCAGCCGGTCCACCCCGACCACGGTCGCCAGGTGGAACACCGCCCGCACACCGGAGGCGGCGCGCCGCACCGCGTCCCCGTCGCGCACGTCGGCCTCGATCCACTCGACCGGTGCGTCGAGGTGCGGCTCGCGCACGTCGAGCGCCCGGACGGTCCACCCGTCGGCCACGAGTCGCTCCGCGAGGTGGCCACCAACGAACCCGGCTCCGCCGGTGACGAGTGCGATCCTCCCCATGGGTGCCTCCGCCGTCGAGCGCAGGCGTGCTCCCACCCCCGATCCGGTCACGATCGTCCCATGCTATCGGTGGGCGCCACGCCCCACACGGTCCGGCCGCGGCGCGGGCTCACTGCGACACCGCCCCGAGCGCCTGCAGGTGGCCCACCGCGCCGCCCGCGACGATGAGCACGACGAACCCCAGGGCGACCCAGCCGCGCCACGCGTCGCTGCCGACCGGCCCGCGCCGGTCGGCCGTGGACCGCGCGCGGAGCTCGAACCAGCACGCCCGGAGCAGGAAGACCGACACCATGGTCCCGGCCGCGAAGCCGAGCTTGAGCAGCGCCCGGTCATCCGCGCGGGGGCCGGTCTCGGCGAGCAGCAGCATCGGTGGAAGGGCGACGAGGAGGCCCGTGACCGCGACCTGGAAGGAGGGGTCGGTCCGCAGCCTGGGCCGGAGCGCGAACCAGACGACCACCATGAGCAGGGGCAGCACCCAGAAGTCCGGCCCCGCCAGGGCGAACACCTCGCCCACGACCTCGAACGGAGCGAACGCGAACCCGGAGCGTCCCGTGGGCACCGGGCCCAGCGCGAGGAAGAGCGTCTGGGCGACCGCCATGACCACCGACGGCAGCACGACCACGGTGAGCAGCTGGCGGGGGCGGGCCGCCCGCCAGCGCGGCGAGACGAGCACGAGCAGCACGATCGACGGGGCGGTGATCAGCGCGAGGGACGGCTTGGCGAGCGCGGTGAGCACGACGAGCACCACGACCCCGACCCGGAGCCCGCGGCGGGCGTGGTACCGGTCGGGGCGCTCGACCATGTCGCCGATCACCAGCGCGGTGAGGATGGCGAGCGGGACCATCACCACCTCGGTGGGGCTGCCCCAGAAGTGGAGGATGGCGAAGGGTCCCTCGTCGCCGGTGAGGCGCCGCAGCAGCAGGGTCGGCGACTCCGCGAGGATCCACACGACGGCGAAGGACGCCGCCCAGGCGCCGGCCATCGGCGGCTCGCCACCGACCGGCCGGTCCACCACCGTGATCAGCGCCGCGGCGGTGAGGGCGACCGCGGCCGACACGACGACCACCGCAGCCGTGGAGGGGCCGAGGAGCGGGTGCAGCAGCGCGACGCCGAGGTGGAACAGGGGGTGCGGCGCGGGCACGTCGAGCGGCACGATCGAGGTCTCCTCGACCGCGAAGCGGATGTGGAAGGGGAAGTCGTTGGTGTCCAGCACCATCCAGTCGGGCACGTCGACCAACCGGCGGAACACGGGGACCATCGCCGCGGTCGACGCGACGACCGCGAGCACGTGCCACGCCACCACGGGCCCCCTGGCGCGGCCCGCCGGTGCGCCGAGCGGGAACAGCTCCCCCACGACCCCGGCGGCCCGCCACCAGCCGGCGACCACCGCGGCGCCGGCGCGCCGCTCGCAGCGACCCGGCCACTCGGCGAGCTGGTACCAGGCGAGCAGCGCGACCCCGCCCGCGAACAGCGCCAGGGTGGGTGCGGGTCGACCCGTCGCGGCCCAGACCACCTGACCCGCCACCACCGGCACGAGCGGCCCCACCACGATCCGGACCGGGCGCGCCGGCCACGAGGGGACCGGGCGCCGCTCGACGAGCGAGCCGAGCGCGCACAGGGCCGCGGCGCCGGCGACGATCCCCGGGGCCCGCCCCAGCCACGGGATGGTCACCGCCCAGCCGACCCCCAGCGCGGCGGCCACGACGACGAGCCCGCCCACGTCCCGGGGCGCCCTGCGCAGGACGACGAGCCAGGCCGCCACCACGACGCACAGCAGGGCCGCGCCCATGCGCGCCCGGTCGCCGTGGTCCCAGACGCGGGCGACCGGGCCCGACACCGCGACGGCCCAGGCCGCGAGCCACGCCCCCGCCGCCCCCAGCGACCCCCCGACGGGGGCCGTGAGCTCAGCGCTCTGCGAGTCGGGCATCGATGGCTGCCCGGAGGGCGGACGCCAGCTGTGCGGCACCACGCTCCTCGAGCAGGCCCAGGTGGTCACCGGGGAACCGGTGGATGCGCAGGTCGCCCACCAGCGGCCCCCAGCCCATCGTGCTGTCGGCCGACGCGGTGTCGTCGGCCCAGAAGAGGTCCATCGTCCCGTCGTAGGTGCTGGCACGGTTCCACGCCTTCGCGGCCAGCCTCCAGTGCTGCTCCCACGCGTACCAGAGCCGCCACTCCGGCCGGACGCGCCCGTTCCGACGGAGGTCGTTGCGGAACCTCAGCGGGTCGACGACCCGGGCGAGGCCGGAGCGCACCATGAGGTGGCGTGCCGCCCCCTTGGGCGACCGCTGCACCATCGCCCGGTAGTGGCGGAACTGCTCGGCCAGCCCCGCACCCTCCTCCGGCGGCTTCTCGACCCCGAACCACGGGCGGAACGGCGAGCGGTGGCTGCTCCAGCCCGGACCGCGGTAGCCGGGGCCGACGTCGACGACCCCCACGAACTCCACGTCGCGACCCTCGCGGCGCAGCTGGCGCGCCATCTCGTAGGCGCAGATGCCCCCGAAGGAGTACCCGGCGAGCCAGTACGGGCCCTCGGGCTGCGCGGCGACGAGGTCGCGCAGGTAGTTGGCCGCGAAGGTGTCGAGCGAGGTGAAGCGGTTGGGCTCCCCCGCGAGGAGCGGCGACTCGAAGCTCCACACCGGCTGGTCGGCGCCGAGGTGCCGGGCGAGGTGGCGCACCCGGTACGCCGAGCCCTGGAGGTCGTGGACGAACCACAGGCGGGGCCGAGCGGACTCGTCGCCGGCCTGCACGCACGCGGCCGTGGTGGTCGGCTCCTGCGCGCGGAGCCGGCCGACGACCTGCACGAGCTCCCGGAGCGTCCGGGCGTGCACGAGCTCGCCCATCGGCACCGTCACGCCGAGGCGCTGCTCGACGGCCACGAGCATCTGCGCCGCGAGCAGCGAGTCCCCGCCCAGCGCCATGAAGTCGTCGTCGAGGCCGACGACGTCCGCCGGCAGCAGCAGCTCCCAGATGTCGCGCAGCGACCTGACGAGCTCGGCGTCCGCCGCCTCAGCGGCGGGGCCCGCCGGGGCCGGCTCGGCCGCCGCGCCCGAGGCGTCCTCGGACGCCGCGGCGGTGGGCGCGGTCGCACCGTCGACCGGCAGCGCCCGCCGGTCGACCTTCCCGTTCGGCAGCCGCGGCAGCTCGTCGACCACGATCCAACGGGCGGGCACGCGGTACGCCTCGTGGGTCTCGAGGAGCGCGGCGCGCAGGCCCGCGGCGTCGACGGACGCGCCGGCGGTGGGCACGACGACGGCGCACAGCTCGACGTTGCCGTCGCGGGTGGTGGGCACGACCGCGGCGTCCGCGACCTCCTCGAGCTCGTGGAGCGAGGCCTCCACGTCGCCGAGCACCACGAACCGGCCGCGCACCTTCACCTTCGTGTCGAGCCGCCCGAGGACGACGAGCGCGCCGTGCTCGTCCAGCCGGCCGATGTCGCCGGTGCGGTACAGGCGCCACCCGTCGCGGCCCCGCGGGTCGTCGGAGAGGACCGTGCGGTTCAGCTCGTCGTGCCCCCAGTACCCCTTGAACACGTACGGCGACGCGACCGCGATCTCGCCGGACGCACCGGGCTCGACCGGGTTGCCGTCGTCGTCGAGCACGAAGAACTCGACCTCCTCCACCGGGTAGCCGGAGGGGACGGCTCCCTCGAAGGGCTCCTCGGGGTCGATCACGTACAGGCTGATCACGCCGGTCTCGGTCGTGCCGAACCCGTTGGCGAGCAGCTCCGGTGCGAACAGGTCACGGGCGAGCCGGACCACCTCCGCGTCGACCAGCTCACCGCCCAGCGCGAGCATGCGCAGGTCCGGGAACTCGTGGCCCTTGACGGCGTCGACGAGGAACCGGATCACCGTCGGCGCCATGTAGGCGAGCGTGATGCGCTCCTCGACGAGGAACGGTGCCACCGGCGCCAGGCCCACGCCGCGCACGTCCAGCGTGGCGAGCGTGCCGCCGTTCAGCAGCGGGATGAACATCGGGTACGCCGCGACCGCCAGCGAGGTCGGGAACAGCATCGGCATCCGGTCCTCGGACGTGACGCCGAGCGCGTTGGTGGCCCCCCGCACGACGTTCAGGATCACGCCGTGGGTGATGATGCCGCCCTTCGAGGATCCGCTCGTCCCGGAGGTGAAGGCGAGCATGACCGGGTCGTGGGGACCGCGGGCGGGCAGCTCGACGGGCTCGGCGGGCAGCTCGTCGAGGGCGACCGCCTCCAGGGGCGGGTGCCGGTCCACGGCGGCCGTCGCCATCTCGGCGTGCGCCGCGTCGTGCAGCACGAGGGTCGCCCCCGACTCGAGGAGCACGTGGTCGAGCTGCTCGAGCGGCACGGTCGGGTCGACGACGACGACGATCTGCCCCGCCGCGATGACCGAGAGGATCGCGGTGACGAGCGGTCCGTCGTGCTCCGCCATGATCGCGACGGGTCGGCGCTCTCCC
>CBFGTJ010000171.1:0-6803 GCA_965651815.1 uncultured Microthrixaceae bacterium | reverse complement strand
CCTTCCCGTCCCGCTCGAACATGCACCCACACCCTACGAACGGGGTGTGACAGCGGGCCGAGGCGGTCGGTCCGAGTTGGTCGGTCGGAGTCGGTCAGTCGGAGCGCTCGGGGCGGGGCAGCTTCGGGAGGCCCGATGCAGCCCGACCGGCGGCCTTCGCCGCCGCCTTGTTGGCCTCCATGATCTCCCGCTGCACCTCTTCGCGGTGCACCGTCACGTGGCGCGGGGCGCGGATGCCCAGGCGGACCTGGTCGCCCCGCACCTCGAGCACGGTGACGACGATGTCGTCGCTGATGACGATCGACTCGTTGAGACGGCGACTCAGGATCAGCACGACAGCTCCATCGACACGACAGTTCCACCCGGGTGCATCGGCGAGCAAACCCGCCCTAGAGCTCGAGCACCGGCGCCTTGGTGGACAACGACGAGTCCGTCAGCACGACCTGCCGCGCCTTCCGGTTGCGCACGTTGAGCACGATCGGCCCCAGCAGGTTCGCGGTGATCACGTCGTCGCCGACGGTCACCAGGCACAGCACCTGGGCGTCCGCGGGGTCGGTGAGCCCGATCGAGCGGCAGTCCTCGTCGGGGATGACCGGTGCGTAGTCGGGGAAGAACGGCGCGGGGACCAGCGCCAGGAACGCGAGGTCGGGCTGGTCGAGGCTCTGGAGCCACGAGTACACGCCGGTCTCCTCGGCGGCGATGATCGCGTAGCGACGCTGGTCGGGGAAGCCGATGATCCCCGCGGGGAACTCGATGACGGAGTCGTCATCGATCTCCACCGGGCCGAGGTGCCCGGACTCGATCATCACGGCGGTCATGCTAACGGTCCTTCCGTCGTTGGGTCGGGGGGTGGGTCACCCGGGATCGCTTCCGAGGCGGGGACCCGAACGGGTTCGATCCGGGCGAGCGGGACCGGACCGCTGCGGGCAGCGCCGGCAGCGTGGTCCGCGTTCCTGCTCCGCACCGGGACCACGGCGCGCTGGGGAGCCCGGCGGCCGAGGTGGGCGAGCGCCGCGAGCAGCAGCCACATCGCCGCCAGCGACACGGCCACGACCGTGACGACCTGCAGCGGGTCCGCGGTGCCGGTCAGGCCCGACACGATGGCCGGGCTCGAGACGACGAGCGCGAGCAGCGGTGGGGCGATGACGTGGAGGGCGCCCCGGTCGGTGCGCCGGCCGATCCTTCCGCCGACCCCGCTCACGAGGCCACCTCGGCGGGCCGGGCGTCCACGCCGGCATCGGCGAGGCACTCGGACCACACCTCCAGCGTCGCCGGGCGTCCGGCGATCGTCGCGACGGGGATGGGCAGCCCGAGGAACCCGGCTGCGGCCGGCCACTCGACCGGGTCGCACACGTCGATCGCGTCGACCCGGGCGAGGCCCTGCAGCCGCGGTGCCACCTCGTCCGCGTGTCGCCAGCCCGGGACGGCCAGCCGCACCTGGTGCGCGCCGACGGCGTCCAGCAGCGCCCGGGTCCACTCGAGCCCGTCCAGGCCGGGCCGCATCGTGACCGCGAGGATGGTGAGCCGGTCGGCGGCGTGCCAACGGGCGGCGCGTGCCGCCGCGTCGACCGGGTCGGTGATCGTGAGCCACGCCGGGCGCGGGCCGCCGGCGTCGGGACTGGCGAGCAGCACGTCGCCTGGGTCGATCCCGGCGTCCGCGGCGAGGCCCTCGGCGACGGCGAGCGCGTCGGAGCCCTCGCCGACCACCGCGACCACCCCGCGGGTGGGCAGGGCGGGCAGCTCGTCGACCAGGTCCTCGAGGTGGTCACGGACCTGCTCGGGGGAGAGGTCGCGTGCGGCGAGCGCGAGCATCGCACCACGCGCCCCGTCCCACGGGGCGATCGGGGCCGCCTCGGGCACCGCAGGCTCGACAGCCGGTTCGAGGGCCGGTTCGAGAGCCGGTTCGACGGCCAGTTGGGCGGCTGGCTCCTCCGCCGCCACGTCGACCTCGCGCAGGGCCCGCGCCAGCTCGGCCGCGAAGGTCGCGCCGTCGAGCGGGCCATCCGGCGCCGCGGCGGCAGCCTCGTCCGCTGCCTCCTCCTCGCCCTCGGCGGGCACGGGCGCCGGAGTCGCAGTGCCGTGTGCCCGGGCGTCGACGGTGAACCGCTCACGCCCGAAGAACCCGGCGACCCCGCCGACGATCTCCCGCCGCACGTCGAGGATCTCGGCGTCGGGCCCGAGGCGCGCGCCGACCTCCTCCAGCACCTCGTCGAGGCGGGGACCGCTCACGACGAGCAGGTCGTCGACGGTCGTGGCGTGGAGGGCGGAGGGGTGCGGCTCAGTTCTCTTGCGCAACACGGATCGCTCCAAGGTCGTTGATGGTGAACTGCGGGGCGAGCTCGTCGAAGCTCAGGACGGGCAGGTGCGGCACGACACGCCGGCTGAACTTGCGCAGCGCCGGTCGCAGCGGCGGCGAGCACACGAGGACCGGGTGCTGGTCGAGCTGCTCGGCGGAGCGGACCGTCTCCGCGATGCCGTCCGACAGCGCCTGCGCGAGCTCCGGGTCGAGCACGACCGAGCTGCCACGCTCGCCGCGGGTGAGGGACTGCAGCAGGTGCTGCTCGAGCATGGGGTCGAGGCTGAGGACGGGCAGCTGCCCACCCGTGGCGCGCTCGGCGCAGATCGCGGGTGCGAGGGCGACGCGGCACGCCTCGGCGAGGGTCTCGGTGTCGCGGGTGATCCGGGCCTGCGCGGAGATCGTCTCGAGGATGCGCACGAGGTCGCGGATCGGCACCTGGTCGGCGAGCAGCTCCTGCAGCACGGCGTGCACCTCGGCGATGCCCACCTGGTTCGTCGTGAGGTCCTCGACCACCGCCGGGTCGCTCTCGCGGACCAGGTCGACGAGGTGCTTGACGTCCTGGCGGGAGAGGAGCTCGCCGGCGTGGGTGCGGCAGACCTCCGACAGGTGCACGCTGATCACGGAGGAGCGGTCCACCACGGTGCCGCCCTCCGCCTCCGCGCGGTGGCGGAGCTCGGCGGGCAGCCACTTCGCCGGCAGGCCGAAGACCGCCTCGCGGATCTCCTCGCCGGGGTAGCGGTCGAGGTCGTCCGCGATGAGCAGGAAGTGCCCGGGCGGCGCGTGGCCGCGGCCCACCTCCACGCCGTGGAGGCGGATGAGGTAGGTGCCCGGGTCCAGGTCGAGGTTGTCGCGGGTGCGCACCGGCGGCAGCACGAACCCGAGCTCGAGGGCGAGCTTGCGGCGCAGCGCCCGCACGCGGTCGAGCAGGTCGCCACCCGACCCGGTGTCGACGAGGTCGACCAGGTCGATGGCCAGTTCGAGGCTGATCGGCTCCACCCGCATCGACCGTGCGAGCTCCTCGGGGTCGTCCGGCGACACGGGCGCCTCGGCCGGGGCTTCCGCGACGGCGGCGGCCGCCGCCTCCGCCTGCATCGTCGCCGCGATGCGCCGCGAGCCGACGAGCAGGACGAGGCCGACCAGCAGGAACGGCAGCCTCGGCAGGCCCGGCACGAGCGCCAGCCCGAGCAGCGAGATGCCCGCGGTCTGCATCGAGCGGTGCTGGCGGCGGAACTGGTCGATGACCGAGGAGCCGAGGTCGTCGTCGCCCGCCGCGCGGGTCACGATCAGACCCGAGCTGATCGACACCAGCAGCGCGGGGATCTGGGTGACCAGGCCGTCGCCGATGGTGAGCAGCGAGTAGGTGTTCGCCGCCTCGCCGGGCGACAGCTTCAGCTGCACGACCCCGATGACGAACCCGCCGATGAGGTTGATGAGCGTGATGATGACGCCGGCGATCGCGTCGCCCTTCACGAACTTCCCGGCACCGTCCATCGCGCCGTAGAAGTCCGCCTCGGCGCCGGTCTCCTTGCGGCGGCGGCGGGCTTCCTCGTCGTCGATGACCCCGGCGTTGAGGTCGGCGTCGATCGCCATCTGCTTGCCGGGGAGCGCGTCGAGGGTGAACCGGGCGGCGACCTCCGACACGCGGTTCGCACCGTTGGTGATCACCACGAACTGGATCACCACGAGGATGAAGAACACGACGAGCCCGACCACGAGCGAGCCCTGGATCACGAAGCCGCCGAAGGACTCGATCACCGAGCCGGCGTCGCCCTTGCCGAGGATCAGGCGGGTGGAGGCCACGTTCAGGCCCAGACGGAAGAGCGTCGCGATGAGCAGCAGGCTCGGGAAGGCCGAGAGGTCCAGCGCCTTGTTGACGCCGATCGCCGCGAGGAGCAGCAGCACCGAGAACGCGATGTTCGCGGTGAGCATCAGGTCGAGCATCCCGGCGGGCATCGGGATGACCATGAGCGCGACGACGAACACCACCGCGAAGGGGAAGATCGTCGTGCCGAATCGTCGTGACGTCATCGCGCCCGCCGGCGACCGTCACCGGTCCCGGTCCTTGACCCGGCGTCCCTGCCGTCGTCGTCCCGCGGCGATCCGTGCGCGCGGCTGTCTTCCCCCGTCCATCGGCACCGGACCCGCCGTGATGAGGCTTCGCCCGGAACGTGCCCGGGCCGGGCCGCGACCTCAGCGCGCACGGCCGGCCATCCGGGTCGCGGCGCTCCGGGCCATCTCGCGGCCCAGCGGGCTCATCTTCGTCGTCGGGGACGACACCTGCCGGCGCCGACGCCGGCGGCGATGCCGCCAGCTGAGCGCCTCGGGGTCCTCGCCCGGGCGCGTCCAGGTGTCCGGCACCGTGAGCGGCATCGGCGTGCCGGCGAGCGCGCGCTGGCCGAGGCGGTGCACGAACGCCAGCACCGTGGCCACCGCCTGGAACAGCTCCGGGGGGATCTCGTCGTCGACGCGGCACGCACGGTGCAGCGCCCGCGCGAGGGGCGGCGACTCGACCGTCGGCACGCCGGCATCGAGCGCCCTCGCGCGGATGCGGAGCGCCATGTTGTCCTTGCCGAGTGCCACCACCTTCGGCGCGCCCTGGGTCGGCTCGTAGGCGAGCGCGACCGCGTAGTGCGTGGGGTTGGTGATCACCACCGACGCGTCCGCCACCGCGGCGAGCATGCGGTTCTGGCTCATCGCGAGCCGGGTGGAGCGCAGCTTCGCCTTGAGGTGCGGGTCGCCCTCGGACTCGCGGTGCTCCCGCTTGACCTCCTCCTTGGTCATCCGCTGGTCGCGGGTCAGGTTGAAGCGGGCCCAGGCGTAGTCGGCGACGCCGATGACCACGCCGACCGCGGCGACGAGCCGCACCAGCGACACGAGCGAGCCGCCGAGGTTCGACAGCGCGGCGCCCAGCTCCCAGGTCGACCCGAGCAGCGAGTCGGCGATCCCGAGGACCGACGGGACGGCGACCGCGAGCACCACGCCCATCGTCAGGACCTGCTTGCCGGTCTCCCACAGCGACTTGGCCGAGAACATCCGCTTGAACCCGGCGATCGGGTTGATGCGCTCCGCCTTGGGCTTGAGCGGTGTGGCGGTGAACACGAGGCCCACCTGCGCGAGGTTGCCGAGCAGGGCGACGGCCGCCGCGGTGAGCAGCACCGGCGCGAGGGCGGTCAGCGCGGAGGTGCACAGGTCTCGCAGCACCCCGACGAGCACGCCGGGCTCCGGTTGCGCGGCGACGTCGTCGATGCGGCGGAGCCCCTGTGCGAGGCGGTCGCCGATCCGGGCGATCGCGCCCGGCAGCACGAGGGTCGCGACCAGCAGCGCGACCCACCCGACGAGCGTCGGGCTCTTCGCGACCTGGCCCTTCTTGCGGTTCTCCCGCTTCCGCTTCGCGGTCTGCTGCTCTGTTCTCTGGTCGCGGTCCTTGGCCATCGACTACCCCGCGATCCGGCCCATGCCGGTCAGCGACATGTCGACGATCAGCTCGACGGCACGGGGGAGCAGCGCCAGCGCGGCGCCGCCCACGGCGAGCAGCACCAGCGACTTCGTGCCGAAGCCGATGATGAGCAGGTTCAGCTGGGGTGCCGCCTTGGCGAGCAGCCCGAGCAGCAGCTCCGCCATGAACAGCGCCGCGAGGACCGGCAGCCCGATCTGCAGGGCGGCGACGAAGAAGTCGGTCAGTCCCCGGGTGAGGGTGTGGCCGACGCGCCCGAGGTCGAACCCGTCGAGCGGCGCCGCGTCGAAGCTGCGCACCACCCCCGCGATGAACAGCAGGTAGCCGCCGCTCGCGAACAGCAGCATCGTCGCGAGCAGCTGGTACAGGCGGCCCATCGGCGACTGCCCGCTCGAGGAGAAGGGGTCGAAGATCGTGGCGCTCGACAGCGCGGCGCTCTGGTCGATGAGCGCGCCCGCGGCCTGCACCGCGGAGAACAGCAGCATCACCATGAAGCCCATCGCGAGGCCGATCGCGACCTGGAACACCACCCCGGCGAGCAGGGCGGCGGTGTCGACCATCTCGTCGGGCACGGTGAGCCGTGGGGTCACGACGAGGGCGAGCGCCGTGGACAGCCCGATCTTCACCCGGATCGGCACCGATGCGTTCGAGAACGGGGGCGCGACGATCAGGAACGCCAGCAGGCGGACCGAGGCGAGCACGAACGTGGTCGCCTGTGCGGGGTCGATCGCGAGCTGCACGGCGTGCCGGGGTCGCTAGCCCAGCAGCTCGGGGATGCGGTCGAACAGGCCGTCGGTGAACGACACCGCCGAGTGCAGCATCCACGCGCCGCCCAGCAGCAGCACGACGCACACGCCGACGCACTTGGGCACGAAGGTCAGCGTCTGCTCCTGCAGCTGGGTCACCGACTGCACGAGGCCGACGCCCAGGCCGATGCCGAGCGTGACCAGCAGGAGCGGCCCGCCCAGCTTGAAC
Organism: uncultured Microthrixaceae bacterium; assembly: GCA_965651815.1. GTDB lineage: Bacteria > Actinomycetota > Acidimicrobiia > Acidimicrobiales > Microtrichaceae > CBFGTJ01. Next base: position 75 of record CBFGTJ010000171.1, on the reverse strand, counting down.
GCCAGCGTCATCGCCTCCAGACCGATCTGGATGACGGACGTGTCGGTCATGTCACTCCCTTGTAGTTGGCGACCA
>CBFGTJ010000170.1:0-6868 GCA_965651815.1 uncultured Microthrixaceae bacterium | reverse complement strand
GGGATCATCACCAACGTGCCGGCCGTCGCCCGCGAGGTCCTCAGGAGGGGCTGAGGCCGACGGGGTCGACGAGCGTGATCGCGGCGGCGTGGTGCTCGAACCTGAGCAGCTGCGCGTCGCCGAGGTGGTCGCCGTCGACCTGGTGCGGCATGCGCGGCGGGGGATCGCCCTCCAAGCGCTCGATGACCAGCGACTGCACGCCGCGGTGCACCTCGATGCGGTCGTCGGAGCGCAGACCGTCACCCCTCAGCGCCTCGAGTGCGAGCGCCGCGAACCGCGTGGTGCGCATGTCGCGCACGACCGCCACGGTGAACGGGGTGTCCAGCGTGGCGCCCGGGTCGACCACGAAGGGCCGCCGACCCACGTAGGTGTACGGGTCGCTGTTCAGCACCAGGGCGAAGTAGCCGTCCGGGACGAGGTGCTCGCGGCCGTCGCCGTCCCGCAGGCACACCCGGAAGTGCGGGTGGCGGCGGTCCCAGGTCCGGAAGAACGTGTGCAGCCCGGCGGCGGCGAACAGGCCGTGCCCGAGGACGCGCTTGAGTCGCCGGTGGCGCTCCACGACCGAGACCAGCTCCGCGTCCCACCCCACGCCGGTGTGGAGGAGGAACCAGCGGCCGTTCACGGTCCCGGCCCCGACTCGGCGCGTGCGGCCGTCGCGGATCGCCGCGCTGACCAGGTCGGTCGCGGCGCCCAGGTCGTCGGGCAGCCCGATCGTGCGCGAGAGCACGTTGGTGGAGCCGCCCGGCAGGCACGCGACCGGGCAGCACGTGCCGGCCACGCCGCCGACGACCTCGTTGAGCGTGCCGTCGCCCGCGAGCACGACGACGCAGTCCTGGCCCTCCGCGACCGCCCGGTGCGCCAGCCCGGTCGCGTGGTCGCGTGCCTCGGTCTCGACCACGGTGAGGTCGTGCTCCGCGGCGAGCCGCTGCTCCACGAGCCGCCGCCTCCTCGGAGTGACGCGCGTCGCGCAGGGGTTCACCACGAGCAGGACGCGCACCCCCCGAGTGTCCCAAGGGCCGACGCTTCCGTGCACATCCGCGCCGCGACGAGAACTTTCCGGCGCGAGTTTTTGTTACCGCCGGGTAGCCCGCGACAGAATCCCCGGCATGAACGTCGTCGTGTGTGTGAAGCAGATCCCGGACCCGGCCGACCCGGGATCCCTGGACCCCGAGACCAAGACGCTGAAGCGTGACGGGAAGTTGATCCTCGACGAGTCGGACAGCTACGGCGTCGAGATGGCGCTGCAGCTGGTCGACGCCGCCGGCGGCGGCGAGGTCACCCTCGTGTCGATGGCTCCCAACAACGAGGTGTCGGGCCTTCGCACCGCGCTGGCCATGGGCGCCGCCAAGGCGGTGCTCGTCAGCGACGACGCCCTCGCCGGCACCGACGCGCTGGGCACCGCCAAGGTCCTCGCCAAGGCGATCGAGCGCGTCGGCGACGCGGACCTGATCCTCACCGCGACCGAGTCCTCCGACGGCTACACCGGCACCGTGCCCGAGCAGATCGCCGAGCTCATGTCGCTCCCGTCGGTGACCTTCGCCAAGGAGATCTCGATCGACGGCGGCACCGCCAAGGTGCAGCGCCAGACCGAGGCGGGCTACGACGAGGTCGAGTGCCCGCTGCCCGCCGTCGTGTCCGTGACCGCCGGCGTCGTGGAGCCCCGCTACCCGTCGTTCAAGGGGATCATGGCCGCCAAGTCCAAGCCCGTCGACGAGGTGACCCTCGCGGACCTCGGCATCGACGCCGGCACCGTCGGCTGGGCCGGCGCACGCCAGGAGATCATCGAGGTCTCGGCCGCGGAGGAGCGCCAGGCCGGAACGATCATCGAGGACGACGGTGAGAGCCACGGCAAGATCGTGGACTTCCTCGCCGAGCTGAAGATCATCTGAGTACGACACCCACGAGAACGAAGGAACGACACATGGCTATCTCCAAGATCTGGGTGTTCGCCGAGGCCACCGACGGCAAGGTCTCCAACAACACGCTCGAGCTCCTCACCAAGGCACGTTCGCTCGCCGACACCGTCGAGGTCGTGACCGCGGCCGGCGGTGACATCGCCGAGGAGGTCGGCAGCTACGGCGCCACGAAGGTGCTCACCGTCCCCGGCACCGAGGGCAAGTTGCTCGGCGCCCCCGTGGCCGCCGCCATCGCCGCGGCCATCGAGGCCGGCAACGGCCCGGACGCGCTGCTGCTCGCGACCAGCTACGACGGCCGCGACGTGGCCGCCCGGCTGTCGGTGAAGATCGACGCCCCCGTCATCACCAACGTGGTCGACCTCGTCGAGCGGGACGGCGCGATCGCCGGCCTCGAGCAGATCTTCGGCGGCTCGACGAACGTCTACACGAAGTTCACCAGCGACAAGCCGAACATCTTCCTCGTGCGCCCGAAGTCGTTCGCGGCGGAGCCCTCCGGCGGCGGCGCGGCTGCGGTCGAGGAGCTGACCGTGCCCGACCTCGGCGCGACCGGCGCCGCGACGGTCACGAACCGGTTCGTCGAGGAGAAGACCGGCCCGAGCCTCGACGACGCGGCGGTCGTCGTCGCCGGTGGCCGGGGCCTCGGCGACAAGGACAACTTCTCGCTCGTCGAGGAGCTCGCCAAGCTGCTGAACGGCGCGCCGGGCGCGTCGCGGGCGATCGTCGACGCCGGCTGGGTGCCGTACTCGTACCAGATCGGCCAGACCGGCAAGGTCGTCAAGCCGACCGTGTACATCGCCGCCGGCATCTCGGGTGCCACCCAGCACCTGGTCGGCATGAAGGGCTCCAAGAACATCATCGCCATCAACAAGGATCCGGAGGCGCCGATCTTCTCGGTCGCCGACCTCGGAATCGTCGGCGACGTGCACAAGGTCATGCCCAAGCTCATCGAGGCGCTGCGCTCCCGCTGAGCCGAGCAGCACCGAGCTCGAACGACGGCCCCGGCCCCACGGCCGGGGCCGTCGGCGTTCTCCGGCTCCGGGGCCGACCGCTCAGACCAGCGGCCAGGGGTAGCGGCGCCCGGTCGGGTCGTGGGGGAACCTCCCCGCGGACAGCAGCGCCCGCGCCCGGTCGAGCACCCCCGTCGCCTCGGGTCCGGTCAGCAGCTCCGTGAGCCGGGGCGGCACGCCCGCGTCGAGCAGCCGTTCGAGCGAGGCGACGACCGCGTCGGGCAGCGGTTCACCGGCGAAGTCCCACAGCACCGTGCGGAGCTTCGGGTCCTCGTGGAAGGTCAGGCCGTTGTCGATCGCCCACAGCCGGCCGTCGTCGTCGACGAGGCAGTGGCCGCCCTTGCGGTCGGCGGAGTTCGCGACGAGGTCGAAGCTGCACAGCTGCCGCAGGGGCAGCTGGAGGTCGTCGCGGTCGCGCAGCGTGAAGTAGTGCTCCTCGAACCGTGCGGGGACGAACGCCTGGAGCGAACCGGGGCCGGCGGGTGCGTCGGTGCGCTCCACCGTGGGGGGCACGAGCCCCACGCCCATCGCCTCGGACAGCTCGTAGGCGGCGACCTCCCTGCGCCACAGCCCCGGCGGGAAGTCCCACAGCGGCCGCTCGCCCCGCTGCGGCTTGTAGACCGCCGGTGCGTGGTCGCCGTCGAGGTGCACCTCCACGAGGAACGTCGCGTTCGACGACCACGGCATGTGTCCCAGCACCTCGACGCGGCCCGAGCGCAGCAGCTCGGGCATGGAGGGATCGCCGGGTCCGACCGTCGCGTCGTACTCGTAGGGCTCGGGCCCCCCGGCGTCGAGCTCCTCGTCGTCCTCGAGCTCGCCGGTCGGTTCCACGGTGACGCTCAGTTCCAGCGCGGGCAGGCGTGACCCTCGGGATCGATCGGCCTGCCGCAGAGGCGGCACGGCGGTCGGCCGGCGGCGAGCAGCTCGTCGGCCGCCTCCGCGAACGCGGCCGCCTGCGCCGCACGGAGCGTGAAGGTCGCCTGGGCCCCGGCGGGCGGCTCGTCGAGCTCGAGCAGGTCGTCGATGTCCTCCTCGGTCATGCCCGACAGGTCGAAGGGCACCTCCTCGGGGACCAGCTCCTCGGTGGTCACCTGGATGACGCGGTTCACCTCGTCGACGCCCACCGAGATCGTGCCGACCACCCATGCGGGGGTCACCGGCTCGATGAGCCCTGCGACGTCGCGCTCGGGCTCCTCGGCGCCGAGCGCGCCGGCCAGCTGGCCGAGGTACCGGCCCAGCATGCCCACCTGCTCCTTCTCCAGCCGGAACGACACCACCTGCTCGCCGCGGCGCGCCTGCAGGTAGAAGACCCGGCGGCCGGGCTCGCCCACCGCCCCGGGGATGAAGGAGTCCAGGTCGTCGAACTCGAAGGCTGCACCCATGTCCGCGGACCAGACTACGAGGGTGCGAGGGTCGTGAGGTCGTCACCCGTCGAGTTCACCGCGAGCACCACCGGACCGGTGTGGGTCAGCAGCAGCGGCGTGATCGAGCAGGGGGAGATGACGATCCGCTGGAACAGGTCGAGGTGCACGCCGGCCGCCATGGCGACGGCTGCCTTGATCGGGTCCGCGTGCGACACGGCGACGACCTTGCCGCCGGGGTGCGCGGCCGCCAGCCGCTCCAGCTCCGCCCACATGCGCGCCTGCATCTCGGCGAACGACTCGCCCCTGGGGAAGCGGAAGCGGGAGGGTTGGCGCTGCACGAGGTCCCACTCGGGGAGCTTGCGGAGCTCGGAGAGCTTGCGTCCGGTCCAGCTGCCGAAGTCGCACTCGAGGAGCCCCTCCGCCTTGCGGACACGCCGGCCGGTCGCCTTCGCGATCGGGGCGGCCGTCTCCCTCGTGCGCTCGAGGGGTGACGCGTAGACGGCGTCGACCGGGGCGAGTCGGGCGATGCGCTCCGCCGCGGCCTCCGCCTCGGCGACGCCCTGCTCGGACAGGTGGAGGCCCGGCGCACGGCCGGGCAGCACCGAGCCGGTCGTCCCGGTCCGGCCGTGGCGCACGAGGAGCAGCAGCGTCGGTGGCGGGGTCCTGGGGGATCGGCGGGCCATCCGGGCGATCCTATGCTCGGCGCCCATGGGCACCGGCCAGGCGGAGTTGGCGGCGACGCGCACGATCGAGGAGCTCGACGAGGTCGTCGTCGAGTGCCGCCGCTGCCCGCGGCTGGTCGAGTGGCGCGAGCAGGTCGCCCGCGAGAAGCGCGCCGCGTTCGCCGACCAGGAGTACTGGGGCCGTCCGGTGCCCGGTTTCGGCGACCACGCCGCGAGGGTGCTCGTCGTCGGCCTCGCGCCGGCCGCCCACGGCGCGAACCGAACCGGTCGCATGTTCACCGGAGACCGTTCCGGGGACTGGCTGTACCGGGCGCTGTGGAGGGCGGGCTTCGCGAACCAGCCCACCTCGGTGTCGGCCGACGACGGCCTGGAGCTGCGGGGCGCGTACGTGACCGCGCCCGTGCGGTGCGCGCCGCCGGCGAACAAGCCGACCCCCGAGGAGCGCGACAACTGCCGCCCGTACCTCGAGCGGGAGCTCGAGCTGCTCACCGAGGTCCGGGTCGTGGTGGCGCTCGGCGCGTTCGGCTTCGGCGAGGCGGCTCGGCTGCTCGGGTTCGCCCGGCGGCCGAAGTTCGGCCACGGCGTGGAGGCGGTGGCCCCGGACGGGCGCGTGCTGCTCGGCTGCTACCACGTCAGCCAGCAGAACACCTTCACCGGCAAGCTCACCGAGGAGATGCTCGACGCCGTGTTCGAGCGCGCCCGGCAGCTCGCGGGCGTGCCGGGCTGACGGGGCGGTCCCGCGGGCGGCGGGCTCAGCCGAACGGCAGCGAGAGGCGCAGCACCTTGCGCACCACGGTGCCGAACTGCCTCGGGAAGGACGCCGTGTTGTAGTGCAACCCGTGGCGCTCGCAGATCTCCCGCACCTTCGGGGCGATCTGCGCGTACCGGTTGGAGGGCAGGTCGGGGAAGAGGTGGTGCTCGATCTGGTGGTCGAGGTTGCCCGACATCAGGTGCATCAGGGGCCCGCCGTCGAAGTTCGCGCTGCCGAGGATCTGCCGGCGGTACCACCCGCCCCGGGACTCGCCCTCGACCTCCTCCTCGGTGAAGATCCGCACCCCGTCGGGGAAGTGGCCGCAGAAGATCACCGCGAACGACCAGAGGTTGCGCACGACGTTGGCCACCGCGGCGCCGCTCGCCGCCGCGAGCACCGACGGCAGGCCGAGGGGCGTGAGCAGCGCCGGGAACAGCACGTAGTCCTTCACGACCTGCGAGCGGACCTTGGCGAAGGTCTCGCGCAGCTTGTCCCGGGTCGACCGCTGCTTGCCCGAGCGGCCGAGCTCGATCTCGACGTCGTGCAGCCCCACGCCGTACTCGAACAGCAGCGCGAGCCCGACGAACACCAGCGGTTGGGCGAGGTGGCGGGGTCGCCACGGCTGGCTGTCGTCGATCCGCAGGATCCCGTAGCCGATGTCACCGTCCCGGCCCTCCACGTTGGTCCACTGGTGGTGCACGTGGTTGTGGGTGTGCTTCCACTGCCGGGAGGGGCAGACGTTGTCCCACTCCCAGGTCGTCGAGTGGACGTCCTCGTCACGCATCCAGTCCCACTGGCCGTGCATGACGTTGTGCCCGATCTCCATGTTCTCGAGGATCTTCGACAACGACAGCGCCGCCGTCCCCGCCACCCACGCCGGGGGGAACACTCCGGCGGCGAGCAGGGCCCGCCCGGCGAGCTCCAGGGTCCGCTGGAGCCGGATGACCCCGCGGATGTACGCCGCGTCGTCCTCGCCGAGCGAGGCGAGCACCTCCTCGCGGACCGCGTCGAGCTCGGCGGCGAGCGCGTCGAGGTCGACCTGCGCGAGGTCCTGGGCCGGTGCGGGCGCGGCCTGGGGGGTCTCGGGGGACGCCGTGCGGCCCTGGGGTTCCATCGTCGTCGTCATGGGTCCTCGCTGGTCGGGGGG
>CBFGTJ010000169.1:0-6891 GCA_965651815.1 uncultured Microthrixaceae bacterium | reverse complement strand
GTGACGGCGCGCGCGGCAGTCGGCCGCCGAGCTCGTCACGCGTCGCCACCACGGGCCTGCCCTCCTCTCCGTCGCCGGTTGCGCCCTCAAGGTACGCGCGGTGGCGTGGGAGCAGGAGCGGGGGAGTACCGTCGCCGACCGTGGAGCTCGGACCGGGGACGATCTCGCTCGAGGGGCGGCGGGCGCTGGTGACCGGCGCCGCGCGCGGCATCGGGCGGGCCACCGCGCTCGCGCTCGCCCGCTTCGGCGCGGACGTCGCCGTGTGCGACCGCCTCGGCGACGAGCTGGCCGGCACCGTCGCGGAGCTCGAGGGCCTCGGTCGCGAGGCGCCCTCCGCGGTGCTGGACGTGCGCGACACCGAGGCCGTGCAGGCCTGGGTCGACGAGCTCGAGGGGAGCTGGCCCGGCCTGCACGTGCTGGTCAACAACGCAGGTGGCGGGTTCTTCGCCGAGGTCGCCGCGGTGAGCGCGAAGGGCCAGGCCGCGCTCGTCGCCGAGAACTTCACCCAGGTCGTCGACGTCACCCGGTCGTGCCTCGCGCTGCTGCGGTCCGGCGCGACGGGGACGCCGGGCGGCGCGTCGATCGTGAACATCACCTCGGTCGAGGCCCACCGCGCGGGGCCCGGGTTCGGCATCTACTCCGCGATGAAGGCGGGGGTCGAGAACCTGACCAGGACCCTCGCGCTCGAGCTCGCGACCGACCGCGTGCGGGTCAACGCGGTCGCGCCCGACATGATCCCGACCCCCGGCGACGCCGGCCTCACCGACGACTCCGGCGCGCTGGCCAACGCCGACTGGGCGCCGACGCCCTGGCCCGAGGAGGGCCACCCCGACGACGTCGCCGCGGCCGTGGTCTGGCTCGCGTCGCCGATGAGCCGGTTCGTCACCGGCTCGACCGTGCACGTCGACGGCGGCACGCTCGCCGCGTCGGGGTGGAAGCGGCGCGCCGACGGCAGCGGGGGCTGGGTGCTCTGAGGCGGCCCCGTCCACCGATCGGTCCGGGCGCTGGACGGCCCCACCGGCGCGGGGTCCCGCGACGGCGACCCGCGGCGCCGGGTCGCCGGTCCCTCCGGCCCGCTACGATCTGACGGTCCGTCAGATCCGAGGAGGAGGACCTCGTGGCCGAACCCACCCCCCGGCAGGCACCCCTCGCGGGCCTGCGCGTCGTCGAGGTGTCGCTGCTCGGCCCCGGCGCGGTCGGACTCCACCTCGCCGACCTCGGCGCGGACGTCATCAAGGTCGAGCCGCCCCAGGGCGACTACATCCGCCAGATGACCTGGCCGATCATCGAGGGCTCGTCGCTGCTGCACTGGCACATCCACCGCGGCAAGCGCTCGGTCACCCTCGACCTGCGCACCGAGGAGGGCAAGGAGGTCTTCCGCGACCTGGTGCGCGACGCCGACGCCGTGATCGAGGCGATGCGGCCCGGCGCCCTCGCCAAACGGGGGCTCGGCTACGAGGACCTGCGCGAGATCAACCCGCGCATCGTGTTCTGCACGATCTCGGGCTACGGCATGACCGGCCCCTACGCGGACCTGCCCAGCCACGGCATCGCGTACGACACCTGGGCGGGCCTGGTGAACCCCGCGTACGACGACGACGGGTTCCCCTACATCCCGGAGCACCCGTCGACCGGCATCCACGCCGGGCCGCTGTTCGGCGCGTTCGGGCTGCTCGCGGGGGTGCTGCGCGCCCGCGAGACCGGCGAGGGCTGCTTCCTCGAGATCGCCCAGTCCGACGCCGCGGCCGCGATGGACTGGTACCGCAGCGAGACCTGGAAGGCCTACGAGCGCCCCGAGTCCGAGGTCACCGGCAACGCCGCCGACAACTACGAGCGCCGCGCCCCGGGCACCGCGGGCATGCGCGACGGCGTGCGCTACCAGATCTACGAGTCCGCCGACGGGCACGTGCTCTTCATGGCCTCCGAGCAGGAGTTCTGGCGCAACTTCTGTGCGGGCGTGGACCGCATGGACCTGTTCGAGCGCTGGCCCGGCTCCAAGTTCGGTGACCACGCGAAGGGCAACACCGAGCTGCGCGCCGAGCTCGCGAAGATCTTCCGGACCAGGACGACCGCCGAGTGGGTCGCCTGGTCCGGCGAGCACAACACGACGATCGCGCCGGTCAACACCCCGAAGACGCTCGCGGACGACCCGCAGTTCCAGGCCCGGCTGGGGTTCCTGCCGCACGAGCGGCACGGTGCCGACATGCTCCCGTACCCGGTGAAGTTCGTCGGCGAGGAGCCGGTCGTGCCGGCGAAGGCGCCCTCGGCCGGTGAGCACAACGACCAGGTGCTCGCCGAGCTCGGCTACTCCCCGGAGCGCATCGCCGAGCTGCGCGAGGCGGGCGCGCTCGGCCGGCCACGCGACGAGTAGGGCGACGCCGCCTCGGCCATGGGTCGCTCGTTCGAGTTCCGGATCCGCACCGAGCTCGCCGCTCCCGCCGGTGACGTCTGGCGCCACGCGACCTCGATGGCGGGGGTCAACGAGGAGCTGGCGCCGTGGGTGCGCATGACCCACCCGCCGAGGCTCGCCGACCTGTCCTCCGGGCCCCTGGCGCTCGGCGAGGTGCTGTTCCACAGCTGGCTGCTCGCCTTCGGCTGGGTGCCCTTCGACCGCCACTCGCTCCGCCTCCTCTCGGTGGACGACCGCGGCGACGGCGGCGGGGCGTTCGTCGAGGACAGCACGAGCTGGATGCAGCGGCGCTGGCGGCACGAGCGCTCCGTGGACCCGGTGGGTGACGGCTGCGTGGTCGAGGACCGCCTGGTGGTCGAACCGCGGCTGCCGGTCGGCGCGCTGGCGCGCCCGGTCGTCGCCGCGCTCTTCGCGCACCGCCACCGGCAGCTGGTCCGGAGGTTCGGCGCACCGGCGGGTGCCGGCGCCGGCGTGCCGGACGGGCCGACGGGGGTGCGCCGGTACGATCGCGCCGCGGCGCGGCAGCGCCGACGGCCATGACGACAGGGGGGTCCGTGACCGAAGAGGGGGCCAGGGGAGACCTGCGCTGGGGCACCACCCCGGCGCTCCTGCAGGACGCGACGCGACGGCGCGGCGACGCCGAGGCGGTGGTCGACCGCTCCGTCGAGCCGGCCGTGCGGCTCGGGTTCGGCGAGCTGCTCGAGCGGTCCCGGCAGCTCGCCGCGGCGCTGATCGGCGCGGGGATCCAGCCGGGGGACCGGGTCGCGATCTGGGCGCCGAACTGCTGGGAGTGGATCGTCGCGCTCTTCGGGCTCCACTCCGCCGGCGCGGTGCTGGTCCCGCTCAACACCCGGTACAAGGGCATCGAGGCGGGCGACATCCTCCGCCGCAGCGGTGCCCGGTTGCTGTTCACGGTCGAGGGGTTCCTCGGCAACGACTACGCGTCGATGTTGGACGAGCCCGAGGTCGGCGAGCTGCCCGACCTCGAGCGGATCGTGCTGCTGCGCGACACCGGCACCCGCCCCGACGGCGTCCTCGGCTGGGACGAGCTCCTCGCGCTCGGCGCCGGCGTGGACCCCCAGCTCGTCGAGGACCGGGTGGCGGGCCTCGACACGGCGTCGGTGTCGGACCTCATCTTCACCTCCGGCACCACCGGCCGCCCCAAGGGGGTCGTGCAGACCCACGGGCAGTCGCTGCGCGCCGCGTCGGACTGGGCCGACATCGTCGGGCTCCGCGCGGACGACCGCTACCTCTGCATCAACCCGTTCTTCCACACCTTCGGCTACAAGGCGGGCATCCTCACGTCGCTCATGGCCGGCTCCACGCTCGTGCCGATGCCGACCTTCGACCTCGACGCGGTGCCCGCGGCGATCACCGAGGAGCGCATCACGACGATCCCCGGGCCGCCGACCATCTACCAGACGCTGCTGAACCACCCGGGCTTCGACCCCTCCACCGCGGACTCGCTGCGCCTCGCGGTCACCGGCGCGGCGGTCGTGCCCGTCGAGCTCGTGGAGCGCATGCGCGACACCCTCGGCTTCGAGACCGTGGTCACCGCGTACGGGCTCACCGAGTGCTGCGGGTTCGCCACGATCTGCCGCAGCGACGACGACCCCGAGACGATCGCGACGACCTCGGGGCGCGCGTTCCCCGGCGTGGAGGTCGCGGTGATGGACGACCACGGCTCGCTCCTGCCGCCCGGCACGCCGGGGGAGGTGGTGGTGCGTGGCTACAACGTGATGCAGGGCTACTTCGAGGACCCCGAGCAGACCGCCGAGGCGATCGACGCGCAGGGGTGGCTCCACACCGGCGACATCGGCGTGATGGACGAGCGGGGCTACCTGCGCATCACCGACCGCAAGAAGGACATGTTCATCGTCGGCGGGTTCAACGCGTACCCGGCCGAGATCGAGCAGCTGCTGCTGGCCCACCCCGACATCGCGCAGGTCGCGGTGGTCGGCGTGCCGGACGAGCGGCTCGGCGAGGTCGGCCACGCGTTCGTCGTCCCGGTCGCCGGCACCACGCCGGACGGCGACTCGATCGTCGCGTGGGCCCGCGAGCACATGGCGAACTTCAAGGTGCCGCGGCGGGTCGAGATCGTCGACTCGCTCCCGCTCAACGCGAGCGGCAAGGTGCTCAAGTACGAGTTGCGCGACCGCGCCGCGGCCGCGCTCGCAGACGATCCCGCCCCGTGAGCACGACGGCGGGGACGGGAGGACCAGCGTGAAGTTCTGCCACGGGCTCATCGGTGCCGACCCCCTCCACTGGGGGCGCCTCGCGAAGGCGTGCGAGGAGGCCGGGTTCGACTCGGTCGCGGTGTCGGACCACGTCGTGTACCCGTCGAACCTGCGCTCGAAGTACCCGTACACCCCCGACGGCACCCCGATGTTCAGCCCGGACGAGGACTGGCCCGACGCGTGGGTGGCGATCGGCTCGATGGCGGCGGTGACGACCCGGCTGCGGTTCATCACCAACGTGTACGTGCTGCCGGCGCGCAACCCGTTCGTCGCGGCGAAGGCGATCGGCACCGCGGCGCACCTCTCGGGTGGGCGGGTCGGCCTGGGCGTCGGCGCCGGGTGGATGCGCGAGGAGTTCGACCTGCTCGAGCAGCCGTGGGAGCGCCGCGGGGCGCGCATGGAGGAGTCGATCGAGGTCATGCGCAAGCTGTGGGGCGGCGGCATGGTCGAGCACCACGGCGAGTTCTACGACTTCGACCCGGTCGAGATGCGCCCGGCGCCGCCCGGTCCGGTGCCGATCTACGTCGGCGGCCACTCCGAGGTCGCGCTGCGCCGGGCAGCGCGGATCGGCGACGGCTGGCTCGGGATGCACTACACGCCCGACGAGGTCGTCGCCCGCTGCGAGGACCTCCAGCGCCACCGCGAGGCCGAGGGCACCGCGGACCGGCCGTTCGAGGTCATCGTGTCGCCGCTCGCGCCGCCCACCCCAGAGCTCCTGGAACGGCTCGAGGCCGCAGGGGTGACGACGATCCTGACCTCGTCGTGGATGGGCAACGGGCTGCGCGCCCCCGAGGTCGGGCGTGCCGAGGAGATGATCGCCGCCTACGGAGAGCGGTTCATCCGGTGACCGGGGCGGGGCGCGGGGCGGTCGACCCGTTCGACGACCCCGGTCCGTCCCCGCGCCGCGGCCGCGGCGGGCGCCTGCCCCGTCGGCGCGACGTGCCGAACACCCGGCCGCTGCCCGAGTGGGTGAAGCGCCTCGCGTGGGTGCTCGACGACGCGTTCGAGGTGCCCGGGCTGCCGGGCCGGCGCGTCGGCGTCGACGGGCTGATCGCGCTCGTGCCGGTCGTCGGCGACGCCGCCGGGATCGTCGTGGCCGTCGTGATCGTCGTGGCCGGTGTCGCCGCGGGGGTGAGCCTGCCGACGGTGCTGCGGATGATGCTCCACGTCGGGGTCGAGGCGGTGGTCGGGCTGGTGCCGGTCCTCGGCGCCGTGTTCGACATGGCCTACAAGGCCAACAACCGCAACGTCCGGCTCATCGAGGCCGACCTCGCGGACCGGGCCGCGACGCGGCGCTCCAGCATCCGGGTGCTCGTGACCGCCGTGGTGGTCCTCGTGGCCACCTCGGTCCTGCTCGTCGGGATCGTCGTCGCCGCCGTCGCGGTGCTGATCTGGCTGCTGGCTCGGTGGTTCTGAGCGGACTGGGTAGCGTTCGTCCCGTGGCCACACCCGAGGATCGGAACCGACGCGGTGCTGCGGCGTCCGAGGAGGCGGACCGCGACGCCGAGAGCGGCCCGCGCGCCGTCGACGGGCGGGTCCCCGGCCGCCGGGGCCGCGCGACGCGTCGCCGCCTGCTCGAGTGCACCCGCGCGCTGCTCGAGACGACCTCGTACCGCGACCTGAAGGTGGTCGACATCGCCCGCGAGGCCGGCACCTCGCCGGCGACCTTCTACCAGTACTTCCCCGACGTGGAGGCGGCGCTGCTGTCGCTCGCGGACGAGGTGATCGGCGAGTCGGCCGAGCGGCTCACCCGCCCGGTGCGCGAGGCGAACTGGCACGGCCGTGGCGCGTACGCGGCCTGCGAGCTCGTGGCCCGGTCGTTCCTGGAGTTCTGGGCGGACCACTCCTCACTGATGGCGGTCATCGACCTGGTCGCGCTGCAGGGGGACCCGCGCTTCCGTGACGTGCGGACCGAGGTCGTGAGCCCGTTCACGCTCGCCGCGGCGGAGGTGATCCGCGCCCAGCAGGACGCCGGCAACGTGCCGAAGGACATCAACCCGATCGCGACCGCGGTCGTGCTCGTGTCGATGCTGTCCCACGTGGCCGCCCACCAGGAGCGCATCCAGCACGCCGGGGTGCGTGAGCCGGACGTGCTGCGGGCGATGAGCCGCATGATCTTCACCGGCGTGACCGGCCAGCCACCCCCGGACTGACCCACCTCCGCTCCGCACCGCCCCCACCCCGTTCTGTTGCCCGGAACTGCGGGTGCACCCGCAGTTCCGGGCTTCAGAACGGGGTGGGGTG
>CBFGTJ010000168.1:0-6975 GCA_965651815.1 uncultured Microthrixaceae bacterium | reverse complement strand
AAGCTCTTCTGGGTCAACTGGTTCCGCAAGTCCGACGAGGGCAAGTTCCTCTGGCCGGGCTTCGGCGACAACAGCCGGGTCCTCAAGTGGGTGCTCGAGCGCGTGGCGGGCACCGCCGCTGCGGTCGAGACGCCGATCGGCTACGTCCCGACCCCGGACTCGCTCGACCTGTCCGGGCTGGACCTGGACCGGGAGACCGTCGAGGAGCTCCTGTCGGTCGACAAGGACGCGTGGCGCCACGAGGTCGAGCTCATCAACGGCCACTTCCAGTTCATCGGCGAGCGGCTGCCGCAGGCGATGAAGGACGAGCTCCAGAACCTCGAGAAGCGCCTGGCCAACTGATCCGGCGGGCCCCGACGGGCCCCGCCGAAGGCGATCGACGAGCCCCACCCCGGCACCTCGGGGTGGGGCTCGTCGCGTCTGAGCTACATCTCAGACAGTCAGGCAAGTTGATAGCAATACACTCAGGTTTTGCTACAATATGGCCAGCACCAAGGGTCCGGAACGAGAGCAACACCGCTGAGAGAGGAGGTACGGATGGCCATGAGACTTGCACCGCTGTTCGACTTCGACTTCGACGACCTGTTCGCCCGGGCGTGGGACGTACCGTCGTTCGCCGGCGTCGCCCCGATGGACGCCGTGCGCACGTCCGACGCGCTCGAGCTCCGCTTCGACCTTCCCGGCTACGACCCCGACTCGATCGACCTGTCGGTCGAGAAGAACGTGCTGACCCTCACCGCCGAGCGGAACTGGGTCATCGACGACGACGCCCGAGTGGTCGCACGCGAGCGTCGCCACGGCCGGGTCCGGCGCCAGCTCCGGCTCTCCGACGGGTTGGACGCCAGCCGGGTCGAGGCCCGCTACGACAACGGCGTGCTGAGCGTGCGCATCCCCGTGGCCGAGAACGCACAGCCGCACAAGGTGCAGATCGCGATCGGCTCCGGCGAGATGGCGCAGGCGGCCGCCCTCGGCGAGGGCTCGGACAACTGACCCGCCCGGGTCCACAGGGTCGACGAGGCGGCGTGGCGCCCACGGCCACGCCGCCTCGTCGCGCGCGTCACGCCCGGAACATCGCCCGGATGCCCAACCCCATGAGGAACACGCCCCCCAGCCCGTAGAGCAGGTACTGCCAGGCGCGCAGCTGGGTCCGGTAGCCGTAGAGCAGCGCGACCGAGACGATCGAGATGAACCCGTAGAACATGTGCATCCCGGGCGCCTCGATCCCCTCGGCCGCCACCAGGTACACGCCGAGCGCGACCTGCACGAAGATCGTCACCTGGACGAGTGCGACGACGGCCCACATGCCCCGGACGCGCAGCGGGGGGAGCCAGTGGGCGCCGAGGCACCACAGGCCGGCGAGGCCGTTCCCGACCACCACGACCCAGGCCCAGGCCGCGTGCAGGTCGAGGGTCACGCGGCGCCTGCCGTCGCCCCGTCGTCGAGGATCCAGGGCAGGAACGGTTCGTCCGGCCCCCGGGTGCGCCCCACCTCGATGAACCACTCGGTGCCGAAGGCGAGGGCGAAGCTCTCGTCGTCCATCGACAGGAACCACGAGTCGGGGCCGATCTGGCTCTCGTGCGCCCGCATCGAGGCCCGCTTCACCTCCAGCAGGTCGGCGACGTCGACCGCGTGGGTGATCATCGCCTCGGGCTTGCCGAAGATCTGCTCCTCCTCCGGCTCCTCCGGGGGCTCCTCGGTGAGCTCCCGGACCATCTCGGCGAGGCGCCGGATGTGGTCCTGGTTCATCGTGCCCTGCAGGACCCTCGGGGTGCCGGCGACCCCGGCCGCGCGCATGCCGACGCGGTGCACCTGGATGTGGTCGGGGTGCCCGTAGCCGCCGAAGTCGTCGTAGATCGTGAGCAGGTCCGCCGACTCCTCGCGCAGGATCGCCGCGAGCCGGTTGGCGGCGTGCTCCACGTCCGCGGTCCAGAACGAGTACGGGGCCTCGTTCGTCGGTTCGCCCATCATCCCCGAGTCGACGTAGCCGAGGAACTCGACGCGCTGCGCGCCGAGGAGCCGGGCCGACTCGAAGGTCTCGGCCATCCTGCGCTCCCACAGCGCCTCGCCGTCGCGCAGGACGCCCGGCGTCGGTTCGCCCCGCTCGCCGCGCGTCGCGAAGACCAGCACCACGCGGTGCCCCTCGTCGGCCGCGCGCCGCAGCGTGCCGCCGGTGCCGATCGACTCGTCGTCGGGGTGTGCGTGGAAGCTGACGATCGTGGCCACGGCTTCAGGCGACGGAGCCCTCCGCACGGAGCTTCGCGATGTGCTCGGGGTCGGCGCCGAGCCACTCCGCCAGCACCTCGTCGGTGTGCTGGCCGGCGTGCGCGGGCGGCCGCTGGATCGAGCCGGGGGTGCGGTCGAAGCGGGGTGCGGGCGACGGCTGGGTGATGCCGGCCACCTCGGTGAAGGTGCCCCGCTCCACGTTGTGCGGGTGCCGGGCCGCCTCGTCCATCGACAGCACCGGCGCGAAGCACACGTCGGTGCCCTCCATCAGCTCGCACCACTCGTCCCGGGTCCGGGTCAGGAAGATCTCGGCGAGCCGCTCCTTCATCTCCGGCCAGCGGGCGCGGTCCATCTGGTGGGGCAGCTCCTCGCCCCGCGCCGCGTACGCCTCCTCGAGCCCGGTGAGGCGCAGCAGCTCGGCGTAGAACTGCGGTTCGATCGAGCCGATCGACACGTACCTGCCGTCCGCGCACTCGTAGGTGTCGTAGAAGTGCGCGCCCGTGTCGAGCAGGTTGGTGCCGCGCTCGTCGTTCCACAGGCCCATCGCCTTGAAGGCCCACATCATCGTCATCAGCGTCGCCGAGCCGTCCACCATCGCGGCGTCGACGACCTGGCCGCTGCCCGAGCGCTGCGCCTCGAGGAGCGCGCACACCACGCCGAAGGCGAGCAGCATCCCTCCCCCGCCGAAGTCGCCGACGAGGTTGATCGGCGGGGTGGGCTTGTCGCCCGCACGCCCGAGGTGCTCGAGCACGCCGGCCAGCGCGATGTAGTTGATGTCGTGCCCCGCCGTCGGCGCGTACGGGCCCTCCTGGCCCCAGCCGGTCATGCGGCCGAACACCAGGCGGGGGTTGCGCTCGTGGCACACGTCCGGGCCGAAGCCGAGCCGCTCGGCCACGCCGGGGCGGAACCCCTCGATGAGGGCGTCCGCCTGCTCGACAAGGTCGAGCAGCACCCCGACCCCCGAGGGCGACTTGAGGTCGAGCGCGATGCTGCGACGGCCGCGGTTGAAGATGTCGGCGGGTGGTGTCGAGGGGTCACCGCCGGACACCTGCGCGGCGCGGTCGACCCGGATGACGTCCGCGCCCATGTCGGACAGCATCATCGCCGCGAACGGTGCAGGGCCGATGCCCGCGACCTCGATCACCTTCAGACCCGAGAGCGGCCCCATGCATCCCCCTGAGCTCGACGACGTGCGGGCATGGAGCGGCAGTGTTCACGCTCCTCACCCACCGGTCAAGCAGCCCCCGCGCGCCACACCTCGCGCCCCGCCCGCAGGGTCCGCACCACCCGGAGCCCGTCGTCGAGCACCGTGAGGTCCGCGGGGTCCCCGGGCCGCAGCCGCACGTCGGGGAGCCCGAGCAGACGGCGCTGCACTCCCCCGCAGGCGTCGACCGCCGCCGCCAGCGACGCGCCCACCGACACCAGGTTCCGCAGGCAGTCGTCGGGGCGTGCCACGCCGCCCGCGAGCGAGCCGTCGGACCGGCGAGCCGCGCCGCTGGCGACCTCGATCCCCTGTCCGACGGCGACGACGTCGGTGGTGACGGCGACGCGCCCACCTGCCGCCCGGAGCGTGAGGCGGACCACCTCGGGTGCGACGTGCACCAGGTCGCCGACGAGGCCGACCACCAGCCGCTCGTCGGTGAGCGCGACGCCCGCGGGGCCCGGGTCCCGCGCCGTGAGCCGGCGGTGCGCGTTCCAGCAGTGCGTCAGGTGCCGCGCGCCGGCCTCGATCGCCGCGGTCGTCATCCGCGCGTCGGCGTCCGTGTGCCCGATCGACACGACGACCCCCCTCGCCGCGAGCAGCCGCACGAGGTCGAGGCCACCGGGCAGCTCCGGGGCGATCGTGACGAAGCCGACGGGCCCGGCGGCGAGCAGGCGCTCGCAGGCGCCGGGGTCCGGGTCCAGCAGGTGGGCGGGGTCGTGGGCGCCGGCCCAGCGACGGGAGAGGAACGGTCCCTCGAGGTGGGCGGGCAGCCACGCGGCCCCGGGGCCGCCACGAGCCCGCACCTCGGCGAGCACCTCGAGCGAGCGCAGGTGGGCGGGGAGCTCCTGGGAGTGGAACGTGGGCTGCGCGGCGGTCGCGCCGCCGGCCGCGAGCTCGACCGCCGCCTCGTCGAACCCCTCGGGACCGCAGGTCCGCAGGTCGTGCGCACCGACGCCGTTCACCTGGAGGTCGACGAGACCGGGCACCGCCGTCCCGCCCGCCGCGGCCGGCGCCAGGCCGACCCGCGCGACGGTGCCGTCCGAGGCGTCGACCTCCACGTCGCCGGGCACGACCACGCCCCCGACGAGCGCGGCGGCGACGCCGAGGCGCACCTCAGCCGTCGGTGCCGCCGGGCACCGGCGCCGGTGGGTCCACCGGGACGGGGCGGCCGCCCTGCTCGGCGGAGCGGTACACGGCGTCGACCAGCACGTGGGCCCGCAGCGCGTCGTGCACGTCCGGCGACAGGCGTCCGGAGGACCCTTCCCGCACCGCGGCGAGGAACTGCTGCTCCGCGCTGACCAACGGCACCTCGCGCTCGGTGAGCCAGCGGATGAGCTCGTCGTCCTCCAGCACCAGCTCGCCGGCGGAGTCCTGGCGCCGGACCGGGCCGAACACGTCACCCTCCAACGTCACCAGCGCCCGCTCGCAGAACACCTCGATGCGGCGCTGGCTGGGCCGGCTGAGCACCTCGTGCCACACGGTCGCGAGCGACGCGGTCGCCCCGTCCCGGTAGGCGGCGAGCACGCTGACCGAGTCCTCGATGCCCTCGATCCCGTGGACGAAGGACTGCCGCGCGGCGACCGACTCGATGGGCCCGACGAGCCACTCGAGCAGGTCCACGTCGTGGATGGAGTGCTCGAGCAGCACCCCGGAGCCGGCCTTGTCGACGTCGCCCCGCCACGTCGACGCGTACATGCCCTGGGTCGGCAGGTACTGGTCGTCGCGGAACACGACGTTCATCACCCGGCCCGAGGCGGGGTCCCGCACCAGCTCCCGGAGCGCGAGCAGCGCCGGGGAGGAGCGGAGCACCAGCCCGACCATGTTCGTCGTCCTGCTGGCGGCGACCACCTCGACCAGCTCGCGGGCGCTGTCGAGGTCCGTCGACAGCGGCTTCTCGCAGAACACCGCGACGCCCGCGTCGCACAGCCGGCGGACCTGCTCGAGGTGCGCCGCGGTCCAGGTGCACACGAACACCGCGTCGGCGGCCTCGGCGACCGCGTCGAGGTCCCCCACCACGGTGCCGCCCTCGTCCGCGGCGAACTTGGCCGCGCGCGCCTCGTCGACGTCGTGCACGGCGACGATCTCGTGGGGCTCCGAGGCGAGGCGGAGCTGCATGGCGTGGTAGCGGGCGATGAAGCCCGCCCCGAGGAACCCGACCCGCACTGTCACGGCTGGTGACCGTAGCCGCCCGCCGCCGCGGGTCAGGGCTAGGTTGCCCCGACGATGGATCGCCGCATCGACCACCTCACCGGCGCACCCACCGTCGTGGTCGGCTCCCGCCAGGAGCGCCCGAACCTGCCGCCGTCCGACTCCTGCCCGTTCTGCCCCGGCGGGCTCGAGGCGCCGGAGGACTACGACGTGCGCTGGTTCCCGAACCGCTGGCCGGCGATGCCGGACGGCCGCTGCGAGATGGTGCTCTACACCCCGGAACACGACGCCGAGTTCTGGTCGCTCGGCGTGGACGGCGCACGCAAGGTCGTCGACCTGTGGGCGGAGCGCACCGAGGTCCTCGGCGCACGCGACGACGTCGACTACGTGCTGGTGTTCGAGAACCGGGGGCCAGAGGTCGGCGCGACGATCCCGCACCCCCACGGCCAGATCTACGCCTACCCCGAGGTCCCGCCCGTGCCGCTCGCCGAGCTGGTCGACGGGGTGCTCGAACCGTCCTGGGTCGACCCGGAGCTGGTGGTCCACGAGGTCGGCGACTGGAGGGTGTGGGTGCCCGAGGCGGCGGTCTGGCCCTACGAGCTGCGGCTCGCGCCGTGCTCCGAGGCCGGCTCCCTCGTGGACGACGCCTGCGACCGGGACGGGCTCGCCGCCGCGCTCGTCGACGCCACCGCACGGCTCGACCAGCTCTTCGACGCGCCGATGCCGTACATGATGTGGATCCACCAGCGACCCACCGACGGTGGGACCTGGCCGGGTGCCCGGGTGCACGTGCACATCTCGCCGCTGTACCGGCGGCCGGGGACCCAGCGCTACGTCGCCGCGGCAGAGCTCGGGGCGGGCATGTACTTCAACCCGGTGGTCCCCGCCGAGGCGGCCGCGGAGCTGCGGGCGTTGCCGGGCGCGCCGTGACCGTGGAGCGGGTCCGGGCCACGGCCCCGGGGCGTGTCAACCTCATCGGCGACCACACCGACCACATGGGCGGCCCGGTGCTGCCGATGGCGATCCAGCTGGGCACCACCGTCGAGGGCGAGCGCCGGGGCGACGTCGTGGAGCTGCGCTCCGAGCAGGTGGAGGGGACCGTGCGGTTCGCGCTGCCGGTCACCGACCCCGCCTCCGTGGAGCCGCGCTGGGGCCGCTACGTCGCGGGCGTCGCCCAGCAGGTCCAACCGGTGACCGGCCTGGTCGGCACGGTGCGCTCCGACCTGCCCGTCGGCGGCGGGTTGTCCTCGAGCGCCGCGCTGGAGGTCGCGGTCGCGCTCGCGCTCGGCGACACCGGCACCCCGCTGGAGGTCGCGCAGCGCTGCCAGCGGGCCGAGCAGGCCGCGTCCGGGGTGCCGTGCGGGATCATGGACCAGCTGTCGAGCGCGGCCGGGGTGGAG
>CBFGTJ010000167.1:0-7052 GCA_965651815.1 uncultured Microthrixaceae bacterium | reverse complement strand
GCTGGTACTCGACGAACATCCTCGGCAACCGCGACGGCGAGGTGCTCGACGACCCCGAGAACTTCAAGACCAAGGAGGTCTCGAAGCTCGGCGTGCTCGACACGATCCTGCAGCCCGACGTGTACCCCGACCTGTACGGGAACATCGACCACGTCGTGCGCATCAACTACTACCCGCCCCGCGGCGACAACAAGGAGGGGTGGGACAACATCGACATCTTCGGGTGGATGGGCTACCCGATGCAGATCAAGGTCGACTTCCTCTGCCGGGACTCCATCCTCGCCGCGCCGATCGTGCTCGACCTGGCCCTCTTCTTGGACCTGGCGGCCCGCGCCGGTCAGTCCGGGGTGCAGGAGTGGCTCAGCTTCTACTGGAAGGACCCGCAGCCGGCCGGTGACTCCCCGCCGGAGCACGACGTGTTCATCCAGCAGACGAAGCTGAAGAACACGCTGCGGGAGTGGATGGGCGAGGCGCCCGTCACCCACTCCGAGGCCGGCTGAGCCCCACCCCTCGAGGTCCGCGCGCAGGAGTGGGGGGTGCACCCTCACTTCTGCGCGGCGGATCGGGCAGTAGTTTCGACAGTGGCGTGCAGCGGCGCGCGCCGTACGACAGGAGCGAGCAGAGTTGAGCATCATCGTGGGCATCATCGGGCGGGAGATCCTCGACTCCCGTGGCAACCCGACGGTCGAGGTCGAGGTCGAGCTGGACTCCGGTGCGACCGGCCGGGCGGCGGTGCCCTCCGGTGCCTCGACCGGCGCCTTCGAGGCGGTGGAGCTCCGTGACGGCGACGCCGACCGCTACCTCGGCAAGGGCGTGACCCGGGCGGTCGAGCACGTCGACGGCGAGATCGCGGACGCCCTGCTCGGGCTCGACGCGACGGACCAGCGCGACATCGACCGGCTGCTGCTCGAGCTCGACGGCACCGACAACAAGGGCCGCCTCGGCGCGAACGCCATCCTCGGCGTGTCGCTCGCCGTCGCCAAGGCCGCCGCGGACGAGCTGGACCTGCCGCTGTACCGCTACGTCGGCGGCCCGAACGCGTGCGTGCTGCCGGTCCCGATGATGAACGTCATCAACGGCGGGGAGCACGCCGACAACAACGTCGACATCCAGGAGTTCATGCTCATGCCCGTCGGCGCCGCGTCGTTCGGCGAGGCGCTGCGCTGGGGCACCGAGTGCTACCACACGCTCAAGAAGGTCGTCGGCGAGCGGGGGCTGTCCACCGCCATCGGCGACGAGGGCGGCTTCGCGCCGAACCTCGGCTCCAACGAGGAGGCCGTCTCGCTGCTCGTCGAGGCGATCGAGCGCAGCGGCCGTGTGCCCGGCGAGGAGATCGCGCTCGCGCTCGACGCCGCGTCGACCGAGTTCTTCTCCGACGGGACCTACACCCTCGCGGGCGAGGGCCGCTCCCTGTCCTCCGCCGAGTTCGCCGACTACCTGGTCGACCTGTGCGACCGCTACCCGATCGTGTCGATCGAGGACGGCATGGCCGAGGAGGACTGGGACGGCTGGGCGCTGCTCACCCAGAAGCTCGGGGACCGGGTCCAGCTCGTCGGCGACGACCTGTTCGTGACCAACAGCGAGCGCCTCGCGCGTGGCATCGAGTCGGGTGTGGCGAACTCGATCCTGGTGAAGGTCAACCAGATCGGCTCGCTCACCGAGACCCTCGAGGCGGTCGAGCTCGCCACCCGCAGCCGCTACAGCTCGGTCATGTCGCACCGCTCCGGTGAGACCGAGGACGTGACGATCTCGGACCTGGCGGTGGCGACCAACTGCGGGCAGATCAAGACCGGCGCGCCGGCGCGCTCGGACCGCGTCGCCAAGTACAACCAGCTGCTGCGCATCGAGGAGCAGCTCGGCGAGGCGGCCGTCTACCGCGGCCGCGCCGCCCTCGCACCGGTGGGCGGCGCCTGACCGTGGCAGCGGGGCCCGAGCGCCGGTCGGTGCTGCTCCGGCGGCTCGCGGTCGCCGGCCTCCTCGCGGCCGTCGTCGCCACGCTCCTCGCCGTCCCGGCGCGCAGCTACCTCGCACAGCGGTCGGAGATCGCCGCCCGCGAGGCCGAGCTCACCGAACTGGAGCGCGAGAACGAGCGCCTCGCGGACCGTCGGGCCCGCCTCGACCGCCCCGCCGAGATCGAGCGGATCGCCCGGCGGGACTTCGGGCTCGTCGAGGCCGGTGAGGAGTCCTACACGGTGCTGCCGCCGGCGACCGCGGGGCTGGTGCTGCCGCGCTCGTGGCCCTTCGACCGGCTCGGCGGCGCCATCGAGCGACGCACCGCCGCGTCCTGAGGTGCCCGACCCCGACGACGTGCGGCTCGTGGCCGAAGCGCTCGGGCGCGAGCCCCGAGGCCGCTTCGAGGTCGTCGTGCGCGACGCCGAGGGCCGACCGGTCGTGATCCGCAACGACCCGCTCCTCGACGACGGCACGCCGATGCCCACCCTGTACTGGCTCCTCGACGCGGAGCTGAACCGGCGGATCGGCCGGCTCGAGTCCGAGGGCGGCGTGCGCGCGGCGGAGGCCGCCGTCCCCGCGGACGAGCTCGCCGCGGCGCACGAGCGCTACCGGGCCGAGCGGGACGCTCGCGTGCCGCGGGGCCACGACGGCCCGCTGCCCTCCGGCGGCGTCGGCGGCACGCGGCGGGGGGTCAAGTGCCTGCACGCCCACTACGCCTGGTTCCTCGCCGGCGGTGACGATCCGGTGGGACGCTGGGTACACGAGCGGTTGAGCGAAGGAGACCTGTGAGCGGACCCCTCTACGCGGCGATCGACTGCGGCACGAACTCGACGCGCCTGCTGATCTCGGACGGGACCGAACCGGTCGAGCGGCTGATGCGGATCACCCGCCTGGGCGCCGGCGTGGACCGCACCGGGCGCCTCGACCCCGAGGCGGTGGAGCGCACGCTGTCGGTGCTGCGCGAGTACCGGGAGGTGATGGACCGTCACGAGGTGGCCGGGGTGCGCATCGCGGCGACCTCCGCGGCGCGCGACGCCGCCAACCGCGACGACTTCTTCACCGCGGCGGAGCAGGTCGTGGGCGCCGCGCCCGAGCTGCTGAGCGGCGCGCAGGAGGCCGAGCTGAGCTTCCGTGGCGCCACCGCGGGCCTCGGCGACGCGCCGGGCACCTCCCTCGTGGTCGACATCGGCGGTGGCTCCACCGAGTTCGCCCTCGGCGGCGAGCACCTGTACGCCTCGCTGTCGGTCGACATCGGCTGCGTGCGGATGACCGAGAAGTTCCTCCACCACGACCCACCCCTGCCCGAGGAGCTGTCGAACTGCCTCACCGTGGTCGAGCAGCACCTCGACGACGTCGCCCGCGAGGTCCCCGGCGCGGGCGACGCGAGCCGGTTCATCGGGCTGGCCGGGACGGTGACCACCGTCGCGGCGGTGGAGATCGGGCTCGCGGAGTACGACCGGGACGCGATCCACCACTTCGTGCTCACCCACGACGCCGCCGAGGACGTGTTCCGCACCCTGGCGACCGAGGCCGTCGCGGACCGCGTGCACAACCCCGGGCTGGAGGCCGGCAGGGCGGACGTGATCGTCGGTGGCTGCTGCGTGCTCGTGGGCATCTTCAGGTACTTCGGGTTCGAGGAGTGCCTCGTGTCCGAGGCCGACATCCTCGACGGGCTCGTGCTGTCGCAGCTGCCATGAGCGCCGCCGCCGGGCTGACCGCCGTCGCGGGGGCCTCGCTAGGCTCCGCCACGTGTTGCGTCGCAGGGACACCTCCCATCCGATGAGCGGGGGTGCGATCCTCCGGGGCCGGCGGCTGGTGCTCCGCCCGCTCACCCTCGACGACTTCGACGAGTGGCGCGAGGTGCGCCGGCGCTGCCACCACTGGCTGACGAAGTGGGAGCCGCGCCGGATCCCCGGCCAGCCCGACACGGTGGAGGACCGCCAGGCGTTCGCGGCCCGCTGCTCGGCCCGCATGCGCGAGATCCAGCTCGGCACCGGCTACGGCTTCGGGATCTTCATCGACGGCGGCTTCGCGGGCGAGATCAACCTCAACTCGATCCACCGTGGCGCCCACCAGAGCGCGTACGTGGGCTACTGGATCGACGAGCGACACGCCGGCCGGGGCTACATGCCCGAGGCGGTCGTCGTCGTCCTGCGCTTCGCGTTCGAGGAGCTCGCGCTGCACCGGCTGCAGATCTCGATCATCCCCCGCAACCAGGCGAGCCGCCGCGTCGTCGAGAAGCTCGGCATCCGCGACGAGGGCATCGCGCAGCGGTACCTCGAGATCAACGGCGTGTGGGAGGACCACATCCGCTACGCGATCACCGCCGAGGAGTGGGAGGAGCGCCGCGACGAGCTGCTCGCGGCCTGGGTCGACTGAACGGGCCCCCGCCCCTTCAGGAGCGTCGGATGCGGGCCCGCAGCGCCGCCAGGCGCTCCTCGAAGGCGGGCTGGTCCATCGACCAGAGCTGGTCGACCAGCTCGCGCTCGACCGCCTCGGCGTGGTCCTCCACCCCCGCCATGTCGCGGATCGTGCGCTTCACCCGGCGGGCGAGCTCGGTGGGCGCCTCCGCCGCCCTGGATGCCACGGCGACCGCCGTGTCGAGCAGCGCGTCGTCGTCCACGCACCGCCACACGAGCCCCGCACGCTCCGCGTCGTGGCCGTCCAGCGTCTGGCCGAACAGCACCGCCGCCATCGTGGCCTGCTCGCCGGCGACGTGGCGGAACATCCACGTGTGGCCGCCGCCGGGGTGGATGCCCAGGTCGAGGAAGCGGGTGTCGAACCGGGCCGAGGTGCCGGCGAGGCGGAGGTCGCACGCCAGCGCCAGGTTCATGCCCGCGCCCACCGCCGGCCCGTTCACCGCCGCGACCGTCGGCAGCGGCGAGCGCGCCACGTGCAGGAAGCCGTCGTAGATCCGCATCAGGCCCTCGCGGCGTGAGTCGCCCAGCTGGCTGAGGTCGGCGCCGGCGCAGAACGCGGGCGGAGCGCCGGTCACGACGACCGCCCCGCAGCGGTCGTCGGCCTCGCACTGCTCCATGACCGCCGCCAGCTCCGCGCCGAGCTCGACGCTCAGGCTGTTGCGGCGGGCGGGGTCGTCGAGCGTCACCACGGCGACGCGGTCGGTGAGCTCCAGGTGGACGAGCGGCACGGTTCCTCCTGCGCCTCGGTTACGGTGCCTCGCCGTGAGGACGCTGGTCGTGGCCGAACAGTACCCATGGCCCGCGCGCGACGGGTACCGCCAACGGCTGCACCACCTCGTCGCCGGGCTGGCGAGGGCGGGGGAGGTCGAGGTGCTCGCGCTGCACCGCCCGGGCACCGCAGCCCCCGACGACCCCCCGATCGAGGGCGTCGAGGCCCGCGCGTTCCCCGTGGGCGGCGACCCGGGCATCCGGGAGTGGGGCCCACGGTGGGTGCGCGGCGACATGCCCCGCCGCGTGCTGGCACCCGACTGGACGCAGCTGGGCGAGCACCTGGCGCAGCGCTGCGCCTCGGGCGGGATCGACCTGGTCTGGTACTCGCACGTCGACACGTGGTGGGGGACGCACGCGTTCGTGACCGGCGTCCCCGCCATCTTGGACTTCGACAACCTCGAGCACCTGGCACTGCGATTGCGGCGGCGCATCCCGCCGCGGTTCCCCCCGGGGTCCGGGCCGGGGCGCCGCGCCGCGGTGGTGGGGCGATGGGCGCTGTCTCGTGCGTTCGACCTGGTGGACGAGCGCCGCTTCGACCGGCTGCAGCGTCGCGCCGCGGGCGAGGTCGAGCGGGTGGTCGTGTGCAGCGAGCTCGACCGGGAGCGCTCCGGCTGCCCGAACGCGGTGGTCGTGCCGAACGGGTGCGACGCGCCGGCCGACCCGGTGTCCGACCGGACGCCGCTGCGCGGCGAGGTGCCGACCTTCCTGTTCGTCGGCGCGCTCGACTACGAGCCCAACACCGAGGCCGTCGAGTGGTTCGTGCGCGAGGTGCTGCCACTCCTGCGCGCGGAGGTGCCCGACGCGAGGGTGCGGATCGTCGGGCGGGGGGCGGACCGGGTCGCGTGGGTGGCCGGGGTCCCCGGGGTCGACCTGGTGGGTCCGGTGGAGGTCCTCGACGACGAGCTGCGCGCCGCGGACGTCTCGATCGTCCCGATCCGCGTGGGCGCCGGGACCCGGCTCAAGGTGGTGGAGGCGCTCGCGAACCGCCTCCCGCTGGTCACCACCACGGTCGGGTGCGAGGGCATCGACCTGCGGAACGGCCACGACGCGCTCATCGAGGACGACGCCGCCGGGTTCGCCGCCGCGTGCGCGCGGCTGGCGGTGGACGGCGCGCTGCGGCAGCGGCTCGCGGACGCCGGCGCGGAGCTGTTCGAGCGCCGCTACGACTGGCAGCTGATCGAGGGCGAGGTCGCCGACCTGGCCCGCGAGGTCGTCACAGCGGTCGATCGCGCCTGACCGCGGGGGAGTGGCGGAAGAACTGCTCGACGTCCCGCTCGTAGGTGTAGGCCGGCTCGCTCTGCCCGACGGTCCGGCGCAGCCGCACGGCCTCGATGAACGCCTCGACGGCCTCGGCGGAGGTGTAGCTGTAGCGGAACCCGAACTGCTTGAGGCGGCGGTTGTCGACGCCCCGGCCGTACTTCAGCAGCGCGTGGTACTCGCGGGGCACGTCCGCGATGCCGAGCTGGCGGAACGGGAGGGTGACCAGGCCGGTGCCGACCGGCGGGAGCGCGATCGTGCGCTTGCCGCACAGCGCCGCCACCTCGGACCAGGGCACCATCCCGTCACCCGCGACGTTGAACACCCCGGGGAGGTCGTGCTCGAACGCGAACAGGATCGAGCGGATCACGTCCTCCTCGTGGACGAACTGGAACCGCGGGTCGTACCCGAGGATCGACGGCACCAGCGGCAGCTTGAGCAGGCGGGTGAGCGGGGTCTCCAGCTCGGCGCCGATCACGTTCGAGAAGCGCAGCAGCGCGACGTTGACGTGGGGGTTGTCCTCGGCGAAGTCCCGGACGTAGCCCTCGACCTGCTCGAGGCTGCGCTCGATCGGCATGCGGGCGGGGCGCGAGCGCGGGGTGTCCTCGGTGAACCACACCGGGTCCTCCGGCGCGCAGCCGTAGACCATCG
>CBFGTJ010000166.1:0-7087 GCA_965651815.1 uncultured Microthrixaceae bacterium | reverse complement strand
CGCTCGGAGAACCCGAGGTCCTCCATCAGCACCAGCTCGGTGGGGGTGAAGCAGTCGTGCACCTCGGCCATGGCGAGCTCCCGGCGCGGGTCGGTGATGCCGGCCTGCGCGTACGCGTCCTTGGCGGCGGCCTCGCACTCGACGAAGTGGGTGTAGTCGAACCCCGGGTCGAGCAGGCCGGAACCGCTGCCCGCGACGAACGACAGCGCCTTCACGTAGAGCGGCTGGTCGGTGTAGCGGTGGGCGTCCTCGGCGCGCACGACCACCGCGGCGGCCGCGCCGTCGGCCACGCCCGCGCAGTCGAACACCGACAGCATCCCCGCCACGGCCGGCATCTTGCAGATGGCGTCGACCGACATCTCGCGGCGGAACTGCGCCCTCGGGTTCTTCGCGCCGTTCGCGTGGTTCTTCGAGGCGATGCGCGCGAGGGTGCGGCGCAGCACGTCGGGGTCGATCCCGTAGCGCTCCGCGTAGGCCGGGGCGACGAGGGAGAACATCGCCGCCGCGGTGAGCGTGCGCTGCGTGCCGTCGGTCGGGATCGGGAACGCGTTGAGCCCCTGGTAGCCCGAGTCCTTCACCTTCTCGACGCCCACCGCGCAGGCGACGTCGTAGGCGCCGGAGGCGACCGCGTAGCAGGCCTGGCGCAGCGCCTCAGAGCCGGTGGCGCAGTAGTTCTCGACGCGGGTGACCGGCTTGCCCGCCAGCTTGAGCGGCGCCGCAAGGGTCACCCCGGACATGCCCGACTGGGCGGTGCCGAGCCACCAGGCGTCCACGTCGTCCTTGGCCACGCCCGCCGACTCGAGCGTCTCGGTGACGGCGTCGACGAGCAGGTCGTCGGTGCCGCGGTCCCAGTGCTCCTTGAAGGGGGTGCACCCCATGCCGATGATCGCGACCTGGTCCTTGATGCCGTGGCTGGCCATGTCAGCGGCCCCTCTCGTCGCCGGCCCCGCCGCGCACCGGGCGGGCCTTCCAGAAGTAGTTCGCGATGCCGTCCGCGGTGTTGAGGCGGCGGAACGTCATCTCGACCGCCATCCCGATCGACACGTCGTCGGGTCGCACGTCGGTCAGCTCGATCGGCAGGCGCCCGCCGCCGTCGAAGTCGCAGACCGCGAACACCACCGGCGGCGACGGCGAGTAGGCGAGCGAGTCGACGGTGAAGGTCGCGACGGTCGCCGGGACGTCGGCCATCGGCGCGGGGTCCATGTCGTCGACGTTGCCGCCGACGAACGACACCCGGGCGGGCGGCAGGTGCAGGGCCCCGGTGTCGCGGTCGCGGGAGCCGACGAACCCGTACTTCCAGTCGAGGCGTCGCTCGGCAGCGGAGGCCGACATGCGGGCGGGCTCGGGACGGTTCGGCGGCTGCACCGGCAGCACGCCGCGCCAGGACAGGTACTTGGCGTAGCTGAGGGAGTCGTCGCCGGCGGCCACCTGGTCGGTGACCGTGGCGGCGGGACGGCGTGCGGCGACCGCCTCGGTGGCCCGGAAGAAGAACGTGTCGGCGCCGTCGGCCAGCGACACGAGCGCCACCACCTGACCGGGGTCGGCGTCCTCGAGCAGCGACGCGAGCAGCAGCGCGGGGTGGGCGGCGCCGGTGAAGCCGACCGCGTCGGCGAGCGAGTCGGCGACGTCGACCCCCGCGGCACCGAGGCGCTTGGCCAGCCCCGCCGCCGCGCGGGCGTGGGGACCGGAGATCGCGACCCGCGCCACGTCCGCGAGGTCGAGGCCCGCGTCCTTGAGGCCCTCCTCCCACGCCGTGGTCGCGAGCTCGGCGTAGCGCTGCTCGCCGAAGCGCTCCTCCCACGCGCGGGTGCGCAGGTCACCCGGTTCGCGCCAGCGGTCGAGGAACTCGCGGGTGGCGGAGGCGCCGCCGAGGTGCACGGCGGCGAGCTCGTGCTCGTCGCCGTCACCGACGAGCACCGCCGCGCCGGCGTCGCCGCCGTCGCGCTCCTCGGGGGAGCCGGAGGGGCCGGTGCGCACGTCGCCGGCGAGCAGCAGCACCGCGGGCTCGGTGGAGCGCAGCGCGGCGCGCAGCGAGGCCGCGGTGCCGCGGAGGCCGCCTGCCGCGTCCGCGGCGGGCACGTCCCCCGCGAGCCGCAGCGCGGCGTGGGCGATCGTCGCGTTCGTCTTCTCGAGGTAGGTGGGCGAGGTCGTCGAGAACCACAGCGCGGCGGGAGCGCGCTCGGGCGCCGCGGCGAGCGCGCTGCGTCCCGCCGCGACGGCCATCGTCAACGCGTCCTCGTCGTAGGACGCCACGGTCCGTGCACCCCTCGGAGGGGACCCGCCGGTCACCGCCGCGACGGACGCACCGGGCAGTCGCCAGTGGGGCAGGTAGCCGGCGGCGCTGATGATCCCTCGCAAAGCTTGACTCCCCTCGATCGCCCCG
The DNA here is from genome assembly GCA_965651815.1 of uncultured Microthrixaceae bacterium. Lineage (GTDB taxonomy): Bacteria > Actinomycetota > Acidimicrobiia > Acidimicrobiales > Microtrichaceae > CBFGTJ01. The sequence continues at coordinate 4,704 of CBFGTJ010000166.1, read as the reverse complement.
GTCCGCCGTAGGATGCGCCCAGGCGCGAGTGGGCCGGGCGCTTCGGCCCCCCAAGTCTACGATGCCCTGACGGCCTGTCAGAAAGGGACGGTGCGGTGAGCAGCCCCGACAAGGACACGGCGACGGTGACGGCCCCTCCGGGGCGACGCGCCCGCAACCGCGCCGCACGCTACGACCAGTTGATGACCGCAGCGTCGGAGATCGTGTCCTCCGAGGGCCTCGACGGCCTGACCATGCAGTCCGTCGCGGACCGCGTCGACTGCGCGGTCGGCACCATCTACACGTACTTCGACTCGAAGTCGTCGCTGCTGACCGCCCTGCAGATCTCGGCGATCGAGACCCTCGGCGCGAGCTTCCGGCACAGCCGCGACCTGTGGGAGGAGGAGCTCGCGGCATCCGACCTCGACGAGGGGACCCGTGCCCTGGTGCGCCTCGTGGCGTTCGGGCACCTCTTCACCGCGGCGCCGAGCATGCACCCCCGCGAGTTCGAGCTGCTGCAGATGCTGCTGTCCACCCGCCGCCGCGAGACCTCCGACGAGGACGCACGCCGGGTGCTGCCCTACGCCCTCGGGCTCATCAACGAGTTCCGGCTGATGATCGAGGCCGCGGTCGAGCAGGGGGCGCTGCGCCCCGACGAGGCCAACCCCGCCGACGACCAGTCGCTGAGCCGCACGGTGCGCTGGGCGGGGGCGCTCAACGGCGCGTTGCTCGTGTCGAACGCCGCGGCGGTGCCGGGCGGTGACGCCCCACAGCCGATCGACCCGGACGTGCTGACCGGCGGGCTGCTCGACGGGCGCGTCCTCGCGCTCCACCTGGCGCGCGACCTCCTCGCCGGCTGGGGCGCCGATCCGCAGGCGCTGGCGGCCGCCGAGGACTTCGTGCGGCAGCTCGCCGCGCGGGACCGCCTCGCCGTCGCCGCACCACCGGTCACCTCCCCCGACGGCGCCGCCGGCGAGGGCGCCGCGTCCGCTCCCGTCGAGGGTTGACCACCGACGACCCGCGTCGAGCGCGGCAGCACGACTCCGACCGACCCCAGGAGGGGTCCGCCTCCGCACCCGCCGGCGAACCCGGCGGCCACAACGGACCCGGCAGCCCCGACGGACCCGGCGGCCCCGGCGAGGGCGCCTCGGAGCTGCGGTGCTTCCTCGAGCTCCTCGCGCTGTCGAGCGTCGCGATCGCGCAGCCCCTGCTCGACGTGTTCTCGAAGAACCCGTCGGTGTTCGTCGCGCAGCGCGCCGGGTGGTTCGACGTCGTCGCGTTCGCGCTGATCGTCGTCGCGGCGCCGCCGGTCGCGCTGTGGGCGATCGAGGGCATCGTCGGCCTCGCCGGCCGCGCCGTGCGCCGCGTCGTGCACCTGACCTTCGTCGGGCTGCTCGCCGCGCTCTTCTTCGTGCAGCTCGCGCGCCAGGTCCTCTCGGCGCCGACCCCGGTGCTGGTGGGGCTCGGCGCAGTGCTGGGCGTCGCGTCCGCCGTGCTGGTCGCGCGCACGCGCCCGGCGCGGGTGTTCCTGGGCTACCTGTCGGTGTCGCCGGTGCTGTTCCTGGCGCTGTTCCTCGTGTTCTCACCGGTGAGCGAGGTCGCGTTCGGCGGCGGTGGGCACGCGATGGGGCCGCTGGGGCGCCGCGACCTGCCACCGGTGGTGATGGTGGTGCTCGACGAACTGCCCACGGCGTCGCTGCTCGACGGTCGGGGGAACATCGACGCCGACGCGTTCCCGAACTTCGCGGAGCTGGCCGGCCACGCGACGTTCGCCCGCAACCACACGACGGTGGCGCCGTACACGATCGCCGCGGTTCCGGCGCTGCTCACCGGCCGGATGCCCTCGGACCGCGAGGCCGTGCCGACCTCGGTGGACCACCCCGAGAACCTCTTCACCCTGCTGGGCGAGGACTACGACATGCACGTCATCGAGACGATGACGCACCTGTGCCCGACCTCGGTGTGCGAGCGGGTGGAGGCGGTGGAGGGCACGCCACCGCCGCTGGTCGGGCTGCTGCGGGAGGCGGTGGGCGTCGGCCGGAAGCGGGTGGAGCCGGTCGCGGTCGACGACGAGCCGGAGTTCGAGTTCGAGCTCGGCCCGACCGACTCGGAGGCGGAGCTGCGCTTCGAGGAGCTCGCCGCCACGTTCCACGCCGAGCCACGGAAGCCGGGGCTGCACTACCTGCACGTGCTGCTGCCGCACCAGGCGTGGGTGCGGCTCCCCGACGGCAAGCACTACGAGGCGCCGAGCCCGCCGCACGGCGTGTTCATGAACCACGTGTCGCAGGACCCCGCCCTCGCGGAGGTGGTGCGGCAGCGCCACCTGATGCAGCTCGCCTACACCGACGTGCTGCTCGGTGAGCTGATGGACGAGCTGAAGGCCGCGGGTACCTACGACGAGTCGCTCGTGATCGTCACCGCGGACCACGGGGTGTCGTTCCGGCCGGCGAACCCGTTGCGCCCCTTGAGCGACGACAACGCCGCCGACATCCTGTGGACCCCGCTCATCGTCAAGGCGCCGGGCCAGGCCGAACCGCAGGTGCTCGACCACCCGACCGAGAGCGTCGACGTGCTCCCCACCATCGCCGACCTGTTGGGTGTGGAACTGCCGTGGGAGGTCGACGGCCGGTCGATCTTCGACGACCCGCGACCCGACGACTGGACGCGCAGGGCGTTCCACTGGCGGGTCAACGAAGCAGAGCCCGAGGCGGACGGCTTCGTGCACGTCGACGGCCCGAGCGGCTACCGGGAGGTGCTCCGGTCGAAGCCGTTGGACCACGGACCGGAGTGGGACCTGCGGTTCTGGCGCCGGGGACGCCACGGCGACCTGATCGGGCAGCGGGTGGCGCCGATGCGCGGGCGGGACGGGCCGCGGGTGGAGGTGACCCTCGAGGGTGCGGAACGGTTCGACGACGTCGACCTGTCCGCGGACGTGGTCCCCGCGTACCTGCACGGGCTGGTGCTCGACAGCCCCGAGCCGGTGGACCTCGCGCTCGCGGTCAACGGCGTGGTCGCCGCGTGGTTCCCGGCCGACGCGGTGACCCTCGACGGGACGAGCCGGCCCTACTACCTGCTCGTGCCGACCTCGCTGCTGCGCGACGGCGACAACGAGCTGTCGCTCCACGTGGTCCGGGGCACGGGCGACGACCGGCGCCTCACCCCCGCGACCGTCGTCGAGCGCTGAGCCGGGCCGCGGGGGAGGCGCCGAGGACGGCCCCGGTGCGTTGGGGGCGGGCCGTGGGGCTCTGCCATCCTGTCGCCATGAGGCTCGGCGACATCGCGAACGAGGCTGCGGCGGGGAACGGCAAGCCGCTCGAGGGGATCCGCATCCTCGCGGCCGAGCAGATGCAGGCGCTCCCGTTCGCCACCCAGCTGCTCGCACGGCTGGGCGCCGAGGTGGTCAAGGTCGAGCACCCCGTCCACGGCGAGTCCGGGCGGGGTGCCCTGCCCGCCATGGCCGACCCGCAGGGCCGCCGCGTCGGCGCGACGTTCCTGCGCAACAACCTCAACAAGCGCTCGGTCGGCCTGGACCTGAAGGACGAGCGCGGCCGCGAGCTGTTCCTGGAGCTCGCCGGCCGGTTCGACGTGGTCGCGGAGAACTTCAAGGCCGGCACGATGGACCGCCTCGGCCTCGGCTACGACGTGCTCGCCGCGCGCCACCCGAGGCTGGTGTACGTGTCGGTGTCGGGGTTCGGGAACCTCGGCGACTCGCCCTACCGCGGGTGGCCGGCGTACGCGATGGTCCCCGAGGCGATGTCGGGCCTGTACGAGTGGGCGCGCCAGGGTGACGAGCCGCCCCGGGTGACCCCGGCCGGCGCGCTCGGCGACATCAGCTCCGCCCTGTTCGCGGTGATCGGGATCCTCGCCGCGCTCCGCCACCGGGACGTCACCGGGAAGGGCCAGCAGGTCGACGTCGCGATGCTCGACTCGATGATCGCGATGACGGACGTCATCACGAACTTCTGGTCGCTCGGCCAGCGCGACAACAACCCCGAGATCATCATGACGGGGTTCCGCGCCGCGGACGGGTGGTTCGCGGTGCAGGTCGCCCGCGAGCACCAGTTCGAGCGCCTGGCCGAGCTGGTGGGGCGACCGGAGTGGCTCACCGACGAGCGTTTCTCGACCCGGAAGGGGTGGGCGGAGCACCTCGAGTCCGACATCCGCCCGGCGGTCGAGTCGTGGGCGTCGGAGATGACCCGCCTGCAGGTGTGCGACGCGCTGGGCGGCGCGGGCATCCCGGCCGGGCCGTGCCACACCCCCGAGGAGGTCGTGCACGACGAGCACGTGGCGCGGCGCAACATGCTCGTCGAGATGCCCCGGGTCGACGGGGTCGAGGAGCCGGTGCTCGTGCCGGGCAACCCGGTGAAGCTCTCCGCGGTGGCGGAGGGGCCCGAGACCCGGGTGCCGTGGGTCGGCGAGCACACCGACGAGGTGCTGCGCGCCGAGCTCGGGCTCGACGACGACCAGCGCGCCGAGCACCGCGACGCCGGCGTCATCACCTGACCCCGTTCTGTGGGTTCCCGTTCTGTGATGCGAGGCCGGGGTCTGCGCCCCGACCTCGCATCACAGAACCGGAGGGTCGGTGGGGGTGGGCGACTCAGCCGAGGTGGGAGAGCACCTCGGCCCAGCCCCCGTCAGCGGCGGCGGGGATGACGTGGTCGGCCCGCTCGAGCGCGGCCGGGTGCGCGACCTCCGGCACGAGGCGCACGGCGGACCGGTCGAGCA
>CBFGTJ010000165.1:0-7129 GCA_965651815.1 uncultured Microthrixaceae bacterium | reverse complement strand
GGAAGAAGCCAGCCCCGCAGCGCCGTGACGACGAGGTGGTCGAGGAGCCGGAAGCACCCGAGTCCGAGGCCGGCGACAAGATCAAGGCGGAGCTCGACGAGCTGCTCGACGAGATCGACGACGTGCTCGAGACGAACGCCGAAGACTTCGTGAAGTCCTACATCCAGAAGGGCGGCGAGTGACGAGGGGGAGCCGCCCGCACGCGCTCGGGCCCGCCTGAGCCGACCCCCAACCGGCGCGGACGCACGCGCCTTGTAGCCTGCGGCACGTGAACCTGCCCAGCTACCGACCGCACGAGGATCCCGGACCCGACTTCGCCGCGCTGGTGCGACTGGCGGGGCTCACGCCGCCGGTCCCGGAGGTGCCCGTGGACCAGCGACTCGCGGTGCCGCACGGCACCACCTGCGTCGCGGTGCGCTGCACCGACGGCGTGGTGATGGCCGGCGACCGGCGCGCGACGGCCGGCAACTTCATCAGCCACCGCTCGATCGAGAAGGTGTTCCCCGCGGACCGCATGTCCGGTGTCGCCATCGCCGGCGCCGCCGGCCCCGCGGTCGAGATGGTCCGGCTCTTCCAGCTCCAGCTCGAGCACTACGAGAAGGTGGAGGGCTCGCCGCTCAGCCTGGAGGGCAAGGCGAACCAGCTCTCGCTCATGGTGCGGAACCACCTGCCCGCGGCGATGCAGGGGCTCGCGGTCGTCCCCCTCTTCGCCGGCTACGACACGCAGCGGGGGATCGGCCGCCTCTTCCAGTACGACGTGACCGGCGGCCGCTACGAGGAGTCGGACCACGCCGCCACGGGCTCGGGGAGCCTGCACGCCACGACCGTGGTGAAGATGGGCTGGCGGCCGAACATCACGACCTCCGAGGCGCTCGACCTCGTGATCAGGGCGCTGTACGAGGCGGCGGACGAGGACTCCGCGAGCGGGGGGCCCGACCTGGTGCGCGGCATCTACCCGGTGGTGGCGACCATCACCGCCGCCGGCTACGAGCGGGTGCTCGACGACCAGCTGGCCGAGCGGTACACCGTCCTGCTCGAGCAGCTCCAGTCGGAGCGCGGAGGTGCATCATGAGCATGCCGTTCTACGTCGCCCCCGAGCAGATGATGAAGGACCGGGCGGACTACGCCCGGAAGGGGATCGCCCGTGGCCGGGCGCTCGTCGCCTGCACCTACGAGGGCGGCATCCTGCTGTGTGCGGAGAACCCGTCGCGGATGCTCCGCAAGATCTCCGAGATCTACGACCGGATCGGGTTCGCGGGGGTCGGCAAGTACAACGAGTTCGACCAGCTGCGCATCGCGGGGGTGCGCCACGCGGACCTCAAGGGCTACTCGTTCAGCCGCGACGACGTCGACGCGCGCAGCCTCGCGAACCAGTACGCCCAGATGCTCGGCCAGGTCTTCACCCACGAGATGAAGCCGATGGAGGTCGAGATCCTCGTCGCCGAGGTGGGCCGGTCGCCCGAGGGTGACCAGCTGTTCCACATCCTCTACGACGGCACCCTCATCGACGAGTCCGGCTGGGCGGTGCTGGGCGGTGAGGCCGAGGCCATCGGGAACCGCCTCGAGTCGGCGTGGTCGGAGGGAGGGTCCCTCTCCGAGGCCCTGCGCGCCGCGGTCGGCGCCCTCGCGGGCCCGGACCGCACCCTCGGCCACTCGGACCTCGAGGTCGCCATCCTGGACCGTGCGGCGCCGCGGCGGACCTTCCGCCGCATCGAGGACGGCGACGTCAACCGCCTGCTGGAGGGCTGAGCGCCCCGGCGAGGGCCGGACGACCCAGCTCCCACAAGGGCGTTCGCGACCTACGACCGAAACGGCCGGTCCGGCACTAGCGTCGGTCCCATGGACCGTCGGATCTACGGGCTGGAGAACGAGTACGGGGTCACCTGCACCCTTCGTGGCCAGCGCCGCCTGAGCCCCGACGAGGTCGCCCGGTACCTGTTCCGGCGCGTCGTCTCCTGGGGCCGGTCGTCGAACGTGTTCCTGGCGAACGGGGCGCGGCTGTACCTCGACGTCGGTTCGCACCCGGAGTACGCGACCCCTGAGTGCGACTCGCTCCACGACCTCGTCGCCCACGACAAGGCGGGGGAGTGGATCCTCGAGCAGCTGGTGCAGTCGGCGGAGCAGCGCCTCGCCGAGGAGGGGATCCGGGGCGACATCTACCTGTTCCGCAACAACACCGACTCCGCCGGCAACAGCTACGGCTGCCACGAGAACTACCTGACGAGCCGCCACGACGACCTCACCCACTACACCGAGGTGCTCATCCCGTTCCTGGTGAGCCGGCAGATCTACGCCGGCGCCGGCAAGGTGCTGCAGACCGCCCGTGGCGCGCAGTACTCGATCTCGCAGCGGGCGGAGCACATCTGGGAGGGCGTGTCGTCCGCGACGACCCGGTCGCGGCCGATCATCAACACCCGCGACGAGCCGCACGCCGATTCCGACCGGTACCGCCGCCTGCACGTGATCGTCGGCGACTCGAACATGAGCGAGTACGCGACGTTCCTGAAGGTCGGCGCCTGCTCGCTGATCCTGCGGATGCTCGAGGACCCGTCGGTCGTGCTGCGCGACATGACCCTCGAGAACCCGATCCGGGCGATCCGGGAGATCAGCCACGACCTGACCTGCACCCGCAAGGTGCGCCTCGCGAACGGCCGGGAGATCTCGGCGCTGGAGATCCAGTCCGAGTACCTCGAGCGGGCGCTGCGCTACGCCGAGAGCCACGACCTGCAGCCGCAGGAGAAGCAGGCGCTCGACATGTGGGAGCACGTGATGACGGGCCTGGCCAACGACCCGTTCTCGCTCGACCGCGAGGTCGACTGGGTGATCAAGCACAAGCTCATCGAGGCGTACCGGGAGCGCCACGACCTGCCGCTCGAGCACCCGCGGGTCGCGCTGTTGGACCTGCAGTATCACGACATCAGCCGCGACCGGTCCGTGTTCTACAAGCTGCAGCGGGCCGGGCTCGTCGAGCGGGTGGTGACCGACGCCGACATCGCCGAGGCCACCGACACCCCGCCGCAGACGACGCGCGCGCGGCTGCGCGGGGAGTTCATCCGCCGCGCCAAGGAGCGGAAGCGGGACTACACGGTCGACTGGGTGCACCTGAAACTCAACGACCAGGCACAGCGCACGGTCCTGTGCAAGGACCCGTTCACCTCGACCGACGAGCGCGTCGAGCGCCTCATCGCCTCCCTCTGACCCGTTCCGGTGCCGAGCTTCCGCACCGCCGAGGTCGTCGAGGTGCTCAGCGAGCGCCGGGGGTTGCAGCGCGTGCGGGTGTGCATGCCCGACGGCGCGGAGGCCCGGGCGTACTCGCTGACGCAGCTGACCGGGACCTGCGCGGTGGGGGACCGGGTGGTGCTCAACACGACCGCGGTGGAGCTGGGCCTGGGCACCGGCGGCTGGCACGTCGTGCACTGGAACCTGGCCCGCGACGAGCTGGTGTCCCCGGGCCCGGACCACGTGATGAAGCTGCGCTACTCGAGCCTGCAGCTCGACGCCGGCACCGACGAGCTCGCGCACCCGGAGGTGGACGAGCCGCTGCCGGGCACGCCGGTGGTCGCGTGCTCGGTGCACAGTCAGGTGGCGATGGTGTCGCTCGCGTTCGCGGCCGCCGCGCCGGGTCGCCGGCTGGTGTACGTGATGACCGACGGCGCGGCGCTGCCGCTCGCGCTGTCGGACCTGGTGGCCCAGCTGTGCGAGCACGGCACCCTGGCCGGCACGGTCACCGCGGGGCACGCCTTCGGCGGCGACCTCGAAGCCGTGTCGGTGCACAGCGCGCTCGGCCTCGCCGTGCACGCGCTGGGTGCGGACGCGGTGGTCGTGGGCATGGGCCCGGGCGTGGTCGGGACCGGGACCGAGCTCGGGAACACCGCGGTGGAGGTGGCGCCGGTGCTCGACGCCGCACGCGCCCTCGGCGGCACGCCCGTGCTCTGCGTGCGCGCCTCGGACGGCGACGGCAGGGAGCGGCACCGCGGCATCTCCCACCACACCCGGACCGCCGCCCGCCTCACCTCGTCGAGCCCGCTCGTCGCACCGGTCCCCCCGGAGGTCTCGGAGCTGCCGGACGTGCGGGTCCAGCTGCTCGAACCGAGCCTCGACCCTGCGACGCTGATGGCCGAGGCGGGCGTCCGCGTCACGACGATGGGCCGTGACGTGACCGAGGACCCGCTGTTCTTCGCTGCGGCGTCGGCGGCCGGGGAGCTCGCGGCGAGCCTGCTGGATCCTTCCGCGGAAGCGCCCGGCCCGAGCTGAGGTCCGCTCGGTCGCCGGGCTCGTTCGCGAAGGCGGCGAAGAAGCAGTCCCAGTCGATGTGGTCGCCGTGCCAGCGCCCGCCGGCACCGTCGAGCGCGATGTCGCGCCCGTGTTGCCGGTGCAGCGCCACGAGGTCGGCGAGCGAACCGCTGAGGCGTGGCGCCTCGGTGGGCACGGGGGTGCCGTCGGGTCGCCGGAAGGTGTGCTCGCGGGCCGTGCCGGTGAGGGACCAGCCGCCCTCGTGCACCGCACGGTGGTGCTTCGGGCACAGCATCAGCAGGTTCTCCATCACGGTGGGACCGTTGCGGGACCACCAGACGATGTGGTGCGCGCGCAGCCGGCTGCGCCGGTCACACCCCGGGAAGCGGCAGTGCCGGTCGCGGGCGAGCAGCGCACGGCGCATCGCAGGGCTGGGCAGGCGCCGGTGCGGCGCTGCGTCGAGCTCGGAGCCGTCGGGCGACCGGGCCACCATCCGGCTCCCGCACTCGCACATGAGCCGTTCGAGCGCGGCGAACGACAGGTGTGCACCCCCGCAGGTCGTGACCGGCCACGGCACCGGATCCAGGTCCTCCGGCTCGGCGGAGCGCTGGCCGGGCCGCCCGGCGCGGCGGGCCAGCTCCGCGGCAGCGGAGGCATCCACGTGCACGACGAGCTCGGGGACACCCGGCGCTGCATCGGGACGATCGGAGGGTGCCAGACGGGCGGCGGCGACCTCGATGATCGCGTCGGCGCGCCGCTCATCGATCCCGTCGCCCTCGGTCCGGCCCGCGGGTGCGGGTTCGGTCGCCTCGGTGACCGCCCTGATCAGCAGCTCGGCGTCCTCCGCCGGCAGCAGGATCCTGAACGCCACCATCCCGTCGTCTCGGTGCGACCACGACATCGACCGCCGCTCCCGGGCGGACGCCTCCGCCCCCGCCAGCTCCTCCTCGGCGGCCGCCAGGTCCCGGGTGCGACGCAGGGCCCGGCAGGCCTGCTCCATCTGCGCCGCCGTCGCCGACTGCGCCATGCGCACCAACCCCTGCTCGATCTCCGGCGTCGCCACCCGGGTGATCGCACGCACCTTCGAGTACGAGAGACGCCCCGCGGCGAACTCGGCGCGCACCACCGGCAGCTCGGCGAGCCTCCGGGCGACGCGCACCTGCTCGCGCGCCGCGGTCATGCCCACCCCGCACCGCCAGTTCAGCCAGTGGGCGGTCGAGAGGCACTCCCAGTCGGCCCACCCCTCGCGACGGTCGAACTCCGCGACCCGCAGCAGGAACTGGCACTCCGCGGCTGCGAGGTGCCCGGCCAACGACATCAGTTCGGCCTCGAGGCGCTCGGTCGGCACCGCCGACAGGTCCGCCTCGGCCGCATCCAGCCACTCCACCGCGTCCGATCCCGCCCGGTCCAACATGGCGCCCATCACACCAGGAGGGTGTGACACTCACCGTGCGTGGGCGTGAGGGCACGCCACGCGTTCTTCCGCGGAAGAACGCGGGCTACGAGCGGGCGCCCCGGTACTGCTCGTAGAGCTCCCGGGGCCAGTAGCGCACGACCTCGAGGCCGTCGGCCTCCACCAGCTCGGTCCGGACCCGGTCGTACTCGTAGCAGTTGAGCTCGTACTGGTTGCCCCAGGGGTCGACGAGGTCGAACGCCCAGCACAGGTCGAAGTCGACGAGGTGCCCGACCGTGAGCGGCTCGCCGCCGGGGTGGTCGATCCCGCGGGGCAGCGACCGGGCGAACGCCACGAAGGTGTCGGCATCCACGCTGAACGCGACGCCCGTGCGCTGGGGGACCATCGGGTGCCCCTCGCTCACCTGGAACAGCGCCAGCGTGGTGTGCCCGCCGTCCGCCGAGATCTGCAGCGGCCCGCCATCGAAGCCGGAGGCCCAGAAGTCGTACTCCTCGACCGGCTCGAACCCGAGGTGTTCCGCGTACCAACGGGCCGCCTCGGCGCGATCGGGCACGCGGATGTGCACGTGGTCCAGCCGTCCCATCCGGAAGCGGACCGCATCGCTCGCCATGCCTCGACACTACGGGCAGCTCGGGGCCGAGCGCGGGCCGCCCGGCCACAACTCGTAGGATCCGGCCCGTGGCCAAGCTCGACCGACTGCTCAACCTCGTGGCGGCGCTGCTCGACACGTCGGTGCCGCTGACCGCCGAGGAGCTCCGGAAGCGGGTGCCCGGCTACCCCGAGGGCGACGACGCGTTCCACCGCAGCTTCGAGCGTGACAAGGACGACCTCCGCGAGCTCGGCATCCCCCTCGAGACGGTGGTGGTCGAGCACCACGAGCAGCCCAAGGCCGCCTACACGATCCAGCGCTCCCGCTACGAGCTGCGGGACCCCGGCTTCGAGCTCGACGAGCTCGCGGCGATCCACCTCGCGGCGACCACGATCCAGCTCGAGGGACTCGACCCCGACGACGTCGAGGAGGGCCTGCGCAAGCTGGGCGGGCTCGGGCAGGTCGACCCGGGCGCGGAGGCCGCCGCGTCGCCGGTCGGCGCCGTCCCCGTGCCGGATCCGCTCCTCGACCTGTTCGAGGCGGTCCTCGAGCGGCGACCGGTGTCGTTCACCTACGGCCACGCCGAGCGCCACGTGCAGCCCCACCGGCTCCAGTTCGAGCGGGGTCGCTGGTACCTCACCGGGCACGACACCGACCGCGACGACCGCCGGAGCTTCCGCCTCGACCGGATCACCGGCCGGGTCACCGCGGGGGAGCCCGGTGCGTTCGAGCCGCCCGCGGAGGTCGGCGGGGTGCAGCTGCGGCCCTGGGAGATCGGGGAGGGCGAGCCGACCCCGTGCCGGGTGCTGCTCGACCCCGGGATCGCGAAGTCGGTGCTGGTCGAGCACCCCGGCCTCGACGTCACCGAGCGCCACGACGACGGGGGCGTCGTG
>CBFGTJ010000164.1:0-7130 GCA_965651815.1 uncultured Microthrixaceae bacterium | reverse complement strand
CTGACGATCACCAGCTCGTCGATTCCGGCGGTCCCTCGGGGAGTGACACCGCCGATGCCCACCCACTCGCGCCCCTGACTCGTCACCGCCACGCAGGCACGCCGCCCGTCGGACAGCTTGAGGCAGCTGTCCACGTCGTCGAACACCCTCGGATCGGTGCCCTCGATGTAGTTGCCGCCCCCGACCGGTCCGGTCTGCAGCAGCCACTCCAGGCCGTCGTAGGTGCCGCGGGCGACCTCCTGGCGACCGCGGTCCGGGTGCAGGCCGGGCCCGCCGTTCATCTCCTCCACGAACCGATCCCACTCGTCGCCCGCCGCCGGGGCAACCCCCTCCGCCAGCCCGATCAGGGTCTGCTCGTCCAGTAGCTCACTGCCGTCCGAGGTGACCACGACGATGCCCCAGTCGGCCCACCGCCACACCTGCCGCTGCGTCCACCCGGACTCGGGCTCGTCCTGCTCGAGCACGATGCCGGGGCGGCCGCCGATCTCGACGTCGCGCCACTCGCGCTGCTGGGTCGAGCCCAGCCGCTCCTCGATCACGGGCAGCACCTCGGGCGTCGCGGCACGTGCCGGCAGCGTCGCCACGGTGAGCCTGCTCTCGAAGGGTCGGGTGGGGCGCTCCCACCCGGCGACGTGCATCGACGGCAGACCCCAGATGCGCTCGGTGTCGCCGCGCAGGTGGGGACGGAGCGCGACCACCGCGTCCGCGTCGACCGAGCCGACGACCACCAACCCGTCGGGTGGCGACGGCACCCGCGGCGCGTGCGCCCGGTCCTCGGGCACCTCGACCGCCGACAGGATCGCCGTCAGCTCCTCGACCGTCGCGCCCGGCGCGACGACCCGCACCGCGAGGTCCTCACCGCGCACCGCCACCAACTGCGCAGGGCGGTCGTCGCCACCGGGCACGTGCAGCGCCTCGCGCCCGTCGACCGTGAGCTCCTCCGGATCCACGTTCGCATGGGGGTGCCCGTAGAGCGTCTGGTGCAGCTTGCCCTGGTAGCCCTCGAACCCGGTGGTCGAGACGAGGACCCGCTCGTCGGGATCGGTCGACCCATCGGGTGCGAGCACGGTGAAGGGCTCGTCGGTGCCGACCGAGTCGGAGCCCCACTCCTGCAGGCTCTTGCCCACCCCGGCGACCACCGGCTCGTACCCCTCGGGCACCTCTCCCACCGTGAACGGGGTCGAGTGCACCGGCCACTCGTCGGGCACCGGTTCCGTGGTGTCGGTCCCCGTCGCGGCCGGGTCGCCGCACCCTGCCACCGCCACGACGAGCAACACCGACCACCACCGGCGACGTACGGCTGCACCCATGGATCCACCGTACCGACGGCGACGAACGGGCCGGCCCCCACTGCGACACTGCATTCAGCGCATCGCGATATCGTGAACTCATGGCGAAGCAGACGACCGTGCGACTGCCCGAGGACCTGGCGGAGGATGCCGAAGCGGTCGCGCGCGTGAAGGGCACGAGTGTGAACCAGCTGATCGTCGACTCGCTCGCCGCGGAGATCGATCGGGTGCGTGCCGACGAGGACTTCACCCAGCGGGCCAAGCGGCTCCTCGAGCGGGACAAGGAGCTCCTCGAGCGCTTGGCCAAGTGACCCGCTACCTCGGTCTGGCCGAGTACCTCTGGCTCGCCGAGCAGGTGACGGGGATCGACGCAGTCACCTTGGCGAAGGCGTCCCGAATCGATCTCGCCGACAGCGCGTTGCACGCGCCCGCCGCCGGATTCGGCGAGGACGACTTCTACCCCGACATCTACGACAAGGCTGCCGTCCTCTGCTGTCGACTTGCATGGAACCACCCACTGCCTGACGGCAACAAGCGCGCCTCGTGGGCCTCGCTGGTGCTCTTCATCGACCTGAACGGCGGTGTATGGGATCCGGATCCGCCGGTCGTCGACGAGGCTGAGGAGGCGATGCTGGCCGTGGCTGCCGGTGAAGTCGATGAGGAATGGCTCGCGAGCTGGCTTCGTCAACGCGTCGTGTTCTGAACCGCCCCTGTCGAACCATTCAGCCCGGGGTGCCCGCCAGGTCGGTTCGCTCCGGCGGCTCCCGCCCAGGCGACACGCACCTCGCCGTGCGGGGGCGCGGTCGGCGGCGCCGCCCCGGGCCCGGGCTCGGAGCCGCCCTGGTCGAGGCGGAACGCCGGGTAGTCGTCCCGCATCAGCGCCACGTACACGATCACGCGATACAGCCACCGGTTGCGGCCCCTCACCAGGTCGTACAGCACCCGCGGGTACTGGCCGAGGAACAGCAGCCCGACCGCGGCAAACAACACCAGTAGCCCGATGAGCCCGCCAGCAGGTGCGTCCCACGATCCAGCCAGGCGAAACCTCGGCGGTTGTGGTCGCCAGTCGACCACAACCACCGACAGAACAACGGAGCTCGGTCGCCGGCCCCGTCAACAGCCGAGTGCGTAGCTCACCGCAGCGCACACCCTGGAGAGCGTCATGCAGTCGACCATGCCGAGGCGGGTGGTCAGCGTGGTCTGCGCAACCGTGTGCAGCCCGTCGCAGTTGACGACGCGCTCCTCGTCGAGGCCGAGGTCGCCGTGTCCGAGTTCGACCTCGGCGCCGATCCGGCGCACGGAGGTCGTGATCTCGGCGACGGTCACGAGCGCTCGCACGTCGAGCACCTCGCTGCACTGCACGCCGTCGACCGGATCAGCGATCGGTCGGCTGTCCGAGGCCACCCCTACGATGTCGGGCGTGCACGGCGAGGGAGACCGGACCACCTCCACGACCCAGCGCGCCTCGTACGCCGACGCCCCGCTCGACGGCGCGGAGCGCGACCAGCTCGTCGCGCTCCGGGCCGCCACCTCCGAGAACGCCGCCCTCTACGTCGCCGTGCTCACCGCCCTGTCCGAGGCCGCCCAGGCGTACCGCCTGCAGCTGCGCACCAGCGACCTGCGTGCCCGCCTCAGCGCCTCACCGCACCTCGACGTGGACGAGTCGACGCTGCGCCAGGCGCTCGACCAGCTCCGCGAGTGGAACTGCGTCGACTGGGTCCAGGACCCGTCGATCCGCGCCACCAGCATCGAGGAGTACCTCAAGCGCCACGAGCTGTGGGAGCTCACCCCGGTCGGCACGGTGCTCGGCGCCACCGAGGAGTCGGGCGCGCTGCAGCGCACGATGTTCCGTCAGGTCCGCACCTCGCTCGAGCAGCTCCGCACCGCCGTCGACGCGCACGACGCCGCGGGCGTCTACCTGCAGCTGCGCGACCTCGACCTGGCGCTCGCGCAGCTCGCGTCGAACGCGCGGGAGTTCTACGCGACCGTCAACCGGATCGCTCGCGAGGAGCGCCTCGAGGACCATGTGTTCCTGCTCTACAAGGACCAGCTCATCGCCTACCTGCAGAGCTTCCACGACGACCTGGTGCGCAACCGTGCCCTGATCGCCGACCAGCTCGCTGCCCTCGACCGCGACCACCGCCCGACGCTCCTCGAGCTCGCCGTCACGGGCGACGACTCGACGGGGCTCTTCGGCGACGCCGTCGACTGGGAGCAGCGCTGGGACGGCATGTTGGACTGGTTCGTGCCGGGCCGGGCGGCTCGCTCCGAGGTCGACGCGCTCAGTGGCGCGACGACCGTGGCGATCCGCGAGCTGCTGACGTTGCTGCGTCGGCTCACCGAGCAGTCGACCCGACCGGTCAACCGCGCCTCGGAGCTGCGCGAGACCGCCACGTGGTTCGCCCGCTGCGAGACCGACGCCGAGGCCCACACCCTCTTCGACGCCGCGTTCGGGCTGTCGCCGGTCGACCACGTGGGGCTCGCCGTCGCCGACCCCGACTCCGACGGACGGTTCCCGAGCTGGTGGGACATCGACCCCGTCGACGTGCCGATGTCGCTGCGCGTGCGCGGCCGCCGACCCGCCCGGGGCGCGACCGGGCGGCGTCGCGACTACTCCGCGGCCAAGGACCTGATCGCCCGAGAGCGCGAGGAGGAATCCGCACGTCAGGCCGCCGCCGCCGCGGAGCTCGTCCGGGTCGACCTGGGCGTCAGCCGCATCCGCGACGAGGAATGGCCGA
This sequence comes from uncultured Microthrixaceae bacterium, assembly GCA_965651815.1. Lineage (GTDB taxonomy): Bacteria > Actinomycetota > Acidimicrobiia > Acidimicrobiales > Microtrichaceae > CBFGTJ01. The sequence goes on along the minus strand of CBFGTJ010000164.1, from coordinate 3,103 downwards.
TCCTGCTGCGCTGGCTCGACCAGGCGCTCGCCGCCCGACCCGCCGAAGCGACCTTCTCCACGACGGTGCGCACCGGCGACGCGGTGGTCGAGCTGTCCTCAGCGGAGCACGACACCGAGCTGCTCGCGCCCGCCGGCACGGTCGTGCTGAAGGGGTGCCGGGTCGAGGTCCGGGCCGCGTGAACGCCCGACTCGCGGTCCACCTCCCTCCGCACCAGCTCCCCGAGCTGCAACGTGCGGCACGGGCGCTGCTCCGCTCTCCCCTGCTGACCACCCGCGACGGCGACGACTTCCGGCTCGTGCTCAAGTGGGAGACGGTGCTGCGCAACGAGTTCGGCCAGAAGCTCGGCCACCGCCTCGACGTCTCCCGCAGCGCGGCACGCCTGCTGCGCAAGCCGGCGTCGCTCACGCCGAACCGCGGTGCCCGGCTCGACACCGGGCGGCTGCTCAGCCGCTGGGGCTACGTCTACCTGTGCTTGACGCTCGCGGCGCTCGAGCACCCCGGCCACCAGGTCCTCGCCTCCGAGCTGCTCGCCCGCATCACCAACCTCGCCCGCGGCGACGAGCGCCTTCAGCTCGACACCACCGAGTACGTCCAGCGGCGCGCGTTCCGCGACGCGGTGCGCTACCTCGAGCAGGTCGGCGTCCTCGCAGTGCGCGACGGCGACGTCGAGTCCCTCCTCGACGACGGGCAGGTGCTGTGGGACGTGGATCGCGACGCGGCCGCGATGTGCATGGTCGCCGCGCCCTCGATCCTGCGCTCGGTCACCTCGGTCGAGGACTTCGTCGTCGAACCCGAGCCGACGACCATCGAGGCGCGTCGGCGATCGGCACGCCACCGGCTGAACCGGCGGATGGTCGATCAGCCCGTCGTCGTGCCCGACGACCTCGATGACGACGAGGCGGAGCTCGCCTGGCGCAACCGGCGGCGCGAGGCGGAGAACATCAGCCGGCTGACCGGGTGTGAGATCGAGCTGCGCAAGGAGGGCGTCGCGCTGATCGACCACCCGAGCCAACCGATCGGATCCCAGCGGTTCCCCGGCAGCGATTCCGTCGCCCACGCGGCGCTGCTGTGGCTCACCGCATTGTTGGAGCACAGCCGACCCGCCGACCCCACCCCCAGTGGCGACGACACCCGACCGGCAGTCGTCATCGACCGCGACGCGGCCGAGGTCTGCTGGCACGAGGTCGTCGAGGAGTACGGGCCGCGCTTCAGCCGCGACGCCCGGGACCGCCCCGAGCGGTTCCGCGCCGAGGTCGAGGAGTTGCTGGAGCGCTTCCGTCTGCTCGTGCCCCACGATGGTGGGGTCGCCGTCAGTGCGTTCGCGAACCGCTACCGCGCCCGACCCTCGGCCGACGACGACACCCCCGGCGACGAGCAGCAGGCGATGTTCTGATGCGCTGGAAGCCGACCCGCGCGGGGATCTTCAACGTCTGGGAGTACGACGACCACGTCTTCGAGTTCGGCGACGGACGGCTGGTGCTGCGCGGGCGCAACGGGTCGGGCAAGTCCAACGCCCTGTCGCTGCTGTTCCCGTTCCTCCTCGACGGAGTGATGAGCGCGGCGCGCATGGACCCGATGGGCGGGTCGCGGTCGATGAAGTCGCTGCTGCTCGGCCGTGACGACGACGACCGGGCCGGCAGCTTCCGCCACGACTCCGGGACCGGGTACGTGTGGATGGAGCTCGCCAACGGCACCGCGCACACCACGATCGGCGTCGGCGCCTCGGCGACCGTGCACCGTGACGCCGACGCGTGGTTCTTCGTCACGGCCCAGCGGGTCGGCCACGACCTCCAGCTCGCGGAGGACGAGGTCCCCCTCAGCCGGCGACAGCTCGCGGAGCGCCTGCACGACGGCGCGACCTTCGACACCGCCGAGGAGTTCCGCGCCGCGGTCGACCGCACGCTGTTCGGGCTCGGCGCGACCCGCTACCGGAGCCTCCTCGACCTGCTGCTCACGTTGCGCCGCCCGCACCTCGCCGGGAAGCTCGACACCGACCACCTCTCGGCGACGCTGTCCGCCGGGCTCGGCGAGCTCGACCCCGACCTCATCGCCGACGTCGCGCACAGCTTCGATGACCTCGATGCGATGCAGCACGAGCTCGAGGGGCTGGCGACCTCGCTGGACGCCGTGGAACGGTTCCTGCCGACCTACCGGGAGCACCTGGTCGGCGTCGCCCGCGCTCGCGCCGAGGCGGTCGTCGGACGGCACGGGGAGCTCCGCCGCGTCGCGAAGGACCGCGACGCGGCCGCGTCCGAGCGCGACGAGGCCACCCGGTCGCTCGAGCGGCTCGGCGCCAAGGAAGCCTCAGCCGTCGACGAGCAGCGCCGGATCGAAGCCGAGATCGACCACGTCCAGCAGTCCCCGGCGTACCAGTCGGCGACGGCGCTCGCGGAGGTGCGCCGCGCCGCCGACAAGGCTGCGGAGGTCGCACGGCACGCGGCCACGCAGGCCGGCGACCGCGAGGGGGAGGCCGCTGCGGCGGAGCAAGCGGCGAGCGAGGCCACGGCGACCGCCGCCGCGGCGTCCACGGCGGTCGACGAGGCGATCGCCGAGTGGTCGGCCTCGGCGGCCACGGTCGGCATCGACCCGCCCTTCGACCCGGGCGACTTCGACCCGGAGCGCGCCACGGCGGTGGTCGTGGCCCGCCGGGCCGAGCTCGACGAGGTCACCGGCCGCGCCCACGCCGCCGCGGCGGCCGTGCAGGCCGCGCAGGACGCCGACGCCGCGGCAGCCCGCCAGCAGACCGTCACCGATCGCGCCGAGGCCGCCCGTGACGGCGCAGCGGGCGAGGTCGAGGCCGTGCGCGCCCGGCTGGCGCAGGCGCGTGGCTCGTGGCGCGCCGAGCTCGACGAGCTCCTCGCCCCGCTGGCTGCGCTGCTCGACCAGCCCCTGCCGGAGCTGTCCGAACCCGGCGCCACCGCCGCATCGGTCGACGACACGGGCGATCCGTCCGTCGCTGCGGACCCCGACGTCACCGCCTACTACTCCGCCGAGCGGTGGCTCGGCGAGATCGACACGCTCGCCGCGCGTGGGGAGGACGCCGCCGACGCGCTCGCAGCGGCGCAGCGGGAGGCGATCGGGTCCCTGGCCGCGGAGCGCG
>CBFGTJ010000163.1:0-7181 GCA_965651815.1 uncultured Microthrixaceae bacterium | reverse complement strand
GGGACCGTCGTGACCGGGTGAGCGAGGACGACCTCGCGTTCATCGCCACCGCGGCCGGCATCGCGCTGAGCGAGGTCCACGAGGGCAACGTCGCGATGCAGCGGGGCAGCCACCCCCTCGTGCAGGAGCACGGCCGGCGCATGGTCGTCGACCACTTCGTGCAGCTGTACGACCTGCTCCCGTTCATGCGGCAGCACGACGTCGAGCTGCCGGTGCTCAGCGAGGAGCAGCTGGCACGCCTGACCGAGCTCACGTCCGCACCGGAGGAGAGCTTCGACGGTGTGTACGTGGCGCTGCAGATCGAGGCCCACGAGGCCGCGATCGAGGTGTTCGAGACCGCCGCGGACGACGCGGACAGCCGAAAGGTGCGCAAGTTCGCCAAGGCCCAGCTGCCGCACCTGCACCAGCACCTGGACGCCGCACGGGTGATCCAGGGCGTGGTGGGCGAGCCCGAGCCCGTGGCATGACCCCGCGGCGCCTCGCCGCCTGAGCACCCCTGGCGGACGGGGCCCCGGCGAGCGTCGGGGCCCCGCGCCGTCCCCCGTTCCGCCCCGCGCGGGGCGCGCCCGGTTGGCGAAGGTGAACGGCGGGTAACATTTCGGCGCTTTGGTTCGTCGTCGGGCGCTTCCGCGCACACCGGATCCGCCCTCGTACGGAGAGGAGCGTCCGGTCGGATGAAGGGCTTGGTGCTGGCGAGCGGCAAGGGATCCCGGCTCGGAGAGCGGCGCGGCCGCCCCAAGCCCCTCGTCCCCGTCGCCGGCGTGCCGCTCCTGGAGCGCGCCATCACGACCCTGCACCGGGCCGGCGTGAGCGAGGTGGTCGTCTCGACCGGCTACCGCGGCGACGAGGTCGAGCAGTTCTGCGAGCGCGTCAGCGCCGAGCGCGGGATCCCCGTGCGTTGCGTCCGCAACGAGCGCTACGAGGAGGGCAACGGCCTGTCGGTGCTCGCGGCCGAGGCGGCGCTGGGCGAGGAGGACTTCATCCTCGTGATGGCCGACCACGTCCTCGACCCCGAGATCGCCGAGGCGCTCGCGGCCACCGAGCCACCTGCGGGCGGTGCCACGTTGGCGGTCGACCACGACGTCACCGACCGGCGCGACGTGGACCTCGACGACGTCACCCGCGTGTCCACCGAGGGCGGGCTCGTGCGGTCGATCGGCAAGCACCTCGAGCCCTACGACGGGTTCGACACGGGCGCCTTCCGCTGCACCCACGGCGTGTTCGACGCCCTCGCCGCCGCGGTCCTCGAGGGCGACAGCTCGCTGTCCGCGGGCATGCAGCGCCTCGCGGACGAGGGGCGCCTCGAGGCCCTCCCGGTCTCGGGCTCCCGGTGGGACGACGTCGACACCCCTCGGGACCACCGACGCACCAGCCGGCGCCTCTACCGGCGGCTCGGCAAGGCGCGCGACGGCATGGTGGCGGCGCGGCTCAACCGCCACCTCTCGCAGCGGGTCGTCACCCCCGGGTTGCTGTGGCTCGCACCCGGCATCACCGCGAACCAGGTGACGCTCATCGCGTTCACAGTCGCGCTCGCCGCGGCCGCCGCGCTCGCGCTCGGCGCACCGCTGCTCGGCGCGGTGCTCGTCCAGCTCTCCAGCGTGCTGGACGGCAGCGACGGCGAGGTCGCCCGGCTCAAGGGCACCGGGTCGCGCTACGGCGGGTACCTCGATGCGTCCCTCGACCGGGTGGCCGACGGCGCCATCCTCATCGCGGCGACCGTGTTCCTCCTGTACGCCCCCGCCCTGTCGTGGGTGCCGGCCGGTGCCGTCGTGGCGGTGGTGGGCGCCGCGCTCGTCGGGCACCTCATGGTCAGCTACACGTCCGCGAAGGGGGCGGTCGACCTCGACCACGACTACGGGGGAGCCCTCCTGGCCTCCGGCCGCGGCCGCGACCTGAGGTTGCTGCTGGTCACGATCGCCGCCGCGGTCGCACAGTGGTGGGCCCCCGCGCTGCTCGTCGTCGCCGCCGTCATCGCGGTGCTCACCTGGGGGATCGTCGTCGAGCGGATGCGGCGGTCCTGGGTGGTGGAGACCCGCCCCTGGGCCGACGTCGACGCGGTGGTGCTCGACTTCGACGGCACGATCGCCGACTCGATGGAGGCCCTCGCCGAGCTCGCCGTGGACCTGCTCACCCGTGGCCTGGGCCTCGACCCGGCCGCGGCCCGCAGCGCGTACCTCGCGACCAGCGGGCTCGACTTCCGCTCCCAGCTGGAGGAGATCGCCCCCGGCGACCCGCGCCTCGACCGGATCGACGACGCCTTCGAGCAGGCGAAGGTCGACCTGATGGAGCGGGTCGGCACCTTCGCGGACATCGACGCGTTCCTCGCGGAGCTCGCCGCGGCGGAGGTCCCGGTCGCGGTGTGCAGCAGCTCGCAGGCGGAGGCCGTGCGCAGCTGGCTGGCACGGCACGACCTCGTGCACCGGTTCGCACACGTGGACGGGTACCGGCCGGGCTGGCCGAAGGCGAAGCAGCTCGCGGCCACCGTCCAGCTGCTCGGGCTGCGTCCCGACCGGGTGCTCTTCGTCGGCGACTCGACCCGCGACGCCAACATCGCCCGGATGTGCGGCACCGGCTTCCGGGGCGTGAACCGGCCGTCGACGTCGACCTTCGCCGGGTCGGGGATCGGCTACGAGCCGGACCTCACGTCGATCGCGAGGACCATCCGGGTGGTGAAGCGCACGAACATCACCGTGGGCAAGCCCTCACCACCCCGGCCCGTGGTCGACGTGGCACGTGTCGTTCGCCCGGACGAGCCGGCGGGAGCCGTCCTCGCGGACCTCGATCGTGGTCAGCGAGCAGTTGGCCACCTCGACAGCTCGGTAGGACTCGGGCCCGGCGCCCACCGCCCACGCCACCGCGGCACGCACGACCGCATCGTGCGTGAACCCGACGACCGTTCGCTCAACTGACGCGAGCTCGTCGAGGAAGTCCGCGACCCGGCCGTAGAGCGCCTCGAGGGTCTCGCGCCCCTCGAGGCGCAGGGTGTGCGGGGTGGTGCGCCACGTCGTCCACGCCTCCGGCTCCTGCTCGGCGATCTCCGTCTCGAGCATCCCCTGCCAGCGCCCCACGTGCAGCTCGCCGAGCCGGTCGTCGAGCTGCACCTCCACGCCGAGGCGCTCGCCGGTCGGCGCGGCGGTCTGGCGCGCCCGGTGGACGGGGCTCGACACGACCGTCGTTCCCGGCGGCACCATCCGTCCCAGTCGCTCCGCGACGCGCTTCGCCGCCAGGTGCTGGTCGTCCTCGATCGGTTCGTCCGACCACCCCATCACGCGCTTGACGCGGTTCCCGGCCGTGCGGCCGTGCCGGACCAAGTGCAACGTCACCGCCATGCGCGGGGAAGCTACACGAGCTCGCGGCGGAGCCGTTCGAGGGCGGTGCGGGTCCGCTCACCCCACCACAGCAGGTCGCGACCGTCGACGAAGCGGACGGGCGCGACGCGCTCGAGCTCGGCCCGATGGCGCTCGCCGAAGGGGTACGGCTCGCTCGGCGCGACGACCAGGTCCGGCGCCTCGGCCGCCGCGTCGTCCAGGTCCATCTCCGGGTAGGGGCCCCGCCCTGCCGCGGCGTTCGCGATGCCCAGCGCGTGCAGGACCGAGGACCCGTAGGTGGGGTGGCCCAGCGCCATCCACGGCCGCCGCCAGATCGGCACGAACGCACTCCGGTCGGCCGGGGGCGCCGTGGGCAGCTCGAGCGGGCGCCACCGCGCGCCGACCGCGTCGGCGAGGCGCCGCATCTCGCCGTCCAGGTCGTCCAGGTGGCGCACCGCGGTGGCGTGCACGCGCAGCCCCGCGGCGACCAGGTGCTCGTGGTCCTCGAGCCGGTTCTCCTCGCGGTCCATGACCACCAGGTCGGGCGACAGCGCCTCGATCGCGGCGAGGTCGGGGTCCTTCGTGCCGCCGACGTGGGTGAGCGACGGCTGCTCGCAGAACCGGGTGCACGCGACGGGGGTGACGCCCCACGCGAGCAGGGTCTCGGTCACCGAGGGGACGAGGCTGACGACTCGAGGGGTGGCCATCCGGCCATCTCTACCCCAGCGGCGCCCCGCGGCTCGACCGCCCCGCCGCGACGAGGGCCCGGACCCGGTCGAGGTGCGCCGCCGCCTCGGAGGAGACCGGGTGGTCGCCGATCCCGGCGGTCGCGACCCGCTGGGACAACCGCCACGCCGCCCGCTCCAGCACCACCCACCGGTGGCGGGGCGCGGAGGTCGCGGACCAGCCGGGCAGCCCGACGAGCTGCAGCACCTGGCCCCAGAGGACGAGTGCCAGCGACTCGAGCGCGTCGGCGAGCCGGAGGTCGTCGAAGCGGTCCTCGGCGTGCACCCGGACGAGGACGTCGCACAGCTCGGCCGCGGCCGAGGCCAGCGAGGCGCCCGGCACCTCGGGTGGTGCCGCGGTGCTCGGCGAGGACGGTGGGCGGAGGGTGCGCAGGTCGGTCATGCCCGTAGCGTCCGCAGGCCGGCGCACGCTGGACATCCCCGGCCCGGTCGAGGTGCGCGGCGTTCACGCCACCGGTGGCGCACGTGGCGCGATCGCCGCGGCTCCTGACCCGGATCGCGCGGCGCGCAGGCCCGTCGCGCGGGAGACTCGTGGCATGCGACAGGACGGGGGAGCGGCCGGCGGTCCGGGTGGGCGCCCGCACCGCGTGGCGGCGTACGTGGTCGGCGGCACCGTCAACCCGTTCGAGCTGTCGTGCGCCGCCGAGGTGTTCGCGCGGGGCGACGGCCGCTACCGCTTCGACGTCGTGGCCGACCGGGACGGCCCGCTGCACTCGACCAGGGGGTTCTCGATCCTGCCGAGCGCCACGGGCTCCGCCGCCCTCGACCACGCGGACACCGTGCTGATCCCCGCCGCGAGGGACCTCGAGCACCCGGGGGACGAGGTCGTCGAGGCGGTGCGCGCCGCGCACGCCCGCGGCGCCCGGCTCGTCTCGATCTGCTCCGGCGCGTTCGTGCTCGCGCACGCGGGGCTGCTCGACGGCCGCGCCGCGACGACGCACTGGTGGTACACCGACGAGCTCGCGCGGCGGTTCCCGAAGGTCGACGTGCGGCCGGACGTGCTCTACGTCGACGAAGGGCGCATCCTCACCAGCGCGGGTTCGGCGGCCGGGCTCGACCTGTGCCTGCACATCGTCCGTTCCGACCACGGCGCCGCCTACGCCAACCAGGTGGCGCGGGCGCTGGTGACGGCGCCGCACCGCTCCGGCGGACAGGCGCAGTTCATCCAGCCGCCGCCCCCGCCGGGGCCGACCGACCGGGGGCTGGAGCAGGCGTGCGCGTGGGCGCTGGAGCACCTGGACGCCGACCTCGGGATCGAGGCGCTCGCGGCGCAGGCGGCGATGAGCCCGCGGACGCTGGTGCGCCGCTTCCGTGCCGAGCTGGGCACCACCCCTCGGCAGTGGGTGCTCGCGCACCGCGTCGACCGAGCGCGCCAGCTGCTGGAGGAGACCGACCTCGGCGTGGACCACGTCGCGGCGCTCGTCGGGTTCGCCTCCGCCGGGTCCCTCCGCCCGCACTTCCGGCGGGTGACCGGGCTCAGCCCCAGCGAGTACCGCGAGCGCTTCGGCCAGGGCGTCGCACAGGGGCAGCCCGCGCTGAGATGACCTGACCCGGAGACCCGGCAGCCGGCGGCGGTCGTTCGTTACCGTGCCCGGCATGACCGGTCGGTCCGACACGACGAGCAGGGCCGGGGTCGGAGGGCCCGTGGCGTGGCACGCGACGACGGTCGCCGAGGTGGAGCAGCGGTGGGCGACCTCGGCACGTGGCCTGGGCGGCGCCGAAGCCGCCCGTCGGCTCGCGCACCACGGGCCCAACCGCTTGGCGGAGGAGCCGCCCACCCCGGCGCTGGTCGTGTTCGCCCGCCAGTTCGCCGACCCGCTCATCGCGATCCTGCTCGTCGCGGCAGTGGTCACCGTGGTGATGCGCGAGCTCCTCGACGCGAGCCTGATCGCCGTCGCGCTGCTCCTCAACGCGGTGATCGGCTTCACCCAGGAGCGGCGCGCGGCGGACGCGGTGCGCGCGCTCATGCGGCTGGTCGTCCAGCACAGCCGGGTCGTGCGCGACGGCCGCGAGCAGGTGGTCGACAGCGCCGAGCTGGTCCCGGGGGACCTCGTCGTGCTCGAACCCGGCAGCCGCGTGCCCGCCGACCTGCGGCTCTGCTCGGTCAACGAGCTGCAGGTGGACGAGTCGCTGCTGACCGGCGAGTCGATCCCGGTCGAGAAGGACACGGCGCCGGTCGCGGAACGGACCTCGATCGGTGACCGGACCTCGATGGCGTACACCGGGTCGGTCGTGACCAGCGGGAGGGGGCGCGGCTACGTCGTCGCGACCGGGCAGGCGACGGAGCTGGGATCGATCGCGGGGCTCGTCCGGGGCCAGGAGGTGAGCGAGGGTCCGCTGGCGGCCCGCATGGCGAGCTTCGCCCGGGTCATCGGCGTGTCGGTGCTCGCGGCGTCCGTGATCACGTTCGTGTCCGGCGTCGCGCTGGGGAGCACCGCGGAGGAGATGTTCCGTACCGCCGTCGCGATGGCGGTCTCGGCGGTGCCGGAGGGCCTGCCGGTCGCGGTGACCGTGACGCTCGCGATCGGCGTTGGCCGCATGGCGCGCCGCAACGCCGTGCTGCGCCGGCTGCCGAGCATCGAGGCGCTCGGCAGCACCACCGTCATCGGGTCCGACAAGACCGGGACGCTCACCGAGAACCGGATGACCGTGCAGGCCGTCTGGGCGGACGGTCGGATCCTGGAGGTGACCGACGGTCTCGACGGCCACTCGGCGGCGAGCGACGCGGTCCGCCACACCCTGCGCGCGGGCGCGCTCACCAACGAGGCCCAGGTCGTGCACGAGCCCGACGGCCCCGTGCACACCGGGGACCCCACCGAGGTGGCGCTGCTGCTCGCGGCGGACGTGGCGGGCATCGACGTGGACGAGCTCCGCTCGCGGCACGCCGTGGTCGCCGACATCCCGTTCGAGTCCGAACGCCGATGGTCCGGCACCGTGCGCGAGGTGGACGGCGAGCAGGTGCTCTTCGTCAAGGGCGCGCCCGAGCGGGTCATCGGCATGTGCTCGTCGGTGCACACCGACGAAGGGATCCGGCCGCTGGACCCCGACGTCGCGCACGACGCGGCCAGGGAGCTCGCGGCTCGCGGCCTGCGGGCCGCCTGGAAGGCTTTTCTCAAAGATGGGCGAG
>CBFGTJ010000162.1:0-7189 GCA_965651815.1 uncultured Microthrixaceae bacterium | reverse complement strand
AGGTTCCGGCGAGCGATTTCCGGGCGGCGTTCGGCCCGCCGTACCCTGACGCTCGTGAACCAGACCTTCATCATGTGCAAGCCCGACGCTGTGGAGCGGGGCCTCGTCGGTGAGATCGTCTCGCGCATCGAGCGCAAGGGCTTCCGGATCGTCCGGATGGAGCTCCGCAACGTGGACCGGGTCCTCGCCGAAGCCCACTACGACGAGCACCGCGAGAAGCCGTTCTTCGGCGAGCTCGTCGACTTCCTGACCCGCAGCCCCGTCGTCGCGATGGTCGTCGAGGGCCCCGACGACCAGACCTGGTCGATCATGCGGACCCTCATCGGCGCCACGAAGGTCACCGAGGCACAGCCCGGCTCGATCCGCGGCGACTTCGCGACCACCACCAACGAGAACCTCGTGCACGGCTCGGACGGCCCGGAGTCGGCGGCCCGAGAGATCGGCCTCTGGTTCCCGGCCTGAGCGCCGCCGACCACGACCACTGCCCAGCACGCTGAGGCCAGCACGCCGAGGCCGGCACGCTGAGGGAGCACGCAGGCTGCGGCTCTCCGGCCCGCGGTTGGGCGTCACAACGGGTGGAGCGCAACCGCCCCACTGAGTAGGGTCGGTTGCGGTTCTGTTGCGGTTCCCGCGCTCCCGGCGGGGGCCCTGCAGGGCATGCACTGCCTGCACTCCACCGGCCGGAGGCGCGACCGTCCGCGCCACGGCCCCGGGGCTACCGTGAGGACCCATCTATGGCACGGTTCAACTCCAACTTCCTCGGCCGTGACATGGCGGTGGACCTCGGCACGGCCAACACGTTGGTGTACGTGCGTGGCGAGGGCATCGTGCTCTCCGAACCATCGGTCGTCGCGATCCGCGAACAGGACGGTCGGGCGGTCGCGGTCGGGACCGAGGCGAAGCGGATGATCGGGCGGACGCCCGCGCACATCCAGGCGATCCGCCCGCTCAAGGACGGGGTGATCTCGGACTTCGAGGTCTGCGAGATCATGCTCCGCTACTTCATCCAGCGGGTGCACAGCAGCCGGTTCGCGAAGCCGCGGATGATCATCTGCGTGCCGTCCGGCGTGACCGGGGTCGAGCAGCGCGCCGTGCAGGACGCGGCCGAGTTCGCCGGTGCCCGCAAGCCCGCCCACATCATCGAGGAGCCGATGGCCGCGGCGATCGGCTCCGGGCTCCCGGTGCAGGAGCCGACCGGCAACATGATCGTCGACATCGGCGGTGGCACCACCGAGGTGGCGGTGATCTCCCTCGGCGGCGTGGTGACGAGCCAGTCGGTCCGCGTCGGGGGCGACGAGCTGGACGACGCGATCGTCCAGTACATCAAGAAGGAGTACAGCCTCGCCCTGGGCGAGCGCACCAGCGAGGCCGTGAAGATGGAGCTCGGGTCCGCCTGGCCGCTCAAGCAGGAGCTGCAGGCCGAGATCCGGGGCCGGGACCTCGTCACCGGGCTGCCCAAGACGATCGTGACCTCGACCCACGAGATCCGCGAGGCGATCGACGAGCCCGTCTCGACCATCGTCGACGCGGTGAAGGTCACCCTCGACAAGACCCCGCCCGAGCTGGCCGCCGACATCATGGAGCGGGGCATCATGCTCGCCGGGGGCGGTGCCCTGCTGAAGGGGCTGCCGGAGCGGCTCGCGCAGGAGACCGGCATGCCCATCCGGATCGCCCCCCGGCCGCTCGAGGCGGTCGCGCTCGGCTCCGGCCAGGCCCTCGAGGAGTTCGAGGCGCTGCGCGGGGTGCTGTTCTCGTCGACCCGCGAGTAGCCCGCGAACGTCCAGGTGCGCCCTCTGTCCCAGCCGGGGAGCCGACGCCGGCGGTCTCGCTACATCCTGCTCGTCGTCACGCTGCTCGCCATCACCCTCATCACCCTCGACGCGCGCGGGGTCATCGCCATCACCTCCGCCCGCGAGGGCGCCGTCGACGTCATCGCGCCGATCCGCGACGGCGCGCGCTGGGTGACCACCCCGTTCCGCAACGCCTGGAACGGCATCACCGGCTACGACAGCCTCAAGGCCGAGAACGAGGAGCTGCGCGCCGAGCTGGACCGGCTGCGGGGCGAGGAGATCCTCCACGAGAACGCCGTCGCGGAGCTGGAGCGGCTCGAGGAGCAGCTCGGGATCGGCTTCGTCGGCGACCTCCCCACCCAGATCGCCCGCGTGACCACCGGCGCCTACTCCAACTTCGAGGACCACACCCTCGAGCTCGACCGGGGATCCGACTCGGGCATCGCCGTGGGCAACCCCGTCGTCACGAACCGGGGGCTCGTCGGGCGGATCACGCGGGTGAGCCGGACCCGTTCGGTGGTGCGGCTGCTGACCGACCCCGACCAGTACGTGGGCATCCGGCTCGTCGACCCGCCCGACATGGGCGTCGGCCGTGGCAGCGGTGACGACCGGACCTTCATCGTGGACCGGGGGATCGAGCTCGCGGACCCGGTCGAACCCGGGGCGGGCGTCGTCACCGGCGGTGTCGAGGACCTCATCACCCCACCGGGCAAGCCGATCCCGGTCGGCACCGTGCGGCGCGTCACCCCCGACGCGGCGACCCGCACCCAGGTGCTGCACGTCGACTTCGCGGTCGACTTCTCCCGGCTCGACGTCGTGCAGGTGATCCTGTGGACCCCCGACACGTGAGGCCCGGGGGTCGGCCCCGGTGACGCCCGACCGCGGCCCGCTGCTGCGTTGGGTGCTGCTGGTGTCCACGGCGTACCTGGTGCAGGTGGGCGTGGTGGTCGACCTCAGCATCTTCGGGGTGCACCCGGACCTCATGCTGCTCGTCGCCGCGTCCGCGGGCATCGTGGCCGGGCCGGCCCGCGGGGCCGAGGTCGGGTTCGCCTCCGGCCTGCTCGCCGACCTGGTCCTGCAGGGCCCGCTCGGGACCACCGCGCTCGCCTACGCGGTCGTCGGCTTCGGCGCCGGGGCGGTGGGCGAGGCGCTGATGCGGACCTCGCGGGCGATCTCCGTCGCCGTGGTCACCGCCGCGAGCGCGGCCGGCACCCTCCTGTACGCCCTCCTCGGCCAGCTGCTCGGCCAGCGGACCCTGTCCGACCCGCGGCTCTGGTCGATCGTCGCTATCGTCGCGCTCTGCAACGCGGCGTTGTGCCTGCCCGCGCTCGCCGCGAGTCGGTGGGCCGAGGGTGAGGGCCTGCGAACGGGCGTCGGATGACACGGCCCGACCGCAGCCCCGAACCAGCTGGCGTCCGCCGATCCGCGCCCCCGCACATGGACACCGTCTGACACATGGACACCGACTCCAGCCACGTCCGACTCAGTGCAGTGGGGATCGTCGCCGCGTCGCTGTTCCTCGCGCTGCTCATGCGGCTGTGGTTCCTGCAGGGCATCGACCGCCAGGAGTTCGAGGCCGCGTCCATCTCGAACCGGTTGCGGGTGCTCACCGAGGAGGGGCCCAGGGGCCGGATCCTCGACCGGAACGGCAAGGTGCTGGTCGACAACCGCACCTCGATCGTCGTGGCGCTCGACCGCGAGCCGCTGCGCGAGCTCGACGACGACGAGCGCCGCGAGCTGTTCGTCGACCTCGCCGACACGCTGAACCGCTTCGGCGAGCCGACGAAGGTGTCGTTCATCGAGCGGCGCTACCAGGACCAGCGCTACGCCCCGCAGGCCTACGTGCCGATCGCGGAGGACGTCTCGGAGCTGCTCGAGATCTACCTCCTCGAGCGGGCCGACCGGTTCCCCGGCGTGGTCGTGGAGCGCAAGGCGATCCGCGTCTACCCCTACGGCAAGGTGGCGGTGCAGCTGCTCGGCTACGTGGGCGAGATCAACGAGACCGAGCTGCTCGAGCGGGGCGGCACGGTGCCCGGTGCGACGACCTCCACGACGACCAGCACCACCGAGCCGGCCGACGGCGACCGGCCCTCGAAGCCCTACGAGCTCGGCGACTCGATCGGCAAGAGCGGCGTCGAGCGCGCCTACGAGGACGACCTTCGGGGGGTGCCCGGCAAGCGCACCGTCGAGGTGGACGCCCGGGGCAACCTCGTCGACGTGGTGTCGGTCGACGCTCCCCGCGCGGGCGACGACGTGTGGCTGAGCATCGACGTGGACCTGCAGGCCCACGCCGAGCGGCTCCTCGAGGCGAAGATCCACTCGTTGCGGGGCCAGCGGCAGAGGGACGGCAACCTGCTCAACGCCCCGCAGGGATCGGTGGTGATCCAGGATCCCACCAACGGCCAGATCCTGGCGATGGCGTCGTACCCCGACTACGACCCGAACCTGACCGTGAACGGCATCTCCCAGGAGGTCTGGGACGTGCTCAACGACCCGAACAGCGGGCAGCCGCTCGTCAACTGGGCGATGCAGGGCACCTACGCGCCGGGGTCGACGTTCAAGCTGTTCAGCGCGTACGCCGGCCTGCGCACCGGGTTCCTGTCGCCGGGCAACGACGTGATCAACGACCCCGGCTCCTACCGGGTCGACAACTGCACCGGCGGCTCGTGCGTGTTCACCAACGCCGGCGGCCAGGGGAACGGCACGGTGGACCTGGTGAAGTCGCTGCGGGTCTCCTCGGACGTCTACTACTACCGGATCGCCGACAAGCTCTGGCAGCGCCGGGGCGAGTTCGGCCCCACCCCGATCCAGGACGCCGCGGCGGAGTTCGGCCTCGGCCAGAGGACCGGCATCGAGCTGGCGGGCGAGAACGCCGGGCGCCTGCCCACGCCGGAGTCGCGGCGCAAGGCCTACGAGGCGCGCCCCGACCTGTTCATGACGGGAGACTGGTTCGCAGGCGACAACGTGCTCACCGTGATCGGCCAGGGCGACGTGCTCGCGACGCCGCTCCAGTTGGTCAACGCCTACTCGACGTTCGCGAACGGGGGCACCCGCTACGAGCCGAGGGTGGCCATCCGGGTGACCCGCCCGGCCGACCCGACGCAGCCGCCGGCGACCGGGGAGCACGAGGTGATCCGCGAGATCGAGCCGTCGGTGGCGGGGCGGGTCGAGTTCGCGCCAGACCACTACGACAAGATCTTCCGCGGCCTGCTGGGCGTGACCCAGGAGCCGGGCGGCACCGCGTACGAGTCGTGGCAGGCCACGCCCACCGCGTGGCCGATGGCCGGCAAGACCGGCACGGCCGAGGTCGACAACAAGGCGGACACGGCGCTGTTCGTCGGGTGGGGTCCGGCCGCGCCCGGGGTCCCGCCGCAGTACGCGATCAGCGTCGTGGTGCCCGAGGCCGGCTTCGGTGGCGTGGTCGCCGCGCCCCTCGCGATCCGGATCCTCGAGCCGGTGTCGCACGGGCGCCTCCCCCCGGCGTGCACCGTCGACGACATGGCGCGCTGCGACGCCATCCAGGCCCAGGCGACCGAGGACAGCTATGCGGACGCGGCGACCGGGACGGCGGACTGAGGTGGGCGACTGATGGTGGATCTCGGAACCGGCACGTCGCTTCGGAGCAGCCACGCCCGTGACCGCTTCCGCGCCCGCGACCTGTCCGCGCCCTGGCGGCACGTCGACCTGACCCTCCTGATCGTGGTGGGGCTGCTCATCGCGTTCGGGACCGTGCTGGTGTTCAGCGCCACCCGTCGCTTCGACGGCGGTGCGGCGATCGTCTCCCGCCAGGTGCTCTTCATCGTGCTGGGCCTCGTCGCGGCCACAGGGGTGTCGCTGATCGACTACCGGCGCATCGCCGACTGGTGGCCGGTGCTCTACATCGCGTCGCTCGTCGTGCTCTCCGGCGTGCTGACCCCGCTCGGCACCACCGTCAACGGCACCCGCGGCTGGTACCGCTTCGGGCCGGTCGTCCTGCAGCCCGCGGAGTTCGCCAAGCTCACGACCATCCTCGCCGTGGCGGCGTTCCTCGGCTCCGTCGAGCGGGTCGATCTGCGCCGCCTCGCCGGCGCCCTCCTGCTCATGGGGCTGCCGATGGGCCTGACGCTGCTGCAGCCGGACCTCGGGTCCGCGCTGGTGTTCATCGTCATCGGCCTCGGCATGCTGGTGGTCGGCGGCGTGCGGCTGCGGCACCTCGTGGTGCTGGTGCTGATCGGCGTGGTCGCCGTGGTCGGCATCCTGCAGTCCGACACGCTCGACCAGTACCAGAAGGACCGCATCACCTCGTTCGCGAACCCCGAGGGCGCGGACCCTGCCGTCCGGTACAACGTCGAGCAGGCGCAGACGGCGATCTCCTCGGGTGGGCTGACCGGGTACGGGTTCGGCAACGGGCCCTCGACCCGCCTCGGCTACGTGCCGGCCCAGCAGACCGACTTCATCTTCTCGGTGGCGGGGGAGGAGTTCGGCTTCCTCGGCGCCGGCACCCTGGTCGTGCTGTTCGCGGTGCTCATCTGGCGGTGCTGGCGGGTCGCCCAGCTGTCCGCCGACACGATGGGCATGCTCATCTGCGTCGGCGTGCTGTCCATGCTGCTGTTCCACGTGTTCGAGAACATCGGCATGAACCTGGGCATCATGCCGGTGACGGGCATCCCGCTGCCCTTCGTGTCACAGGGCGGCTCCTCGATGCTGGCGTCGTGCCTCGGGGTCGCGATGGTGCAGTCGGTGCACATGCACCGCTTCTCCTGACCGCGAGTGGGGATGCACAGCTCCTCCGGCGGCACCGGTAGACTGTCGGCACCATGTCCGACGCGCAGGCCGACCTCCACCGTGGCCGGGGCACCACCCTCGGTGTCCGGCTCGGTGCGGTGCACCTGTGCCTCCACCTCGTGTTGAGGCTCGCGCGGGACCTGGAACGGAGCACGGGGCGGGCCGTTCGCACGCCGCCCCACCGGTCGCGCGACACCGTCGTCGCCCGGCCAGCGCCACGCCGGACCCCGGGTCCCGCGTGCGCACACCACGAAGACGAGCGACGGCCGCGATGCCGGGCCCACGACGCCCCGCACGCCGTCGCCGCGCGCCCCTCGGCGCGCGTCACGAGAGGACCGTCCCATGTCGGACACCGAGTCGAACCGGGGCGCGGACAGCCCCTCCGCAGCCCCGGCTACGACCACGCCCAGTCCCGCCTCGCCGCCCGCCACCGACAGCCCGTCGCCCCGCGCGGCTGAGCGCCCGGCGGGCGCGCCGCCCGCGCCCCGCAAGCCGAAGATCGGCGACACGATGCCCGCGCCGCCGGTGAAGCCGGCCGGGGGCGGCCAGGCCTCGGGCTCGGGCTCCGGTTCCGGTTCCGGAGAGGGGGGCGGCTCCTCGAGGAACCGCCGTCGTCGGCGCCGTGGACGTGGCGG
>CBFGTJ010000161.1:0-7216 GCA_965651815.1 uncultured Microthrixaceae bacterium | reverse complement strand
CACATCGACATGAACTTCGGGTGCCCCGCCGCCAAGGTGACCCGCAACGGCGGTGGCGCCGCGCTCCCCTTCAAGCGCAACCTGCTGCGCTCGGTCATCCAGGCGGCGGTGAAGGCCGCGGACGCCGAGTCGGGCGGGCGGGTGCCCGTGACGGTCAAGTTCCGGCTCGGCATCGACGACGAGCACCTCACCTACCTGGAGACCGCCCGCATCGCCGAGGACGAGGGCGTCGCCGCGGTGGCACTGCACGCCCGCACCGCGCTGCAGCACTACGCGCCGCCCGCCCGCTGGGAGGCCATCGCCCGCCTGAAGGAGGCGGTCACCTCCATCCCGGTGCTCGGCAACGGCGACGTCTTCACCGGCCAGGACGCGCTCGACATGATCTCCGCGACCGGCTGCGACGGTGTCGTCGTCGGGCGCGGGTGCCTCGGCAGGCCCTGGATCTTCCGGGACCTGGCCGCCGCGCTCGCCGGCGAGCCGGTGCCCCCGGCACCGAAGCTGGGCGAGGTGGTCGACACGATCCGCCGGCACGTCCGGCTGGTGGTCGACTGGAACGGCGGCGAGGAGCGCCTCGCCCACTTCCGCAAGCACCTCGCCTGGTACCTGAAGGGCTACCCGGTCGGCAGCACGGTGCGCGCGGCGGCCGGCCACGTCGGCTCGGTCGCGGACATCGAGGCGCTGCTGGACCAGCTCGACCCCGGCGTCGACGCCCCCGAGGGGGTGGAGCGGATCGTGCGCAGCCACTCCAACGCGCTGCGCCGGGTCGCGCTGCCCGACGGCTGGCTGGACGACCCCGACGAGGAGGTCGCGCTGCCCCGCGGCGCCGAGCAACTGGTCTCCGGCGGATGAGCGGCCGCCCCGACCGCGCCCCGTCGCTGGTGCTCGCCTCCGCGTCGCCGCGGCGGCGCGAGCTGCTCGGCCGCATCGGCCTCGAACCGGAGGTCGTCCCCGCCGAGGTCGACGAGACCCCGCGCCCCGAGGAGCCGGCCGACGGGTTCGCCCTGCGCGTCGCCGGCGACAAGGCCTCCGCGGTCGCGGCGTCCCGGCCCGGCGCGGTGGTGCTCGCGGCCGACACCGCCGTCGTGCTCGACGGGGTGCCCCTGGGCAAGCCGGCCGACGAGGACGACGCCCTGGTCATGCTCACCCGCCTGTCGGGCCGGGTGCACGAGGTCCTGACCGCCGTCGTGGTGATCGGACCGGACGGGCGCCGCCACGCGGCGGTCGAGGCGGCGAGCGTGACCATGGCGGTGTCGACCCGCGACGAGCTGGCCTGGTACGTCGGCACCGGCGAGCCGCTCGACAAGGCGGGCGCGTACGCCGTGCAGGGCCTCGGGGCCGTGCTCGTCGAACGGGTCGAGGGCGACCCGACCACGGTGATCGGGCTGCCGCTGCGCCGCACGGTGCACCTGCTGCGCGCTGCCGGCGTCCCCTGGCCCGTGCAGCGACAGGGCCGGGACCCGGCGCCTACTGCCTCGCGGGGTGGAGGCGGACGAGGCGGTGGTCGGGGGTGAAGACCCGCCGTGACAGGCCGAGCGCGACGACCGTCGTCGTCGTGGCGACCGAACCGAGCACGAGGTACATCACCGCCACCTGCACCCGCACCGCGGCGAGCGGGTCCGCGCCGGCGAGGATGAGCCCGACCATCGTGCCGGGGAGGAAGACGATGCCGACCGCCTTGGTGGTCTCGATCTGGGGGATCAGCGCCGTGCGCACCGCGGCGCGCAGGTGCGGCCGCGCGGCCTCGGTCGCGGTCCTGCCGAGCGCGAGCCGTGCCTCGACCACGTCGCGCTGCTCCGACAGCTCGTCGATGATGCGGCGCCCGACCAGCACGGTCGACGCGAGCGAGTTCCCGATGACCATGCCGGCGAGCGGCACGATCGTGCGCCCCTCGAGCGGGAAGATCGAGAACCCGAACAGCACGCCGAGGCTCACGACGCTCGAGGCGGTGTAGGCGAGGAGCGAGAGCGTGAACCCTCCCGGGACCTCCGGCGCGCGCCGGCGGGTGGTCCACGCGGCGAACAGCACCATCGCGACGACCCACGCCCAGCTGAGCACGAGCGGGCGGTCGCGGTCGATCACCAGGTCCAACGCGAGGCCGATGACCAGCAGCTGCACGAGCGCCCGCAGCGCCGCCCACAGGATCGACCGGCTGAGCCCGAGGCCCCGCCACAGCGACAGCACGACGGCGACGCCGACCATCAGGCCGGACGCCGCGAGGCCCCAGAGCGTCAGCTCACCGGGCAAGGGAACCCCCGACGACGCGGCCGTGGTCGAGGAACAGCGTGTGCGTCGCGATGCGCTCGCACTGGGCCTCGTCGTGGGTGACCCACAGCACGGTGGTGCCGGCCGCCGCGAGCTGCGCGACCAGCTCCTCGAGCACCCGCGCCGCGGCGGGGTCGAGCGAGGAGGTGCTCTCGTCCGCGAGCAGCACCTCGCACCCGGTCGCGAGGGTGCGGGCCAGGCACATGCGCTGGGCCTCGCCGCCCGACAGCGTCGCGGCGTCCCGGTCCAGGAGCTCCGCGGGAAGCCCGACGCGCTCCAGCAGCCGCGCCGCCGCCGGCGGATCCATGTCGGCCGCCACCCGGAGGTTGTCGAGCACGGTGCCGGGGAACGGCGTCGGTGTCTGGAACACCATGCCGACCCGCCGGCGGAGCGCGACCGGGTCGAGCGTGGCGAGGTCGCGGCCGCGCAGCAGCACCCGGCCCCGTGAGGGGACCTCGAGGCGGTTGCACAGTCGCAGCAGGGTCGACTTCCCGGACCCCGAGGGGCCACGGATCACGGTGATGCCGCCCTCCGGCACGGTGACGTCGACGTCGCGGAGGATCACGGCGTCGCCGTCGCACACCCACACCTGCTCGAAGTCGAACAGGCCGGGTGGCTGCAGGGGTGGGCTCGGCACTGCCACAGTGTCGCCCACCGACGGCGGATCCGCGGAGCCGAGCGGGTCGAGGGGGACAGGAGGGTCGATGGAGAAGCTGGTGTACGTGATCCGGGAGCGGGCGAGCCGCGACGGGGCGGCGCTGCGCGAGCAGCTGCTCGGCCTCGTCCCCTCGCTGACGGCGCACGGGGCGACCGGCCTGGCGGTGCACGTGGCGGACGACGAGGTGGGCATCGCCGGGCCGATGCCGTGCCCCGATGGCGAGCTGCCGGTGCGTGCGGTCGTGTCGCTCTGGCTCCCGGCCCACGACCGCCGTGGTCCCGCCGAAGCGGAGCTCGCCCGGGTCGGCGAGCGCTGCGATGGCTACCTGGTCACCGAGGCGTTGTGGTCCGACTTCGGCGAGCGCCGGGGCGCGCCCCGCTCCTGGCCGCCCGGGGAGCGCTCGCCCGGCGTGGTGACCGTCGCGCTCGTGCACCGGAACCCGCTGCTCGACCCGCGGACCTTCCGGGAGCGGTGGTACGGGTACCAGTCGCCGATGTCGGAGGAGCTGCAGCCGCGGCTGCGGTACGTGCGGAACTCCGTGGTGCACCCGGTGTCGGCGGGGGCGCCGCCGCTCGACGGGGTCGTCGTGGAGAGCTGGCCCTCCGAGGAGGTCGTGGCCGACATCGAGGCCTTCCACTCAGGGGACCTCGAGAACCTCACGGTCATGCTCGACAGCGTCACCACCACCTTCGACATGTCCCGGCTCCGCAGCCTCGCCATGTCCGAATACCTGTGGTGATGGAGCACCTGTGGTGACGGGCCCGCTCGGCCCGCCGGGGCGACGGACCCGGAGGGAGGCGGTCCGACGGGGCCCCGACGCGACGAGAGGGGGCCCGCGCTGCGGACCCCCTCTGCGCACGTCCGTGGGTCAGGTGACGATCTCCGACTCCGGGGTCCGGAAGGCGTGGATGAACCCGGCGATGCTGGCGAGGAGCAGCACCGCTGCGGCGGCGAAGGCCACGAGGGCGGCCTGCGCCGCGCGCTCGCCGAAGATGCTGAACCCGTAGGAGGTCAGCAGGAGGCCGCGCAGCGTCTCGCCGCGGAAGAGGGTCTCCACCTTCCCGCTCAGCTCCTCCGCCCGCGCCTCGAGCTCGTCGGCGTTCGGTGCCCCGGCCTCCCTGGCCTCCTCGGCCTCGGCGGCAGCGGCACGCGCCTCACCGCTGGTCTCGGCGTAGGTCTTGCCGTCGTTGGTCTGGGCCAGGTGCAGGCCGATGTACTCGTTCGCGTAGCACTCGGCCTGCTTGCCCGTCTCGAGCAGCTGGCCGGCGTTCTCCACGAGGCACTCCGCCTCGCGCTCCTCATCGGTGAGGTTCTCCTCGGGGGTGAAGGTGATGCGCTGGCTGCCGAGCTGCTCGCGGACGTACTCGTCCGCGAAGTTCGCCTCGCCCTGCAGCACCAACCCGATCACGAGCAGCAGCACCGCCAACACGGTCCCGCCGACGCTGAACAGGATGTCGAGTGTCCGTCGCTTCATGGCCCTCCTGTCGTGGAACGCACCTGCGCTCCGGTCCCGGCACGAGACGTCGTCCGCGCCGCAACCGCGAACCTATCCACGGTCGACCCGCCCACGCCGTGACCCTTCCGTTCACGATCCCTCGTCGTGGGACGCGGCTGCCGAGGCCGTGGGCGGTCCGCCGGCCACTCCGACGGCGTCGAAGTGGTCATGCAGGTGCACCAGGTGGCCGCCCGGCGGCGCCACCGGAATGCGATCCGCCCGGTCCCCGAGAACCCGGCCCGGCCGGACCCGGCGAGTGGCCGCCCTCAGTGCTTGAAGTGCCGCTGCCCGGTGAAGACCATGGCGAGGCCCTGCTCGTTCGCGGCCTCGATGACCTCCTCGTCGCGGATCGAGCCGCCGGGCTGGATCACCGCGGTCGCGCCCGCCGCCGCGGCGGCGTCGAGGCCGTCGCGGAACGGGAAGAACGCATCCGACGCGCACGCCCCACCGACCGCGCGGCCCGCCGCCTTCTCGGCGGCGATGCGCCCCGCGTCCCTGCGGTTCTGCTGCCCCGCGCCGATGCCGACGGCCTGGCCGTCCTTCACCAGCACGATCGTGTTCGAGGTGACCCGCGCGACGAGGCGCCACGCGAGCTCGAGGTCGAGCCACTCCTCCTCGGTCGGGTGGCGCTCGGTGACCACACGCCACGCGGTGCGGTCCACCACCACCTCGTCCTTGGTCTGCACGAGCAGCCCACCGGTGATCGAGCGGAGCTCGAGCGGCGGCGCGACCGGCGGCGGCGCGGTCAGCACGCGCAGGTTCTTCTTCGCGGTCAGCACCTCGAGCGCCTCGTCCTCGTAGCCGGGTGCGACGACCACCTCGGTGAACACCGGCGCGAGCGCCTCCGCGAGCGACACCGGGACGACCCGGTTGAGCGCGACGATGCCGCCGTAGGCGGAGACCGGGTCGCAGTCGTGGGCTCGCTGGTAGGCGACGGTGATGTCGTTGCCGACGGCGGCGCCGCAGGGGTTCGCGTGCTTGATCACCACCGCGGCGGGCAGCTCGCCCAGCGAGTGCACGAGCCGCCACGCGGCATCGGTGTCGTACACGTTCAGGTACGACATCTCCTTCCCGCCGTGCTGCACCGCCTCGTCCCAGCAGCTCCCGCCCGGCAGGGAGTAGCGGGCACCGGCCTGGTGCGGGTTCTCGCCGTAGCGGAGCTCCTGGGCGCGGGTCGCGGAGAGGTGCAGCGTGCGGGGCAGCTCGCCCGACCCCGGCAGGTCGCCCGCGCCGCCCTCGTCGAACCACGACACGATCGCGGCGTCGTACGCGGCGGTGTGCGCGAACGCGTCGCGGGCGAGGCGCCGGCGGGTCGCCGCGGAGACCTCACCGGTGGCGCGCAGCTCCGAGAGCACCACGTCGTAGTCCGCCGGGTCGACCAGCACGGTCACCTGCGCGTGGTTCTTCGCCGCGGCGCGCACCATCGCGGGGCCGCCGATGTCGATCAGCTCGACCGACGGGTCGGAGCTGAACGGGTAGAGGTTCACCACGACGAGGTCGATCGGGGTGATGCCGTAGGTCGACATGTCCTCGACGTGGGACGGGTCGTCGCGGTCGGCGAGGATGCCGCCGTGGATCGCCGGGTGCAGCGTCACGACCCGGTGGCCGAGCATCTCGGGGAACCCGGTCACCTGCTCGGTCGGGATGACGGGCAGGCCCGCGTCGGCGAGCACCCGTGCGGTGCCGCCCGAGGAGACCAGCTCCCAGCCGAGCTCCACCAGCGCCCTGCCGAGCTCGACCATGCCGGTCTTGTCGTAGGCGGAGAGCAGCGCCCTCCGAGCCTGACCGCCTTGTTCGCCAGCCATCGCCGTCCTTCCCGCCGCTGTCAGCGGACCGTCTCCCGGTCGAGGATCGACCGGATCGTCTCGACGTAGAGCCGCCGCTCCACTTCCTTGATGCGCTCGTGCAAGGTGGCCTCGTCGTCGTCCGGCAGGACCGGCACCGCCTCCTGGGCGAGGATCGGACCGGCGTCGACCTCCTCGGTGGCGACGTGCACGGTGCAGCCGGTGACCTTCACACCGTGCGCGAGCGCGTCCCGCACCGCGTGCCAGCCCGGGAACGACGGGAGCAGCGCGGGGTGGGTGTTGAGGATCCGGCCCGGGAACGCCTCGAACGCGGCGCGCCCGAGGATCGTGCCCCACCCCGCCATCGCCACCAGGTCGATGCGGTGGTGCTGCAGCCGCTCGACCACCCGGGCGGTGAACTCGTCACGGTCGAAGCGGGCGGTGAAGTCCGTCCGCTCCACGACCTCGACCGGGATGCCGTGGCGCGCGGCGACCTCCTCGGCCGCGCATCGCCGATCGACCATGACCAGGTCGATCGGGAGGCCCGAGGAGGCCATCGCGTCGAGGAGGGTGCCGCTGCCGGAGGCCAGCACTGCGAGTCGCATCGGCGCCGAACCTACCAGCGGGGCGGAACGGCCGATCCCGGCCGCCTGCTCCGCCTACAGCCCCTTGACGATCTCCACCATCAGCTCGCCGGCCTCGGTGGGGTTGGCGCCGACCTTCACGCCGGCGGACTGCAGCGCGTCCATCTTGGCGGCTGCGGTGCCCTTGCCGCCCGACACGATCGCGCCCGCGTGGCCCATCTTCTTGCCGGGGGGCGCGGTCTGGCCCGCGACGTACGCGACGACCGGCTTCGACATGTTCGAGGCGATGTACTCGGCGGCCTCCTCCTCGGCGGAGCCACCGATCTCACCGATCATCATCACGGCGCGGGTGTCGGGGTCGGCCTCGAAGGCCTCCAGGCAGTCGATGAAGCTCGTGCCGGGCACGGGGTCGCCGCCGATGCCGACGCAGGTC
>CBFGTJ010000160.1:0-7233 GCA_965651815.1 uncultured Microthrixaceae bacterium | reverse complement strand
CGGTGGGACGACCCCGCCGCGCAGGTCGTCGGTCGACAGCCGCACCGCACCCAGCCGCTGCGCGAGCCCCTCCGCGAGGGTGGACTTGCCGGTGCCGGGCGCGCCGCCGACCAGGAGCGCGGGGACCCTGCCGCGCTCGAGGTGCGACAGCGCGAGCGCGTGCAGGGAGCGGGCGGACCCGGCCGCGTCCGCGTCGCCCTGCCCGTGGCGGATGCAGGCGACCTTCGAGCGCACGTGCGCGCGGTAGGCGACGTGGAGGTGCGCGAGCGAGGGCGGCCAGGCGTCCCCGCTCGCCGCTCGGTAGGCGTCGAGGAAGACCTCGGCCAGGTCCGCCCGCCCGAGGTGGTCGAGGTCCATCGCGAGGAACGCCACGTCGAGGAGCACGTCGCCGTACCGGAGCCGGTCGTCGAACTCGAGGCAGTCGAGGATGCGCGGGCCGTCCTCGAGGCAGAACACGTCCTCCGCGCGGAGGTCGCCGTGGCCGTCGCACGCGCGGCCCGCCGCGAGCCGCTGCTCGACCAGCGGCGCCCGCCCGTGCAGGTACTCCTCGGCGAGCCCGAGCATCCGCGCGACCTCGTCGTCGCCGAGGACGTCGGGGACGAAGGGCCCGAGCTGGTCGGCGCCGGTGCGCCACAGCTCCAACAGGGCCTCGACCCCGGCCGCGTCGTCGATCTCCTGGCCGCGGGGCGCCGTCGCGTGGAAGCCCGCCACCACCTCGGCCACGCGGCGCAGCTCTGTTTCGATCCCGGGCTCGTCGAGGATCGAGGAGAGGCGCCGCGACGGCGGCATGCGCCGCATCACGACGAGGTGGTCGATCGGCTCGCCCTCGAGCGCCAGCTCCGCGACGCCCAGGTACACGTCCGGCGCGAAGCGGCGGTTGAGCTCGACCTCGCGCCGGCACGCCCGGTGGCGCGCCTCGGGGGTGGAGAAGTCGAGGAACCCGGTCGTGACCGGCTTCTTCAGCTTGTAGACGCGGTCACCCGCGAAGAAGAGCGTGGAGACGTGCGTCTCGGCCAGCGTGATGCGGTGAGGGTCCATGATCGGTCAGTACATCCAGTGCAGCGGCACCGCCCAGCGCAGGACCGAGCCGCCGGCCGGCCCCGGGTCGAAGGACGCGGTGCCCCCGAGCTTCTCGGCACGCGCCGCGATGTTGCGGAGGCCCTGGCCCCCGCCGGGCCCGACCGGCCGCTCCACGTCCATGGCGATCGTGGCCCGCTGAGGGGGGCCGACCCCGTCGTCGGAGACGACGAGCTCGACCTGGTCCTCGGTCGCACGGATCCGGACCTGCGCCGACGTGGCCCGCGCATGGCGTGCGACGTTCGACAGGGCCTCGCGCAGCACGATGAGCAGGTGCTCCGCGGTCGCCGCGGTGACCGCGGTGTCCACCGGCCCCTCGACGTGCACCTCCGGGGTGAAGCCCAGGGCGCGGGCGCTCTCCTCGACGAGGTCGGCCACCGCCCTGCGCAGCGGGGTGCCGGCCCGCCGGGTCGACTGCAGCTCGTAGATCGTGGCGCGGATGTCGTCGATGGTCTCGTCCAGGTCCGACACGGCCGACTCGAGCCGCCGGCGCAGCTCCTCGGCGTCGAGGTCGCGCAGGCAGGCCTGCAGGTGGAGCCCGACCCCGTAGATGCGCTGGATCACGACGTCGTGCAGCTCGCGGGCGATGCGCTCGCGCTCCTCCAGCACCACCACCTCACCGAAGCGCTCCCGCATCGCCGCGTTGTCGACCGCCATCCCCGCGGCCTTCGCGAGCGACACGGCGAGCTCCTCGTCGCGCTCGTCGAACCCCTCGGCCCCCTCCTTGTCGGTCAGGCACAGGAACCCGTAGACGCGCTGGCGCACCTCGATCGGCACGCCCAGGAACGACCTGCCGGCGGGCACGGTCGTCGCATCCGGGCGCCCGTCCGACGGTTCGCCCTCGGTGGGCGCCTCGCCGGCCGCGAGGCGCAGCGGGCGTGGCGAGGAGACCAGCGCGGCGAGCACGCCGCCCGACGGGAGCACGCCGGCCCCCGCCCCCTCACCGCCGCCGGGGACCACGACCACCTCCTCCAGCTCGTGGCCCGACTGGTCGAGCGCTGCGAACGCGCCTCCGGCGGCGCCGGTCAGCTCGACCGCGGTGCCGACGATGCGTTCGAGGGCGGCGGGGAGGCGGGGCTCGTCGCGGTGGGGCATGAGCGCCGCGAGGTGCTTCCGGAGCCGAACGCCGCCGGCGGACGGGGCCATCCGCCGAGCGTACCGGTGGCCGCCGCCGCCCGCCGGGACGGCGCCGCCCGCCGGGACGGCGCGGCCCCGGCCCCATCCGCGATGATGTCGCCGTGACGGTGCGGGTCCTGCTGCTCGACGACCACGAGGTCGTCCGTCGCGGCCTGCGGGACCTGCTCTCCTCCGAGCCGGACCTCGAGGTCGTCGGCGACGCCGCCACGGGCGAGGAGCTGCTGGAGCTGATCCCCGCCAGCCGACCCGACGTCGTGCTGGTGGACGTGCAGCTCGCGCACGGCTCCGGGATCGAGGTGTGCCGGGTGATCCGCGACCGGCACCCGGAGGTCGGCTGCCTCGTCCTGACCTCCTTCGCGGACGACGAGGCGCTCGAGCGGGCGGTGCTCGCCGGCGCGAGCGGGTTCCTGCTGAAGCAGATCCGTGGCGCCGCCCTGGTCGACGCGGTGCGCCGGGTCGCGGCGGGCGAGTCGCTGATCGACCCCGAGGTCGTGCGTCGCTCCGCCGAGCGGGCCCGCGCGCGGGACGACGACGAGGCCCGCCTGTCGACGCTGACCGACCGGGAGCGGCGCATCCTCGACCTGCTGGCCCACGGCCGCAGCAACCGGGAGATCGCGACCGAGATGTTCCTCGCCGAGAAGACGGTGAAGAACTACGTGTCGAACCTGCTGTCGAAGATGGGCATGAGCCGGCGCACCGAGGCGGCGGTGTACGCCGCGCGCCTCGCCGAGCGGCGCCTCGCGGAGCGGCGCCGCGTCGAAGCGGCGGGGAGGCTGGCCGCCGGCCGGCCTCGCCCGGCAGGGGAGGGGTCGGCGTGAGCGGGACGGAGCAGGACCGGGCGCCGACGGTGCGTACCCGCCGCGAGGGGCGGGTCCTGGTGGTCTCGATCGACCGGCCGGAGGTCCGCAACGCGGTGGACCGCCCGACCGCCGCCGCGCTGGCCTCGGCGTTCACCGACTTCGACGGCGACGACGACCTGGACGTCGCCGTGCTGACCGGGGAGGGCGGCACCTTCTGCGCGGGTGCGGATCTGGGCGCCGTCGCGGAGGGGCGCGGCAACCGGGTCGACGCGGACCTCGACATGGACGGCCCGATGGGCCCGACGCGGATGCGGCTGTCCAAGCCGGTGATCGCGGCGATCGAGGGCTACGCGGTCGCGGGTGGGCTGGAGCTCGCGATCTGGTGCGACCTGCGCGTCGCCGCCCGCGACGCGGCGCTCGGGGTGTTCTGCCGGCGGTGGGGCGTGCCGCTGGTCGACGGTGGCACCGTGCGCCTCCCGCGGCTCATCGGCCACGGGCGGGCGATGGACCTCATCCTGACCGGCAGGGAGGTCGGGGCCGAGGAGGCGAAGCAGATCGGCCTCGTCGACCGTGTGGTCGAGCCGGGCGGGGCGCTCGAGGCGGCCGTGGAGCTCGCGGCGCAGCTCAGCAGGTTGCCGCAGCGGTGCCTGCGGGGCGACCGGCGCTCCGCGATCGAGCAGTGGTCGATGGACGAGCGCGCCGCGCTGGGCAACGAGGTCCGCATCGGCCTCGAGGTCATCCGCTCCGGGGAGACCGCCGAGGGTGCCCGCCGCTTCGCCGGCGGGGCCGGGCGCCACGGCCGTCCCGCGGACGAGACCTGATGGCCTCGCAAGGCAGGGGCGCCGCGGGCCACCAGGGCAGCGGCCCCCACGCCACCGGCCCCGACGGTGCCGGTCCGCACGGTGCCGGTCCCCACGGCGGGGCGGGCGGAGGGCCGGGCGCGCTGACGGCGGAGGACCGATCGCTGATCGCCGAGCTGCTCGCCCGGTACGCCGAGGCGATCGACGCGGGCGACTTCGACGCGGTCGGGGACCTGCTCGCGGACGCCACCGTGCGCGACCAGCACGGCAACGTGGTGGCGAGGGGCCGGGACGAGGTGGTCGCGCTCTACTCGGCGACGACCCGTCGGCACGACGACGGCACGCCGTGCACCGCGCACGTGATCACGAACGTGATCGTCGAGCCACGCGGGCCCGGCGCGGCCGAGGTGCGGTCGAGGTTCACCGTGCTGCAGGCCACTGACTCGCTGCCGCTGCAGCCGGTGGTGGTCGGCCGCTACCGCGACCGGGTGGAGCGGATCGGCGGTGCCTGGCGCTTCGTCGAGCGCACGATGGTCCCCGAGCGCTGGGGCGAGGTGGGCGAGCACCTGCACTTCGACCCCCGCGACCTCGGGGGCTGAGGGCCGCGCCGGCCCTGCGGTTCGGCCCTGCGGTTCGGCCCGGCGGTCCCGCCAGGGGTCCGGCTCCGCGGTCCGGCCGGTCCGCCGTGCCACGCTGACCGGGTGGAGGAGTCGAGGTCCCCGATCGAGTCGATCAGCGCGGTCACCCTGGTGGTGGCGGACATGGCGCGCTCGCTGGAGTTCTACCTGCCGCTGGGCTTCCCCCTGCGCTACGGCGGTCCCGACGCGGAGTTCTCCAGCCTCCTCGCCGGTGACGGCTACCTGAACCTCCAGCTCGTCCGGGGCTCGGCGGGCGTGGAGCCCGTGTGGGGCCGCATCATCCTGTGGGTCGACGACGTCGACGCGATGTACCAGCGGGTGTGCTCGATCGGCGCGCGGCCGGAGGCCCCGCCCGCGGACGCCGCCTGGGGGGAGCGGTACTTCCACGTCCGCGACCCCGACGGCCACGAGCTGAGCTTCGCCCGCCCGCTCGACTGAGCCCGCCGCGGCCCTGCCCGGAGCGCGCCGGCGTCAGCTCTCGCTGCGGCGCCGGGCGGCGAGTGCGGCCGCACCGCCACCGATCACCACGACGGCGAGGACGACCAGCACGATCGGCAGGATCGCGGAGCCCTCGTCCTCGTCCTCGTCGACCGCCGCGGCGTCCTCCTCGTCGACGCTGGTGTCCGGCGCCGCGGTGGTCGTCGGCGCGGCCGTGGTGGTGGTCGCCTCGGTCGTGGTGGTCTGCTCCTCGACGACCTCGACCGCCGCGGTCGCCTCCGCCGTCGGGTCCTCGGAGACCACCTGCACGGACCAGGCGCCCGGCGAGGGGACCTCGATCGCGCCGCGGTAGACCGAGCTGCCGGGCCCGCCGCCCTCGAGCGTCACCGGGCCGGCGGTCTCCCCGTCCTTCGTGGCGGTCGCGGTGACCCGGGCCTCCTCCGCGAGGTGCTGGTCGGCGTACACGATGCCCACCTCGACCTCGATGGTGGAGGGACCGGACTGCTCCGCACGCAGCACGGTCATCTCCCCGTCGTCGCTGTGCGCACCGGCCGGCGCGGCGAACAGCGCGAGGGCCGCGACCAGCGCGGCGAGGAGGGCGAACGCCGGGCGCAGCGCCCGGGAGGGGATCACACGGGAGTTCGACATGGCCACGGACCATAGACCGCGTCTATGGCCGCGCCCCACCCCGCCCCGCGCCGGTTCTGTTCGGCGTGCGTCAAGGGTTTCCTTGACGCACGCCGAACAGAACGGGGCGTGGGATCAGGGGAGCGGGGGCACCGCCTGGTGGGCGTCCATCATCTGGGCCATCACCATGCGGATGAACTCGTCGGCCTCCTCGTCGAGCCCGCCCACGACGCCGCCGTAGATCGCCGCGCTGCTGGCCGGCTCGTCCTTGCGCTCCACCGCGTAGGGCACCGCCTCGGCCAGGTCGGCGGCGAACTGCTCCGCCACGCCCTCCTGGGTCTGGGGGCCGGTGACCGCCATGTGGATCGCGTTCGGGTACTGCTGGCCGTTGAAGCGCCACCCACGCAGCCGCATGAAGTCGTTGACGTGGTAGATGTCGAACTCGTCGGAGGTGAAGCTGAAGCAGAAGGTGGGGTTGCCGATGATCCGCAGCTCCGGGTGCGAGCGCACCGCCTCCTGCATCTTCTCCGCCGTGGCGAAGATCTCCGCGGCCTTCGCCCGGTAGCCCTCCTTGCCGTAGCTGACCAGCGCCGCCCAGGTCGCGGCGAGCAGCCCCGACGAGCGCGAGCCGTCCATGCCGGGCGAGCAGTACTTGCCACCCGACCAGTCCGTCAGGAAGAAGTACTGCGAGTTGCGCAGCTCCCGGTCGCGGAAGGTCAGCACCGAGGTGCCCTTGAGGCCGTAGCCGTACTTGTGGGTGTCCGCGCTGATCGTGGTCACGCCCGGGACCCGGTAGTCGAACAGCGGGATGTCGTAGCCCAGGTCGCGGCCCCACGGCAGGATGAACCCGCCGAGGCAGCCGTCGACGTGCAGGCCCACGCCCCGCTCGAGCGCGAGCGCCCCGAGCTGCTCGATCGGGTCGATCGTGCCGTAGCCGTAGTTCGGGGCGGAGCCGACGATCGCGATCGTGTCGTGGTCGATCAGGTCGGCGACGGCGTCGACGTCCACGGTGCCGGTGGCGGGGTCGACCGGGGCCCGGCGCAGCTCGATGCCGAACAGGTGGCAGCCCTTGTCGAACGCGGGGTGCGCCGTCTCCGGCTTGACCACGTTCGGGCTCGTGATGCCCTGCGAGTTGCGGGCCCGCTCCCGGTAGGCGAGCAGCGCGTGGACGATGCTGCCCGTGCCGCCGCTGGTGACCATCCCGGCCGGCTCGGTGTCGGTGACCGCCTCGGCGTGGAGCATGTCGAGGGTCATCGCGATGATCTCGCCCTCGAACTTGGTCGCGCTGGGGCAGATGTCGCGCTGCAGCGCGTTCACGTGTGCGAACAGCCCGAACGCCTCGGTCAGGAAGTCGTAGTGGCCGTGGTCGCCGCAGTAGTAGGAGCCCGACACCTTCCCGGTCTCCCACACCCGGTCCTCCTCGGTCGCCATCTGGCGCAGCTCGTCGAGGAGCTCCTCACGGGACCGACCCGTCTCCGGGATCGATCGGTGGACCGTGAACCGCTCGGCGTAGGGGTAGTCGCTCATGGGCGCAGAGCTTCGCAGACGGGCCGCAGCGCGGTGAAGGCTTCTTCGAAGCGCGGCTGGATCCGGGAGTGCACCTCGACGGCGTCGGGGTCCGGCTCGTGGCGGGCGGCGACGGGCAGCTCGACCGTCGCCGGGTCCTCCCCGGCGGCGTGACGCAGCGCCACCGAGGCGGTCGCGCGCGCCGCGGCC
>CBFGTJ010000159.1:0-7234 GCA_965651815.1 uncultured Microthrixaceae bacterium | reverse complement strand
CCGAGGTGGTTGCCCTCGGCGGTGTGGTTGTAGACGACGTCGAGGATCACCTCGATGCCCGCCTCGTGCAGGGCGCGCACCATCGCCTTGAACTCGTGCACCTGCTCGCCGCGCTGCGCGGTCGCGTAGCCGTTGTGCGGGGCGAAGTACCCGATCGAGTTGTACCCCCAGTAGTTGCGCAGCCCCCGCTCCACCAGGTGCGCGTCGTGCACGAACTGGTGCACCGGCAGCAGCTCGACGGCGGTGACGCCGAGCCCGGTGAGGTGGTCGATCGCCGCGGGGTGCGCGAGGCCCGAGTAGGTGCCCCGCAGTGCCTCAGGGATGTCCGGGTGGGTGGCCGTGAACCCCTTGACGTGCACCTCGTAGATGACCGACTCGTGCAGCGGCACGTCCGGCGGCCGGTCGTTGCCCCAGTCGAACCAGGGGTTGTGCACCACCGAGCGCGGCACGTGCGGCGCGCTGTCGTCGTCGTTGCGGGACCCGTCCTCCCAGTCGCAGGGGAAACAGGCCTGGTCCCAGTCGACCTCGCCCTCGACCGCCGTGGCGTACGGGTCGAGCAGCAGCTTCGCCGGGTTGCACCACAGCCCCCTGTCGGGGTCCCAGGGGCCGTGCACCCGGTAGCCGTAGCGCTGCCCGGGTGACACGCCGGGCAGGTACGAGTGCCAGCGGTGGGCGTCGACCTCGTCGAGCGTGACGCGCTCCTCGCGGCCGTCCTCGTCGAAGAGGCACAGATCGACGCGCTCCGCGACCTCGGAGAACAGCGCGAAGTTCGTGCCGGCCCCGTCGTAGCGGGCCCCGAAGGGCTGGGGGCGGCCCGGCCACACCTCCTGTGCTGCTGCCCCCTGTGCCGCTGCACCGCTCGGGCTCATGCCACGTCCTCCCGTCCCGGCGCATCCCTACCCAGCTCGCCGCCGCCTGCGTCGTCCCCGCCCGCGCCGTCGCCCCGGTGCTCGACGAGCACGACCGAGTCGGGAGGGAGGTGCGCCCGGTCGCGCTCCAGCCGCGCCGAGGCGTCCGAGGCGAGGAGCGGGCAGGCTCCCGAGGGCACCGGCAACCGGACCCCGGTCGGGCCGAGGTTCGCGAGGACCTCGATCGCACCCCGGCGCACCCGGACCCAGCCCGCGGACGCCGAGGGGTCCGGGCCCACCTGCACCTCCGTGCACCCCGGGCGCGGGTCGGTCAGCTCGGGGCGCGCCCGGCGCAGCGCGAGCAGCCGCCGGTACCAGTCGAGCACCCCGGCGTGCGGATCCCGGGCGGGTTCGTCCCAGTCGAGCACCGAGGCGCGGTGGGTGGCCGGGTCCTGGGGGTCGGGCACCTCGGCCGGGTCCCACCCGAACGCCGCGAACTCGCGGCGCCGACCCTCGCTGACGGCGCGGGCGAGCTCGGGGTCGTCGTGGTCGCTGAAGTAGCGGAACGGGGTCGTCGCGGCCCACTCCTCGCCCTGGAACAGCATCGGGGTGAACGGGGACGTGAGCAGCAGGGCCGCGGCGACGCGCAGGCGGCCCTCGCCGACGAGCGCGCCGAGCCGTTCGCCCGCGGCGCGGTTGCCGACCTGGTCGTGGTTCTGCACGCTGACGACGAACCGGTCGCCGGGGAGCCCGGTGGGCGGCCGGCCGTGGACCCGCCGGCGGTGCGGCGAGTACCTGCCGGCGTACACCCACGCCTGCCCGAGCGCGACCGCGAGGTCGTCGAGGGTGCCGAAGTCCTCGTAGTAGCCGGACCGCTCGCCGGTCAGCACGGCGTGCAGCGCGTGGTGCCACTCGTCGGCCCACACGGCGTGCAGCCCGTACCCGCCCGCCTCGCGCGGCCGCACGTCGCGGGGGTCGTTGCGGTCGGACTCCGCGACGAGGAACAGGGGTCGCCCGAGGTGGGCGGCGAGCGCGTCGACCTCCTCGGCGAGCTGCTCGAGCAGGTGGACGGCGGAGTCGTCGACGAGCGCGTGCACGGCGTCGAGCCGCAGGCCGTCGAGGTCGTGGTCGCGCAGCCACCCGAGCGCGACGTCGACGAGGAACCGACGCACCTCGTCGCTGCCGGGGCCGTCGAGGTTGAGCGCCGCGCCCCAGTTCGTGTGGTGCACCGTCGAGAAGTACGGGCCGAACTCCGCGAGGTGGTTCCCCGACGGCCCGAGGTGGTTCAGCACGATGTCGAGCACGACCCCCAGGCCGCGGTCGTGGCACGCGTCGACGAAGCGGCGCAGCCCGGCCGGCCCGCCGTACGGCGCGTGCACCGCGCGGAGCGCGACGCCGTCGTAGCCCCAGCCGTGCACGCCCGGGAACGCGGCGACCGGCATGAGCTCCACCGCGTCGACGCCGAGCTCGACGAGGTGGTCGAGCCGGTCGATCGCCGCGTCGAACGTGCCCTCGGGGGTGAACGTGCCGACGTGCAGCTCGTAGAGCACCGACCCTGCGAGCGGCACGCCGCGCCACGCGCGCGACGCGGCGCTCCGGGGCACCCGACCGGCCGACGCACCCACCCGGCCCGGGTCCACGACCTCGGAGGGTGCGTGCACGCCGTCGGGCTGGGACCGGGAGCGGGGGTCGGGCCGGGGCGGCCCGCCGTCGAGCGAGTAGGCGTAGCGGGTGCCGGGGACCTCCGGCTCGTCGCTGGTCCACCAGCCCCGCGCCCCGCGGCGCATCGGCAGGCGTCGGCGGGGTGCGTCGCCCGCGCCGATGACCAGCTCGACGGCCTCGGCGTGCGGTGCCCACACGGCGAAGGTGCGCGGCGTCACGACGCCGTCCCCTCCCGCTCGAGCACGGCGACGGGGAAGTCGCCGAGCAGCGTGCGCCGTTCGACCGGCCCGCCCTCGTGCCGCTCGCCGGTGAGCACGTGGGCCCAGCTCCCGCGTGGCAGGTCGACCTTCGCGTCGGCCGGTGCACCGTCGGGCGAACCGGCTGCCGCGTCGAGCGCGGTGCCCAGCGCGGCGACGGCGACGAGGTCGCCGCGGGTGAACGCGCGGGTCCGCTCCGCCGCGGTGCCGTGCACCGCGAGCGGCTCGTAGGTCGTGCTCCGGTAGGCGTCGGGACGCCGGCGCCGGTGGTCGACCAACCGGCGCCAGAGCGCGAGCTTCACCCCGCCGGGGTCGTCGAGCTCTCCCGACGGCGACGGCAGCGGCCCGGACACCTCGGGCAGCGCCGCGTCGAGCACGGCGATCCGCTCGTGGTCCACCGCCCGGCGGTTGTCGGGGTCGACCAGGGAGAGGTTCCACACCTCGTCGCCCTGGTAGAGGTCGGGCACGCCCGGGCAGGTGCAGGCCAGCGCCACCTGCACCAGCGAGCCGGCCCGGCCGCGCTCGACCACGCGGTGCTCGGCGAGGAAGCTCCCGAGCTCGGCTCGGAAGGCGGGATCCGCGTGCAGGCTGCGGCAGAAGCGCTCGACGGCCGCGTCGTAGTCGGGGTCGGGCGCGGTCCAGGAGGTGTGCAGCTTCGCCTCCTTGGTGGCCTTCTCGGCGAAGGCGACGAGCCGGTCGACCTCCAGCGGCCACGCGCCCAGCAGCGTCTGGTACAGGAGGTACTCGGTGTTGGCGTCCAGCCGGTCGCCGCGGTGGTGCCCGTGGCGGTCGAACCACCGGCTGACCAGCTCCCGCCACGGACCCGGGAGGCGTGACAGGACGTGGAGGCGGGCGCGCACGTCCGCGCTGCGCTTGGAGTCGTGGGTCGACAGGGCGAGCATCGTCGCCGGCCACCGCGACGCCGTCGCGGCCATGTCCTCGTGGAACGCCGAGACCGGGCGGCCGAAGGTGCCGGGGTCGCCACCCACCTCGCACAGCGAGGCGAGCCGGTGGTACCGGTAGAACGCGGTGTCCTCGACGCCCTTCGCCATGACCGGCGCGGCGACCTGCGGGAAGCGCAGGGCGAGCTCCCGCTGCAGCCCCGGCTCGGCGCGGCCGTCCGCTCGCAGCAGGAGCAGGTCGCCGAGGAAGGAGAGCAGCTCGCCGTCGAGGTCGGGGCGGCGCCGGGCCGCGAGCGCGACGGCGCGCTGCACGACCGCCACGTCCGAGACGCTCACCGGTCGATCGGGTTGCACGTAGGTGCGGTACACGTCGAAGGCCGCGAGCAGCTCCCGCACCGCGTGGTGCAGGTCGCGGCGGGTGTGGTCGCGATGCCGCCGCTCCGCCGCGCAGATCTCCGCGAGGCGACGGGTGAGGGCCCCGACCTCCGAGGCGAGGTCGTGCGACATCACCTGGTGCTTCGCCGCGGTGACGACCTCGTCCCAGGTCTCCGCCACGCCGGTGAGGTCCCGGTACGTGGCGGTGCACGCCTCCTCCCCCGCCGGGTCGACGAGCAGCCCGTCGACGCGGTGGGCGAACTCGTACCCGGTCGTCCCGTCGACGGGCCAGGTGTCGGGGAGCTGCTCGTCGCCCTCGAGGATCTTCTCGACCACGACCCGGCGCTGGGCGCCGACCTCCCGGCGCAGCCGGTGCAGGTAGCCCTCGGGGTCGCGCAGGCCGTCCACGTGGTCGATGCGGAGGTCGTCCACCGCGCCGTTCGCGACCAGGTCGAGCACGGTGCGGTGCACGTCCGCGAAGACCTGGTCGTCCTCGGCGCGCAGCCCGACGAGGGTGTCGATGTTGAAGAAGCGCCGGTAGTCGAGCTCCTCGTCCGCGGTGCGCCAGTGGGCCAGCCGGTAGTGCTGGCGCCCCAGCACCTCGTCGAGCGCGTCCGGGTCCGCGGAGAGCGCCGCCAGCGCGGCGTCGTCGAGGTGCGGGTCGATGCTGCCGGGTGCGAGCGGGAGCTCGTGGTCGTGGTAGCGGACGACGAACCCGTCGCCGTCCCGCTCGACCCGGAGGCTGCCGGCCTCGAGCTCGCGGCCGTAGTGGTCCCCGAGGATCGGCACCAGCACGGTCCAGTCGGCCCGGGGATCGGCGCTCTGCCACTCGATGTCGAAGTGGCGGGCGTACCGGCTGTCCGGGCCGTTCGCGAGCACGTCCCACCACCAGCGGTTGGCCCGGCCGTCGCGCGCCATGTGGTTCGGCACGATGTCGACCATCAGCCCCATCCCGTGCTGGCGGAGCGTGGCGACGAGGCGTGCCAACCCGTCGGGGCCGCCGAGGTCGTCGCTGATGCGGTCGTGGTCGACGACGTCGTAGCCGTGCTCGCTGCCCTCCGCCGCCTGCAGGATCGGCGAGCAGTACAGGTGGCTGACCCCGAGCCGGGCCAGGCGCGGCACGATGGCCGCGGCGTCGTCGAAGGTCCAGCCCCGGTGCAGCTGGACCCGGTACGTGCAGCGTGGAGGGGGTCCCTGCGTGGCGGCCGCGGTCACGGGGGGTGCCCTACCCCCGCGCCGCGTCGGCGAACCGTGTCGGGCGCCACGTCGGCCCCGGCGGAGCGATCCCCGCCACGGGCGTGCGCGAAACTGGGGGCCTGCCCTCGTAGCTCAGTCGGATAGAGCGACCGCCTCCTAAGCGGTAGGCCACAGGTTCGATTCCTGTCGAGGGCGCAGCTCGTTCTGTTCGGCGGCCGTCAAGGATCCCCTGGACGGCCGCCGAACAGAACGGGGTGGGGCGTGTCAGCCGGCGGCGCGGATGCGGCGGAGCGGCGGGACCGTCGGCGGCGGTTGGCGGCGCGGCGGCAGCGACTCGAGCAGCTCGGTCGTGGCGTCGGTGACCAGGGCGACCGCCCGCTCGAACGCGGCCTCGGTGGCGGCCGAGGTGCTCTGCACCCCGCTGACCTTGCGCACGTACTGGCGGGCGGCGGCCTCGATCTCCTCGGCCGTCGCGGGCGGCTCCAGCCCCCGGAGCGTGGTGATGTTGCGGCACATGCCGGCGATTCTCGCGCCGGTCGGCCCGTTCAGGTACGGCTGCGCCGCTCGAGGAGCCCCCGGACGTAGCGGGCCTGGCCCGCGTGCTGGGTGTCGTCGTCCGCGATGCTCACGAGGCGCACGCCCATGCTGACCGGCGGGTCCCACCGCTCGTCGACGATCCGGTCGAGGTCCTCGGCCGTGCAGGCCCGGAGGAACCGGCGGGTCCGGGCGGCCACCACCTCGTGGTAGCCCAGCAGCGCCTCCGGCCCGTCGGGCCGCACCGCGCCGACCTGCTCCGCGGTGTGCCCGTAGCCGGTGTCGTGGGGGTCGGGTGCGAGCCCGAACCGCCGGGCCCAGTCGCCCTCGACCCACTCCTGTTCGACGTCGAGGAGCTCGGCCACGTGGCTGTCCTGCACGCGGGTGAGGTGCCACACCAGCCAGGCGATCGTGTTCGCGCCCGGCTCGGGGCGCTCGACGAGCGTCGCGGCGTCGAGCCCCGTCACCACGTCGCGCACGTGCTCGTCGACACGTCCGTACAGGTCGAGCAGCAGGTCCGACACGTCCACGGCGGCACCCCCTCGGTCGCGCGACCGCGATGCTGCCACGCCGCTGCGGGACCTGGCCGTCCCGACCACTGGGGCGTCGGCGGTAGCGTCCCGACGCGTGCTGCGTCCGGCGCTCGCCCCCCTCCTCTCGATCGCGGTCCTCCTCGCGCTCGCAGCGGGGTGCGGCGGGACCCCGGACGACCGGGCCGCCTCCTCCGACCCCACGACCACGGCGCCCGGGACGACGTCCAGGGTCCCGTCACCGACGACCGCGCCACCGGACACGGCTCCCCCGCCCGCACCCGACCCCGCGGCGGACCTGCTCGACGCGGCGTGCGACGGCCGGCTGGAGGTGAGCACGGTCGCCACGCTGCCCGCGCACCTCACCTCCGTGTCGGGCCTCGCCGCGAGCCACCGCCACCCCGGGGTCGTGTGGGCGGTCGAGGACAGCTTCGAACCGCCGGTCGTCACCGCGCTCGGGCCGGACGGCGCGGTGCTCGCGACCGTCCGCCTCACCGGCGCGCCGCTGATGAACCTCGACTGGGAGGCGCTCGCCGTGGGGCCGGGACCCGACGGCGAGCCCTGGGTGCACGTGGGCGACGTCGGCGACAACCTGGGGGTGCGCCCCCACGTGCGCATCCACCGCTTCCCCGAACCGGAGCTGCGGGACGCGACCCTGACGCCGGAGACCGTCGTCGCGCACCACCCGGAGGGCCGGCCCGACGTCGAGGCCATGGCCGTCGACCCCGAGGGGCGCACGTGGCTCGTGGAGCTGCGCGGCGACGCGCCGGCGGGCGTCCTGCTCCTCGGGGCGGACGGCCGGCTCGAGCGGCGCGGCGAGCTGGACCTCGGCGGCGAGCAGGTGACCGCGATCGACCTCTCCGCCGACGGGTCCGTGCTGGCCGTGCGCACCGACCTCACGCTGCAGGTCGTGCGCATCGCCATGACGC
>CBFGTJ010000158.1:0-7303 GCA_965651815.1 uncultured Microthrixaceae bacterium | reverse complement strand
TCGAACCCACACGCCCTCTCGGACAGCGGATTTTGAGTCCGCCGCGTCTACCGTTCCGCCACCCGGGCGAGCAGATCAACTGTACTGGTACGGCCTAGCCTGAGCGCATGGGCGATGACACGGTCGTGCAGGGGAACGGAGGGACCGGGCCGCGCTGGCTGCGGCGCCTCGTGCTGGCGGCGCTCGCGATCGGCACCATGCTCGCCGTGCGCAAGATCGCGATCGACAAGGCCGACGCAGAGTTCGAGCGCCGGTTGATGGAAGCGGACCGCGCCCGGGACTGACGCCCGGGCCCGCCGCCGGCTACTTGAGCGCGGCGAGCAGCTTCTTGGGCGTGTCCTTCGGGCTGATCTTGTACCAGACCTGCTCGAGCTTGCCGGACTCGTCGACGAGGAACGCCGAGCGGATGATGCCCATGTAGCTCTTGCCGTACAGCTTCTTCTCGCCCCACACGCCGTACTTGTCCGCCACGGCGTGGTCGGGGTCCGACAGCAGCGTGAACCCGAGCCCGTGCTTCAGGTCGAAGTCGCTGAGCTTGTCGGGCTGGTCGGGGCTGATGCCGATGACCACCGTGTCGCCGATGTCGTCGGCGACGTCGCGCAGGCCGCACGCCTGCGCCGTGCACCCGGGGGTGTTGGCCTTCGGGTAGAAGAAGATCATCACCTTCCGGCCCTTGTGCTCGGACAGCCGGACCTTGTTGCCGTGCTGGTCCGTGAGGTGGAACGCCGGCGCCCGGTCGCCCACCTGGAGCCGGGTGCCGCTGGTGTCGGTGGTGCTCGCTGCCATGGGCCGGAGACTAGGCGGGGGCGGTGACGGTCGGCTGCCGAGCGCGGGAAGGGCCACCCCGCAGGGTGGCCCTCCGATGATCGTGCGGGGCCAGGGGCCCCGGGCTCACTTCCCGGTCTTGGCGCGGTTCTTCAGCTTGGCGCCCGCCGTGACCTTGACGGCGTTGCTGGCCGGGACCTGGATCGTCTCGCCGGTCTGCGGGTTGCGCCCGGTGCGGGCCGCACGCTTGGTCTGCTCGAACTTGAGGAAGCCCGGGATGGTCAGGGTCTCCTTGCCCTTGGCCACCACCTCGCCGGCGATGTCCTCGAACGTGTCGAGCACGGCCAGCACGTCCTTCTTCCCGATGTCGGTGCGCTGGGCGATGGTCTCGACGAGCTCGGTCTTGTTCATGTTGCCTCCTGGAAGATCTTCCCGTGGTGTCCCACAGGCCCCGGCCGATCCGCGACCGCGAATTCCATCGATGTAACTACCACGTAACACTGCCCGGAGGGAAGCCAAAACCCGCGGAATTCCAACGTTCGCGCGGAGAGTGGGGACCGTGGGGAGCGCGCCGAGGGGGCCTCATCCCCGCTCGAGGGCCTCCCGAAACTCCCCGACGAGGTCCCCGACGGCCTCCGACGACCCGGTCTCGAGGGCACGCCGGACGAAGGCCGAGCCGACGACCACTCCGTCGGCCACCTCGCAGACGTCGACCGCCTGCTCCGGCGTCGAGACGCCGACGCCCACCAGCACCGGCAGGTCGGTCACCTCCTTGGCCCGGGCGGCGATCACCTTCGCGGTGGCGGCCAGCGACTCCCGCTCCCCCGTGATGCCGACGAGGCCGACGGCGTAGAGGAACCCCCGGGACCTGGCGGCGACGCGGCGCAACCGCTCGTCCGACGCGGTCGGCGCCGCCAGCATCACCGTGTCGATCCCGACGGCGTCGGCCACCTCGCACCACTCGCCGGCCTCGTCGAGGGGCAGGTCGGGGAGGATCGCCCCGGTCACGCCCGCCTCCAGCAGGCTGCGGGCGAACCGGTCGTAGCCGAAGCGGAACACCAGGTTCACGTACGTCATCACCGCGAGCGGCACGCCCACGTCCGCACGGGACAGCTCGTCGAGGATCCCGGCCGGGGTCGCGCCCGCCGCGAGCGCCCGGTCGTTCGCCTGCTGGATCACCGGGCCGTCCATCACCGGGTCCGAGAAGGGGATGCCCACCTCGATCGCGTCCGCGCCCGCCTGCGCCGCGGCGCCGAGCGTCGCGGTCCACTCGCCGAGACCGGCGCTGAGGTACGGCACGAGGCACTTGCCGCCGGCGTCACGGCGGCCCCGCAGCGCGGCGCCCAGCGCCCCCGGCTCGGTCCGGGACGGTGCGGTGCTCACGCGCCACCTGCCGGTCCGCCGCGCTCGAGCAGCTGCAGCATCTGGGCGACGTCCTTGTCGCCCCGCCCCGACAGGTTGACGACCACGTTGCGGCCCCGCAGCGACTCGCGCTCGCGGGACACCCAGGCGATCGCGTGGGCGGACTCGAGCGCGGGGATGATCCCCTCGGTGCGCGAGAGCAGCTGGAACGCCTCGACGACCTCGTCGTCGGTGACCGGCTCGTACCTCGCGCGCCCGGTCGCGTGCAGGTGCGCGTGCTCCGGCCCGACCCCCGGGTAGTCGAGCCCGGCGGAGATCGACTGCGCCTCGAGGACCTGCCCGAACTCGTCCTGCATGAGGTACGACTTCATCCCGTGCACGATGCCGGGCACCCCGTGCCCGATCGCGGCACCACCGGCCGGCTCGACGCCCACCAGGTCGACCTCCGGGTCCTCGGCGAACCCCGCGAAGATGCCCGCGGCGTTGGACCCGCCGCCCACGCAGGCGACCACCACGTCGGGCAGCCCCGTGGGGTGCTCCGGTCCGAGCTTGGCGCGGCACTGCTCCCTGGCCTCCGTGCCGATCACGCGGTGCAGCTCCCGGACCATCCACGGGTACGGGTGCGGCCCCATCACCGAGCCCAGGCAGTAGTGGGTGTCCTCCACCGCCGCGACCCAGTGGCGCATCGCCTCGTTGACCGCGTCCTTCAGGGTCCGGCTGCCCGAGGTCGCCGAGCGCACCTCGGCACCCAGCAGCCGCATGCGGAACACGTTGAGCTCCTGGCGGGCCATGTCGACCTCGCCCATGTAGACGATGCACTCCATGCCCAGCAGCGCGGCGGCGGTCGCGGTCGCGACGCCGTGCTGCCCGGCGCCGGTCTCGGCGACCAGGCGGCGCTTGCCCATCCTGTGCGCGAGCAGCGCCTGGCCCAGCACGTTGTTGATCTTGTGCGAGCCGGTGTGGTTGAGGTCCTCCCGCTTGAGGAAGAGGCGGCAGCCCAGCTCCTCCCCCAGGCGGTGGCACTCGGTCAGCGGGCTCGGCCGGCCGGCGTAGTCCCGGAGCAGCGCGTCGAGCTCGTCCCGGAACGCCGGGTCGCCCCACGCGGCGCGGAAGCCCCGGTCGAGGTCCTCGAGGGCCGGGACGAGCGTCTCCGGCACGAACACCCCGCCGAAGTCACCGAAGCGCCCGCGGTCACCCGGTTCACCCATCACGGCGGCCATGCACCCGCACGGTAGCGGGCGGCCACGACGGTCAGGAACGCCGTTCCGCGGCGGCGCTCAGAGGCCCGCGTCGGCCCAGTCGAACGGCGCCCCGCCCACCCGGTCCGA
This sequence comes from uncultured Microthrixaceae bacterium, assembly GCA_965651815.1. Lineage (GTDB taxonomy): Bacteria > Actinomycetota > Acidimicrobiia > Acidimicrobiales > Microtrichaceae > CBFGTJ01. The sequence continues at coordinate 3,848 of CBFGTJ010000158.1, read as the reverse complement.
CCCGGACCCGCGGGCGAGCTCCTCCCCGGCGGCGCGGGCCGCGCGGATGAAGTCCCGCACCTTGCGCGGGTCCTTGCGGCCCGGATCCCCGTCGACCTCGACTCCGGTCGACACGTCCACGCCCCAGGGCCGGACCTCGGCGATGCCGGCGGCGACGTTGGCCGGGGTGAGCCCGCCGGCGAGGAGGACGCGGCGGTTCGACGGCATGCCGTCCGCGAGGGACCAGTCGAACACCTGGCCGGAGCCGGGTGCGTGGGAGTCGAGGAGGATCGCGTCGGCGCCGTACTCGTCCACGTTCGCGAGGCCCGGGTCCCCGGCTGGGAAGGCGACGATCAGCACCTGGCAGTAGGGGCGGACCTCGGCGGCGTCCGCCGGCGTCTCGTGCCCGTGGAGCTGCGCGCCGCGCAGCCCGGCGGTCTGCACCGCCTCGATGACCTGGCGGGGCGGCTGGTCGCGGAAGACCCCGATCGTCAGGATCTCGGGCGGCAGCCGGCGGGCGATGTCGCGCGCGGTGCCGACGGTGACCTGGCGGGGACTGGGTGCGAAGACGAAGCCGACGGCGTCCGCGCCCAGCGCGACCGCCATGAGGGCGTCCTCCTCGTTGGTCACGCCGCAGATCTTCACGAACACGGCACGGACCCTACCGGCCGCCGCGGCGCCGGCCGCGGCAGGTTCGCTCAGCCGGGCCGTTCGACGAGCAGCTCCCGCAGCGCCCCGACCGTGTCGCCGGCGGTCACGAGGTGCTCGCCGACGAGCACCGCGTCGTAGCCGGCCGCGGCGAGCGCCACCGCGTCGCCACGACCGCGCACACCGGACTCCGCCACCCGGACCGCCCCCTCGGGCATCGCCCCGGCGACCCTGACGGCGCGCTGCTGGTCCACCTCGAAGGTCACCAGGTCGCGCTGGTTCACCCCGACCAGGCGCGCGCGGGTGTGGGCGACGGCGCGCTCGAGCTCCTCCTCGTCGTGCACCTCCACCAGCGCGTCGAGCCCGACCTCGGCGGCCAGCGCGTCGAAGTCGGACAGCTCGGCGTCGTCGAGCGCCGCCGCGATGAGGAGCACGCAGTCGGCGCCCATGAGCCGGGCGTCGACGACGTCGTTGGGGCACACGGTGAAGTCCTTGCGCAGCACGGGGAGCCGCACCGCCGCCCGGGCGGCCGCGAGGTCGTCCGCGGAGCCGCCGAAGTGCTCCCCGTCGGTCAGCACCGACAGGCAGGCGGCGCCGGCCTCCTCGTAGGCGCGGGCGAGCGAGGCGGGGTCCAGGTCCGGCGCCAGCGGGCCCTTCGACGGGGAGCGCCGCTTCACCTCGGCGATCACCCGCAACCGGTCCCCGCCGCGGAGCGCCGCCGCGAAGCCGCGTGCGGGCTCCATGCCGGCGGCCTGCTCGACGAGCTGGTCGGTGCGGCGGGGGTCGGCCGCGGCCCGGCGGCGGTGGTGCTCGAGGATCCCGTCGAGGTAGGTGCCCATCGGGCAGGCACGCTAGCCCCGGCGCCGCCGCGCCCGTTCCTCGGTGAGCTGGCTCCGGAACAGCGCGACGACCGGGGCGCCGACGAAGCACAGCGCGGAGCCCAGCAGGCACACGAAGCCGGCCGCGACCAGCCAGCGGCCACCGAGCGGCACCGCGAGCACGAGCAGCGCCGTGCCCAGCACGAACAGCGCAGGTGGCGCCGCGAGGAGCACCTTGGGCGGCACCGACGCGGGGTCGCCCTCGTCGGGCTCGAAGCGCCACGAGTCGTCCTCGTCCGGGTCCTCCGCGGTGTCGGGCCGGTGGGGCACGAACGCGTCGGACGGGTGCGTGACGCGCGGGGTGCGGGGCGTGGGGCCGGAGCCGTCCCGGGCGGAGGCGGCCAGCTCGGCGTCGTAGCGGCGCCGCCGGGCGGGGTCGCCGAGCACCGCCCACGCCTCGTTGACCCTGCGCATGTGGTCCTCGGCCTCGGCGGCCGCGCCCGGCCCCCGCGACCGGTGCCGGTCGGGGTGGTGGCGCCGGGCCTGGGCGAGGTAGGCCCGCCGGATCGCGTCGTGGGCGGCGTCCCGGGCGACCCCCAGCACCTCGTAGTGGGTCGTCGCCGGGAGGTCCATGGCGGGCGGCGCCTGCTCAGCCCCCGGCGAGGGGGCCCTGCACCAGCGGGAGCGCCTGCACGACGGCCTCGGGCCCCTCCCCGAGCCGGGCGGTCGCGCCCGGTTCGACGCTGCGGTGCACGTACGCGAGGGCGACCGGCGCGCCGAGCGCCGCGGAGCGGGCCGCGCTGGTGACCGTGCCGCGCTCGCGCCCGTCGACCACGACGGGCGTGCCCGGCTCGGGCACCACGTCGCCCCGGACGACGAGGCCGCGGAGCTTCCGCGGCGTGTTCGAGCCGCGCGAGTCGACGCGGGCGACGAGCTCCTGGCCCGTGTAGCAGCCCTTGGTGAAGCTGACCGACTGCTCGACCAGCCACTCCCCCGCCTCCGCCGGGATGACCTTCGGCTCCAGGTCGGGGCCGAGCTCGCTGCCCATCGCGGGCCGTCCCGCCTCGATCCGGACCGCGTCGAGCGCCGCGGCGTCCACCTCGGGCACGCCGTCGGGGACCGCCGCGTGCTCGCCGAGCAGGTCGACCCCCGGAAGGCCCGCCCAGTCCACCGCGGTCGCGAAGCCCCCCTCCCCCGCGGCGGGCGCGAGCTGCTCGACCGGCGGGGTCGCCGGGCCGCGCACCGCCACGAGCGACCAGCGGAGCAGCCCGAGCTCGACCTGCACCCGGAGCCGGAACCGCTCGAGGCGGGCGACCAGCGCCTCCCCCGCGCCCGCCTCGACCTCGAGCAGGAACCCGCCCGCGTCCTCGTCGGGGCGCCACAGGCGCACCCAGGCATCCACCTTGCCGGCCGGCTCCAGCACCAGCGAGTAGGTGGCCGCACCCGGCCCCAGGGCGGCCAGGTCCTGTGACAGCTGGCCCTGCAGGTAGTCGAGCGCGTCCTCGCCGGTGGCACGCACCACGTCGCGGGGCAACCGCGCCGCGGCGACGTCCTCGCGCAGCAGCCGCTGGCCCTCCACCTCCGTGATCACCGTCATGGCCCGAGTCTCCCTCGCCCCGCACCCCGGCGCAGCGCGGTCATCGCCTCGGCGGCGGGCACCGCGCGCAGCAGCGCCCGGGCCTTGTTGCGGGTCTCCAGCTCCTCGTCCTCGGCCACGGAGTCGGCGACGATGCCCGCGCCCGCCTGCACCGACGCCCTGCGGCGCCCGTCGGGCCCGGGGGCGTCGAGCAGCATCGTGCGGATCGCGATCGCCGTGTCGATGTTCCCCGAGAAGTCCAGGTAGCCGACCACCCCGGCGTACGGGCCGCGCCGCACGGGCTCGAGCTCGTCGATGATCTCCATCGCCCGGACCTTCGGCGCCCCCGAGACCGTGCCCGCCGGCAGTGTGGCGCGCAGCACGTCGATCGGCGTCCGTCCCGCCGCGAGCCGGCCCGACACCTCGGAGGTCAGGTGCATCACGTGGCTGTAGCGCTCGAGGGTCATCAGCTCGTCGACGGTGCAGGTGCCGAACTCGACGACGCGCCCCACGTCGTTGCGCGCCAGGTCGACCAGCATCAGGTGCTCCGCACGCTCCTTCGGGTGCTCGAGCAGCTCCGCAGCCAGACGCCGGTCGTGCGCTTCGTCACGCCCCCGGTAGCGCGTGCCGGCGATGGGGCGTGAGATCACCCGCCCGTCGAGCAGCTGCACCATCGGCTCGGGCGAGCAGCCCACCAGCGTGAGCTCGTCCTCGCGCACGTAGAACATGTACGGGCTGGGGTTCACCTGTCGGAGCACCCGGTACAGGTCGAGGGGATCCGCCGAGGTGTCGAGGTCGAAGCGCTGCGAGAGCACGACCTGGAAGAC
>CBFGTJ010000157.1:0-7337 GCA_965651815.1 uncultured Microthrixaceae bacterium | reverse complement strand
CTGGCAGGCGCTCGAGTGGGCGTGCGCGGACGGGTTCGTGCGCGACCTCCCCGCTGGGCTTCCCTCACCCCGGGGGGGCGGGGGTCGCTGGGGGGCCCCGCCACCCCGGCCCCCGACGTTGCGGCGCCGGGCGTCGTCACGTCACGCCGCCTCCCACCGATGCTGCGCTTCGTAGCGCGGCCGGAGGACCCACCGGTACACGACGTGCGCGGGCGGCGGCAGTTCGGCCATCACCGCGTCCCGGTCCGCGGGCTCGGCGTCGTCGAGCACCCAGCCGAGGAAGTCGGCCCGCTCCGCGAAGGAGCGACGTCCCCGCTCGGTGAGCAGCCAGGACCGCCATTCGCGCCGGCTGAGGTGGCGTTCCAACAGTGGGAGCACCGCGGCCTCCTCGTGTTCGAGGTGGTCGCGCACGAGCGTCGCGAGCTCGCGAACCGCCCTGAACCCCTCCCATCCGGTGCGCTCCGCCTCGGACAGGTGACCGTGCTCGTGCGCGTCGACCGCCCGTTCGAGGCGACCCAGGTCACGCCGGAACGCGTCGTGCATCGCGAGCATGAACCCCACATCGGCGGGCTGGTCCTGCGCCGCGGCGTGACGGCGCCGGTTCGATGTCACGAGGGCGGCGATCACGGCCGCGGCGGGCAGCGCCATCCATGGCCGCGGTCGGAGGTTGACGTGCACCATGTGTTCGCTCCTCTCGTTCACCCCCTCCCGTCGGCCCCGACAACTGCACCTACCCGTCGACGGCCGCGCGCCGAAGCGCGTCGACCCGGCTCGGCGGTCGAGTGGCCCCTCGGCCGTGGCGAGCTCAGCTGGCGGCGAAATCGCCCGGCGGCACCTGCACGCCGTCGACGCTCACCACGTCACCCGTGTCGTCGCGCAACGTCCGGAGCACCGCGCCCGGGTCGTCCATCGACCTCGTCACCGTGACCGTCACGGACGCGGCGCCTGCTGGGGCCGTCGCCGTGGCGACCTCCCCGCCGTAGGACACGGCCAGCTCGGCGACGCATCCGCCGCACCCTGCCGGTACCGACACCTCGGCGCGCTCGCCCTGGATGCGGACACCCATCGACCTGTCATCCGATGCGGGGTAGCGCAGGTGCGTCAGGGCGTAGCCGCTCGCCTCGTCGCCGGAGATCCCGATGTGGGCACCGCCCCCAGCGTCGCTGCGGACGCCGCAGCCGTCGAGGACGGGCTCGGGGTCCGGGTCCGATGCCAGCTGCGGAACCGCGAGCGCAGCGCGGGCCCACACCGCGTCGCGCAGAGCGTCGGGATCCGGCGCCGACAGCGTGGGATCCCCTTCGGCGCCTGGCAGCGGCAGCGGCTCGAACCCCTCGTCGCGGGAGCAGTCCGGCAGCCCGCGCTCGGGAGCCGGTGACGTCGCGCCGGAGGTGGTGTCCGGCCCGGCGACCACCTCGCGATCCGGCTCACCCCGGAGCCACATGACACCGCCGACGGCGGCAAGGACGGTGATCGCCGCGGCAGTTGCCGGCACCGGCCAGCGGCCCCGCCGCGGCGCGCCTCGCCGTCGACCCTCGATCGCAGCCACGACCGCGGCGGGGTCGTCGAGCGGCTCGACCAGCGCGTCGAGCCGGTCTCGGATCAGGTCATCGACGGACATGGTCGTCCTCCCCGTCGCGCTCACCGGCCGGCAGGTGGTCGAGGCGGCTGCGAAGCGCCTCCCTCGCTCGATGCAGTTGCGTCTTCACGGTGCCGTCGCTCACCTCGAGGGTGGCCGCCACCTCGGCGACGGACATGTCGAGCAGGTAGTGCAGCGCGGTGATCTGGCGTTGCCGCTCCGGCAACGAACGCAGGACCTCGAGCACCACGTCGTCCCGCTCGGGCGGAGGCGACCCAACCGGTGTGGGTCGGCGGAGCAGCCGCTCGAACGCACGCCCCTCCGCTCCCCGCCGGCGCACACCGGACCGGACCCTGTTCAGCGCAGCAGCGACGACCCAGGCCCGGAGGTTCGTCACCTCGAAGCCCCGCTCGAGCGTCGTGGTGAGCACGTCCTGGACCGCGTCCTCCGCTGCGGCCCTGTCGCCGCATGCGAAGCCGACCGCAGCGACGACGCGCGGGTACTCCTCCCGCACGAACGTCTCCAACCGCTGTCGGTCCATCACGCGCCCTCCACCCCGGTGACGCACCTCGCCGGCTCCGAGGTTGACAGCTCCAGCGGGTTTGCGGGATCACGAGCGCGCAGGCGCTCGGTCTCGGTCGCGGCAGCCCGACCAGCTGGGCGCCCGGGGGCGGGGTGGTCGAGCACGGCCGCGGGAGCGTACAAGTAGACCGGTCGGTCGAGTTCTGCCATCGTCGGTCGCTGTCGAGCGCGCGACCGTGCGCTGCGAGGGGGGATGTCCATGTCGGTCGAAACGCTGCGAGCCCGCGTCCGTCAACAGCGCGACGAGCTTCCCGGGGTGTACGGCGACATCGACTTCGACCTGGTGCCCGAGCGGCTGGCGCTCGGACCCGACGACGAGTCGGACCTCCCGGACTTCGTGAAGGTCTCCCGCGCGGAGCTGTTCGAGGACACCGAGCTGATCGACCTGCTGGTCACGGCCACGATGCTCGGCGACGTGATCTGCGACGCCTACGTGGCCCGGATGCCGGACTACGGCATGCACCAGCTCATCGGGATGCTCCGCACGGCATGCCGCGAGGGCATCGACGCCGTCGAGGACCCGCCCGACGAGCTCGTCGCGTTCATCGAGGCGATGGAGCACGTGCCGGACTGGATCGACCTGGACCTCGTCGAGCGCGGCGCCCGCCGCGAACGGATCAACGCCGCGCTGGTCGCCCCCTTCGCCGTACGGGGCGCGTTCCTCGCCACGTTCATCAACGAGTACGCGGCGCTGCCCATGGCGATGACCGGGGCGCTGTCGGACAAGCGAGCGGCGAAGCGCGTGAACGAGACCGCCGCCTTCTTCGCCATGACGGTGATGCCCGGCGGCATGGCGCGACACGCGCCGGGGTTCGAAGCGGCCGCCATGGTGCGCCTCATGCACTCGATGGTCCGCTACCACGCGCTGCGGCGGGGGAGCTGGGACCAGGCGCGCTACGGCATCCCGATCCCCCAGGTCGACCAGATGCCCGCCGGTCTCATCGGCGCCTTCCTCACCTCCGCGGAGGTGCTGCAGCAAGGGCGTGACGACTTCGACGACTCCGAACGGGCGTGGATCGAGACGTCGCGCTACCGGTGCCACCTGCTCGGCCTGCCCGAGGAGCTGCTCCCCACGGACCCCCGGCGGATCGTCCAGGTCTTCCTGGCCCGCGCCGCCACGCTGCGCAAGGGGTTCGACGACTCGACGTGCGGTGAGCTGGTCCGGGCGACGATGGGCGCCTACCTCCGCCCCGACCGGTCGCTGCGGAACCGGATCGCCGAGTCCTTCGAACGCAGCTTCAGCACCGCCTTCTTCATCAAGGCGTTCCTCAACGGTGATCGTGACCGGGCAGCCGAGATGGGCGTGCACCTGACCGCCGCCGACATGGCCAAGGTCGCCGTCGCCGCACCGTTCGTCATGGGTCGGGCCAAGGCCGTGCAGCGCCTGCACCGAGTGGCGCCCCTCCGACCCGTGCTCGACACCTACGTCACGTGGCTGCTCCGCCAGCGACTCCGCAGCTACGGACACCCCGAGTTCCGCACCGACGCCGCCACCTACCGACACCTCGCCCCGGCCTCGGTCGACGCCGCACCCGCCTCGTGACGGGGGCGCCCGGGGGCGTCCGTGGTCGATCCGCGACGCCCTAGCCTCGGACGCTCGTGGATCCGGCCGTCGCCTACCCACCCGAGCTGCCGATCACCGAGCGTCGCGACGACCTGCTCGACGCGATCCGCACGCACCAGGTGCTGGTCGTCGCGGGCGAGACCGGTTCGGGCAAGAGCACCCAGCTCCCGAAGCTGTGCCTCGAGGCCGGACGTGGGGTGGTCGACGACTCGACCGGGCGCGGCGGGTGGATCGGCCACACCCAGCCGCGACGGATCGCGGCCCGCTCGATCGCGGAGCGAGTGGCGGAGGAGCTCGGCTCGGACGTAGGGCAGGTGGTCGGCTACAAGGTGCGCTTCAACGACGAGGTCGGTGCCGACACGCGCATCAAGGTGATGACCGACGGCATCCTGCTCGCGGAGATCCAGCGCGACCGCGACCTCCGCAGGTACGACACCCTGATCATCGACGAGGCCCACGAGCGGTCGCTCAACATCGACTTCCTGCTCGGCTACCTCCCCCGCCTGCTGCCCCGTCGGCCGGACCTGCAGCTGATCATCACCTCCGCGACCATCGACACGGCCCGCTTCAGCGAGCACTTCGACGACGCGCCGATCATCGAGGTCGAGGGCAGGACCCACCCCGTCGAGGTCCGCTACCGCCCACTCGTGGACCCGACCGACGGTCGCGACATCGACCAGGTCGACGGCATCTGCCGCGCCGTGGAGGAGCTGCGCCGCGAGATCGACGGCGACATCCTCGTGTTCTGCTCGGGTGAGCGCGAGATCCGCGACGCCGCTGCCGCGCTCGAGGAGCTGGAGCTGCCCGACACCGAGATCTTCCCGCTGTACGCACGCCTCTCGGCGGCCGAACAGCACCGCGTCTTCGAGCGGCACACCGGGCGGCGCATCGTGCTCGCCACCAACGTCGCCGAGACGTCGCTGACCGTGCCCGGCATCCGGGCGGTGATCGACCCGGGCACGGCGCGCATCTCGCGCTACTCGCACCGCACCAAGGTGCAACGCCTCCCGATCGAACCGATCTCGCGGGCATCCGCCGACCAGCGCGCCGGTCGATGCGGACGTGTGGGGCCGGGAATCGCCATCCGGCTCTACGACGAGGAGGACTACGAGTCCCGCCCAGAGTTCACCGAGCCGGAGATCCGCCGGACGAACCTCGCGTCGGTGATCCTGCAGATGGCCAACCTGGGCCTGGGGGACGTGGCCTCGTTCCCGTTCGTCGACCCGCCGGAGGATCGCAACATCCGTGACGGGATCGCACTGCTCGAGGAGCTCGGTGCGGTCGACCCGGACCACGCCGGCACCCGCAGGTGGCTCACGAAGCTGGGCCGGCGCCTGGTGCGCATGCCCGTCGATCCACGCCTCGGTCGCATGGTGCTCGAAGCGGGAGCCAACGGCTGCCTGCACGAGGTGATGGTCATCGCCGCGGCCATGTCGATCCAGGATCCCCGCGAGCGGCCCTTCGACCAGCGCACCCGGGCCGACCAGCTGCATGCCCGCTTCCAGCACCCCGACAGCGACTTCCTGAGCTACCTCAACCTGTGGAACTACCTGCGCGAGCAGCGCCGGGAACGCAGCTCGAACCAGTTCCGCAAGATGTGCCGAGCCGAGTTCCTGAACTTCAACCGCATCCGCGAGTGGCAGGACCTCTACGACCAGCTGCGGCGCGCGGCCCGGCAACTCGGGTTCCGGCCGAACACCGACGACGCCGCGCCCGACCTGATCCACCTGTCCCTGCTGAGCGGCCTGTTGTCGCACGTCGGGGTGCTGGACAAGCCCGACGAGCAGCGACGGGCACAGCCCCGTGACCGTCGGGGACGTCGGGACCGGCGCAGCGTGGCGGAGTTCGTCGGCGCGCGACAGGCCCGCTTCGCCATCGCACCGGGATCGTCGCTCGCCAAGAACCCTCCCCAGTGGGTGATGGCAGGCGAGCTGGTCGAGACCAACCGTCTGTGGGCACGCACCGTCACCCGGATCGATCCGGCGTGGGTCGAGCGCCTCGGTGCACACCTCGCGAAGCGCAGCTACGGGGAGCCGTGGTGGGATCGGCGCAGGGGCGCGGCCATGACCAAGGAGCGGGTGACCGTGTACGGGCTGCCGGTCGTCCCGGGGCGCCGGGTCCCCCTGGGGCGTGTCGATCCGGCACTCGCGCGTGAGCTGTTCATCCACCACGCCCTGGTCGAGGGCGAATGGGATGCGCACCACCGGTTCATGGACCGCAACGCCGAGGTCCTCGCGGAGGCCGAGCGGGTCGCGGCGCGTGCCCGGCGCAACGACCTGGTCGGCGACCACGTCGCCGTCTTCGACTTCTACGACGAGCGGCTGCCCGCCGAGGTGACGAGCGGACCCGAGTTCAACCGCTGGTGGAAGGCCGCACGCCGCACCGACGGCACGCTCCTCGACCTCACCCTGGACGACCTGCTCGTGCAGGACGCCCATGCCGCGATCGACCCGCACGCGTTCCCCGAGGTGTGGCGCGTCGGTCCCCACGAGCTGCCGGTCTCCTACGAGTTCGACCCGACGAGCGACCGCGACGGTGCCACCATCACGATCGACGCCGGCATCGTCGGACAGCTCGACCCGGCGACCTTCGACTGGAACGTGCCCGGGTTCCGTGACGAGCTGATCGAGGCGCTCATCCGTTCGCTGCCCAAGCAGTACCGCAAGCTGTTCGTGCCGGTGCCCGACACGGTCGCACGGATCAGGGAGCGCCTCACCCCCGACGGTGGGTCCGTGGTCGAGAGCGTGCGGCGGGAGCTCAACCGGCTCATCACCCAGCCGCTGCCCGTCGACGCGTTCGACCTGGACGCGCTGCCCAACCACCTGCGCCCGTCGTACCGGATCGTCGATCTCGATGGCCGCGAGCTGGCCCACGGCAAGGATCTCCGTGCGCTCGCCGCGCAGGTGCACGCCGAATCGGCGGCGATCGTGTCGAGTGTCGGCACCGGACTGGAGCGGCGCGGGTTGCGCACCTGGGACATCGGCGACCTGCCGCGCCGGATCGAGTCGGTCGTGGGCGGCCGGCCGGTCACCGCACATCCCGCGCTCGCCGACGAGCGCGACTCGGTCGCGGTCGTGACCTGCGCCAGCGTGGAGGAGCAGGCCGCCACCATGTGGGCCGGCACCCGCCGCCTGGTGCGCCTCGCGATGCCCGCCCCGGCCCGCCAGGTCGATTCGCTGCTCGACGAGCCCACCAAGCAGGCGATGTCGCGCAGCCCGCTGCAGGGCAAGGTCGACTGGTACCACGACATCATCGACTGCGCCCTCGACCACCTGATCGCCCGCGCCGGCGGTCCCGCGTGGACCGAGGCCGACTTCCAGCGGCTCGTCGACGCGGTGCGGGACGGGTTCCACGACGCCCTGGTCGTCGTCACCTCCGCGGCGTCCAGGTTGGTCGCACGGCACGCCGAGATCGCCCGCACGCTGGACCAGCTCGCCGCGCCGCTCGCGCCCGCGGTCGCCGACGTACGGGAGCAACTCGGTCGACTCGCCTATCCGGGCATGCTCGTCGGGGTCGGACTGCAACGCCTCGACGACGTCGACCGCTACCTGCGGGCGATCGCGTGGCGACTCGGCCGCCTGCCCGAGAACGTCCGGCGTGACGCCGAGCTCATGG
>CBFGTJ010000156.1:0-7341 GCA_965651815.1 uncultured Microthrixaceae bacterium | reverse complement strand
GACCTCCGCAGCGCGCGCAGCGAGTCGATCACGCTCGGCAGGGCGTCGAGCAGCCGGTCCACGTCCGCGTCGGTGCTGCTCCACCCGACCGAGATGCGCAGGGACCGCTCGGCGTCCACGCCCATCGCCTCGAGCACCGGCGAGGGCTCGAGCGCCTCGCTGCTGCAGGAGCTCCCGGAGTGCACCGCCACCCCGACCCGGTCGAGGCCCAACAGCACGGGCTGGGGCTCCACACCCTCGAGCCCGAGGCACACGAGGTGGGGGAGCCGTTCGGTGGGGTGCCCGAGCAGCTGCACGCCCTCCGCCCCGGCCGCCCAGTCGACGATGCGCCCGGCGAGCCGCTCGCAGCGGGCCCGCTCGGCGGGCAGCGAGGTGGCCAGCTCCTTTGCGGCGGCGCCGAGGCCGATGAGCGCGGGCACGTTCTCCATGCCGGCCCGGCGGGCGCGCTCCTGGTCGCCGCCGACCAGCAGCGGCGGGAGGCGCAGCCCGCGGCGCACGAGCAGCGCGCCGGTGCCGGGGGGTGCGCCCAGCTTGTGGCCGGACACCGACAGCAGGTCCGCGCCGAGCTCGCCGAACGAGATCGGGAGCCGGCCGGCGGCCTGGGCGGCGTCGACGTGCACCAGCACCCCGCGCTCGCGGCAGCGGCGCACCACTTCCTCGACCGGTTGGCAGGTGCCGACCTCGTGGTTGCCCCACTGCACGTGCACCAGGGCGGTGTCGTCGCGCACGGCGTCGAGCAGTTCGTCGGGGTCGACCCGCCCGGTGCGGTCCACGCCGACGACCGTCGGGTCGCCGCGTTCGGCCCAGCGGCGCACCGCGGAGTGCTCGACGGCGGCGAGCACCACGTGGCGGCCCGTTCGATCGCGTTCGAGCGCCCCGTAGCTGGCCATCGCGATCGCCTCGGTCGCCCCGGAGGTGAACACCACCTCGCGCGGACGTGCCCCGAGGAACGCCGCGACCTGCTCGCGGGCCTGCTCGAGGGCGACCCGCGACGCCATGCCCTCGGCGTGGATCCGTCCGGGGTCCGCGCCCGCCGGCTCGCCCTCCGGGCGGAACCAGCCCACCATCGCCTCGAGCGCCGCGGGGCGCACGGGCGAGGTCGAGGCGTGGTCCAGGTAGGTGCGCGGCACGGGTCAGGCGCGGTCGTCGACCGCGGCCACGCAGTGGCGCTCCCCGTCCGCGCTGGAGCGGACGAGGTCCACGCTCGTCTCGCCGTAGAGGGTGCCCAGCATCCCCTTCACCATGCCGCGGTCCACCGCGCAGATGACCGGGTGCTCCTCCACCGCCGCCCCGAACGGGCAGTGCTGGGTGACGATCCGCAGCGAGTTGCCCTCGCGCTCGGCGTGGGCGGCGAACCCGTGGGCGGAGAGGGCATCCGCGACCGCGTGCAGCGCCGCCCGGAACGACCGGGTGCTGTGCTCGCCCATCGCGGAGGCCATCGCACGGCCGTACTCGATGCCGACCTCCTCGGCGAGCGCTGCGGCCCGCTCCGCGCCGAGCTCGGCGAGCGCCCTGCCGAGCAGCTGCACCAGCACGTCGTCCTGGCGGACCGGGACGTTGAGGGTCACCTCCTCCTCGATCGCGCGGTACCGCTTCGAGGGCCGACCGGCGCCGCCGGCGGGGCGCGTCGTGGTGACCTCGAGGTACCCGCCCGCGGCGAGCTTGTCGAGGTGGTGGCGGGCCACGTTCGCGTGCAGGTCGAACCGCTCGGCCACCTCCGACGCGGTCACGCCGTCGGGCGACTCGTGCGCGAAGAGGTAGATCTCGCGGCGGGTCGGGTCGCCGAATGCGGAGGTGATCGCGGTGACCGCCGAGGCGAACTCGGTCGGCGTCAGAGTGGCCACGCCACGAGTCTACCGGGAGCCTCCGCGGTGGCCGGAGGCGGCATGTGACGGACCTGCCTTGCCCCCGGGGGGTGGGCTTGGGAAGCTCGGGCCGGCCACCGGAGGTCGGTGCCCGACCGGAAGGGACGCGGCATGAGCATCAGCGAGCAGGACGTCGTCGAGGCGCTACGGCCCGTCGAGGACCCCGAACTGCACCGGTCGATCGTCGACCTGGACATGGTGCGGTCCGTGCGGGTCGACCTGCCCGAGGTCGAGGTGCTCGTCGCCCTCACCGTGCCCGGCTGCCCGCTCAAGGCCGAGATCGAGCGCCGCGTCACCGAGGCGGTCGCCGCGCTCGACGGCGTCGGCAACGTGCGGCTGGAGTTCACCTCGATGACCGACGCCGAGCGCGAGGCGCTGCGGGTGAAGCTGCACGGCGACCCCTCGGCCTCAGCCGGCTCCCAGCAGGCGCACGGCCACGCGGAGGGCCGTGCGATCCCGTTCGCCGACCCGTCCTCCAGGACGCGGGTCCTGCTGATCGCGTCGGGCAAGGGTGGCGTGGGCAAGTCGTCGGTGACGACCAACCTCGCGATCGCCCTGGCACAGCGGGGCAAGAAGGTCGCGGTGGTCGACGCGGACGTGTGGGGCTTCTCGATCCCGCGGATGCTCGGCATCGACCGCCCGCCGGTGGTCATCGACCAGATGATCGTGCCGCCCGAGGCCCACGGCGTGCGCTGCATCTCGATGGGGTTCTTCGTCGAGGAGGAGCAGCCGGTCATCTGGCGCGGCCCGATGCTGCACAAGGCGCTCGAGCAGTTCCTCACCGACGTGTTCTGGGACGAGCCCGACTTCCTCGTGGTGGACCTGCCGCCGGGCACGGGCGACATCTCGCTGTCGCTCGCCCAGTTCCTGCCCCGCGCGGAGCTGTACGTGGTGACCACGCCGCAACCGGCCGCGCAGAAGGTCGCGCAGCGCTCGGCGTTCATGGCCGAGAAGGTCCGCCTGGACACCAAGGGCGTGATCGAGAACATGTCCTGGTTCACCGGTGACGACGGCAAGCGTTACGAGCTGTTCGGCTCCGGTGGCGGCCAGGAGCTCGCCGACCGCATCGGCGTGCCGCTGCTCGCCCGGATCCCGCTGGTGCCGGCGCTGCGGGAGGGCGGCGACGAGGGCCGACCGATCGTGGCGGTCGACCCCGACTCCGAGGCCGCGCGGGCCTTCGCCGCCCTCGCCGAGCGCGTCGACGTGGAGCTCGCGCCGACCCGCCGCTACAACCCCGAGCTCAAGGTCATCTGACGCTCAGTCCCCGGCGTAGGTGCCGAAGCTCCAGAGGTTGCCCTCCGGGTCGCGCACGGTGAACCCGCGCGAGCCGTAGTCCTCGTCCGCGAGCCCGCGCACGACCGTCGCTCCCGCCGCCGTGGCCCGCTCGAACAGCCCGTCGGGGTCGTCGCAGACGACGTACACGCAGTCGTTGCCGGGCGCACGGCTGCCGAACGGCCCGTCGTCCTTGCCGGCGGTGCCGAACATGACCCCACCGCCGAGTGGCCAGCGCATCTCGGCGTGCTCGATCACGGACGGGTCGCCCTCGCGGGCGTACGCCGCCCGCTCGACGAAGCCGAACGCGTCGCGGAGGAAGGCGATCGCCGCCTTGGCGTCGCGGTAGGTGAGGATGGGCCACACGGCGGTCGCGGCGTCGCGGTCGCCGGTGCTGGTCGTGGTGGGTGTGGTGTCGGTGCTCATGGGGTCATCGTCCGCCCGGGCCCACCTCGACGTCTTGTACGTATGGAACGTCGCCCGCGAGCAGCTCCGAGGGCGAGCACCCCGCCAGCTCGGCGAACTCGCGGTCCATGTGGGGCTGGTCGTAGTAGCCGCAGATGGCGGCGACCTCACCGATCGTCACGTGGCCCGACGCCTCGAGCATGCGACGTGCCCGGTCGAAGCGGATCACACGGGCCGCCAGCTTGGGTGGCAGCCCGAACTCGTCCGCGAAGCGACGCCGCAGGTGCTGGCGGCTCCACCCGACCTCCGACGCGAGCGCCCCGACCTCGAGCGCACCGTGGGTGGACTCGAGCAGGTGCCACGAGCGCGACAGCTCGGGCGCGAGCGTGGCGCGGGCCTCGTGCCGGGCCGCGAGCCGGCCCAGGACCGCGTCGCACGCCGCGAACCGCTCCGGCCAGGTGCGGGCGAGCTGCAGCCGTTCCCACAGCTCGTCGCCCGCTCCCTGGGCGATCTCGGAGAGCTCCAGCGACAGGTTCCACATCGCCCGCGCCGGCATGCCGAACAGCGTCCGGCAGCCCAGCGGCGTGAGGTCGATCGCGACGCCCTCCTGGTCGCCGTGGTGCGCGATCAGCGCAGGAGCGTCCTGCAGGCCGCCGACCACGCAGCGGTAGCGGTCGGGCGCCTGGGAGGGGTCCACCTGCTCGACGACGTCGATGGCGTCGCCGATGCTCACGATGAACGTCGGGCGGGGAGCGGGGAGCCCCCGGTGGAGCCCGGGCGGGAAGCCGGTCAGCCGGTAGCCGAAGTACCGCTCGACGTAGGGCCGCAACGGTTCCGCCGGTCGCCCGAGCACGGTCTCGGAGCGCTGCTCGCGCATGAGGTGACTCTACGGTCAGCTCGCGACCTCGAGCCCGACCGCGGTGGCGGACACCCTACGCGTGGTCGGGGCTGCCGCCCGGTGAGCGGTACAGCGCGGCGATCCGCCGGCGGAACACCTGCCGGTCGAACCGCTCGAGGGCGAGCTCGCGGCACGCCGCGCCCATCCGTCGCCGCGCGGCCGGGTCGCCGAGCAGCTCCTCGAGGGCCCCGGCGAGCGCGTCCGCGTCGCCCGGGGGCACCAGCCGTCCGTGCACCCCGTCGGTGACCATGTCGGCCACGGTGGGGATGTCGGAGCCGACGATCGGCACGCCGGCGGCGAGCGACTCGATGACCGAGAACGGCTGGCCCTCGACGAAGGTGGGGAACACGAACACGTCGGACTCGGCGAGGTGCCGGTACACCTCCTCCCGGGGCAGCCCGCCCGTCAGCGCGTCCCCGTAGCCGCGGGCGCGCACCTCGCGGATCACCCGGTCCTTCTCCGGGTCGACCCCCGCGGTGGTGTCGCCGACGATGCGCACCTCCCACTTGCCCTCGACGCGCTCGCGCAGCCGGTCGAGCGCGTCCAGCAGGACGAGCACCCCCTTGCGCTCGAGCAGCTCGCCGACGAAGAGCAGGACCGGCACCTCATGGTCGGCGCTGCTCTGCTGCACGTCCTCGACGACCACCGAGTTCGCGACCACCGGCATCGGCGTCCGGGGCATCAGCGGCGCCAGGTTCGGGATGCCCGCCGAGCTGAGCACCACGTTCGCCTCCGCCAGGCGGTCCAGCAGCGCGAACGCCCAGCGGTGCGCCCTGCCCACGCGGTAGCCGCCGGGCGGGGCCATGTAGGGGCGGAAGGCGTGGTTGTGCAGCAGCACCCGCGCCCCCCGCAGGCGCGCGGCCGCGGCGATGAGCACCTGGCGCCACGCGACGAGCGTCGGGTCCTGCACCGAGTGGGTGTGCACGACCGCGCCGCGCCGGGCGAGGCGGAACGTCCCCGCCGCGTCCGACACCGCCCGCCAGACGTTCTCCAGCGCGAACCGGCCCCGCTTGTCCTGCGCCTGGGTCGTGTTCTGGAAGACCACCTCGAACTCGGCGTTGAGCACGGGGTCCTCGACCAGGTCCAGCGCGACGGTGGTCACGCCACCACGCAGCGGTGGCCCGTGGGCGACCACCACCACCCTCGTCCCCGCGTGCGGCGGGTGCTCGTGGGTCGGCGGCCCCTCCGACGTCGACGCTGGCATGCCCGATCAATAGCATGTGGCATCCACGAGACCCCGATCGTGGTCCAGGACCCCAGGAGCAGCACCAGTGGACATGCGCATCGGCGTGACGTACTCGGCCCGTGAGCTCGAGGTGCCGCTGCCCGACGACGTGGACCGTGCCGGTCTCATGAAGCGGGTCGAGGACGTGCTCGCCGGCACGTCGAACGTGCTGTGGGTGACCGACCGCCGAGGCCGGGACGTGGCCGTCCCCGCGGACAAGATCGCGTACGTCGAGATCGGCAGCGAGACGGACAGCCGGCCGATGGGATTCTCGAGCTGAGCGTGACGTCGTCCGCCGCGGCAGGTGCACCGGGGCGGCCCGGGTTGCTCGACCGCAAGCTGCTGTTCGTCACCGGCAAGGGTGGCGTCGGCAAGACCTCGGTGGCCTCCGCCCTCGGGCTCCTCGCCGCCCGGAGGGGGTTGCGGACCCTCGTGTGCGAGGTCGACCCGAAGGGCGACCTGTCGGACTTCCTCGGCACCGGCACCCTGCGCTTCACGCCCACCGAGGTGCGCGAGAACCTCTACGCGATGTCGATGGACACCGAGGAGTCGCTACGGGAGTACCTGCGGCTCCAGCTCAAGGTGCCGCTGCTCGCGAAGCTCGGACCCCTCGCCCGCACCTTCGACTTCATCGCCAACGCCGCGCCGGGCGTGAAGGAGATCCTCACCGTCGGCAAGCTCACCTACGAGGTGCGCGAGCGGCACTTCGACCTGGTGGTCGTCGACGCCTCCGCCACGGGTCACGTCGTCGGCCAGCTCGCGTCCCCGGTCGCGATCAACGACCTGGTGAAGGTCGGGCTGGTCCGCAACCAGACGGACTGGATGATCGACCTCCTCACCGACCCGGCCACCACCGGGGTGGTCGTGGTGACGGTCCCCGAGGAGATGCCGGTCGCGGAGACCATCGAGCTCATCGACCGCCTCCGCACCGAGACCCGGATCGACGTCGCCTCGGTCGTGGTGAACCGCGTCCTGCCGGAGCTGTTCGCCCGCAACGAGGAGGCGCTGTTCGACCAGCTGCGGGCCCCCGAGCCGACCGAGGTGCTGGAACGGGTCGCCGGTCCGGGCGTCGGCAAGGTGATGGACGGCGCGGAGCTCGCGGTCGAGCTGCGCAGGTCCCGGGTTCCCCACCTGACCCGCCTGCGCGAGCACCTGCCGGAGGGCCTGCCCGTGCTGTACCAGCCCTACCTGTTCACGCGCTCGCACGGCGTCCGCTCGACGGCCCGCATCGCGGACTCCCTGGGCGAGGAGCTCGGCGGCTGATGGCCGACCGGAGCCGGGGCGACGAGCCCTCGACCCTCGAGCAGCTCTGCGCGTCCAAGGAGATCATCGTCTCGACCGGCTCGGGCGGCGTCGGCAAGACGACGACCGCCGCGGCGCTCGCGGCGACCGCGGCGACGAACCTCGGGCTCAAGGTGCTGGTGCTCACGGTGGACCCCGCCCGCCGGTTGGCGACCGCGCTCGGCATGGAGCGGTTCGGCAACGTCGAGACCCGGGTCCCGGCCGAGGCGTTCGAGGAGGCCGGCGTCGACCCCCAGGGCGAGCTGTGGGCGGCGATGCTGGACACGAAGCAGTCCTGGGACGACCTGATCCGCCAGCACGCGCCGGACGCCGAGACCCGCGACGCGATCCTCGCCAACCCGCTCTACCAGAACATCACCGGGAAGTTCGTCCAG
>CBFGTJ010000155.1:0-7346 GCA_965651815.1 uncultured Microthrixaceae bacterium | reverse complement strand
GAACCACTCGTCGCGCTCCAGCTCCTCGATCATCGGCGGTCCGGCCTGCAGGTAGGCCTCCCGCAGCCGGGGCGGGGCGTCCGCGTCGTCGACGATCGCGTCGAGGTAGGCCCGACCGGCCTCCGGCGAGTCCTCGATCCCCGCACGCAGCACGGCGGGGTTGCCCGGCAGCCAGATGCCCGCCCCCGAGTAGGCCGTGGTGCCGCCGAGGAACTCCGTCTTCTCGACCACCAGGGTGCGCAGCCCGCGGCTCGCGGCCGCGTAGGCGCCGACCAGCCCTCCGCCGGATCCGACGACGACGACGTCGTAGCGCTCCTCCACACTCACCCTCCGACCTCCGCGGTCAACGTGCGGGAGCCTCCGTGCGGGCCCACGCCGGGTCCGGGTACCAGCACGTCGCGATCGCCGCCGCCTCCTGGGGCCAGGACCACAGGTAGGTCGCACCCTCCGCGCCGGCGGTGAGCCGGTGTGCGGTGCCCTCCTCGATGACGCAGTACTCGCCGGGGCCGAGCACCTCGGCGCCGTCGTCGGCGGCGACGGTGAGGGCCCCGTCGAACACGAGCAGCAGCAGCGCGCTGCTGTGGTGGTGCCGGGGCACCGTGAACCCGCCCCGGAGCCGGACCCCGTTCAGCCCGAACGAGGGGTCGATCCCGGTGGCGCGCCAGGCCGCCCCGTCGAAGGTGGCGGCGAGGTCGACGGGTGCGTCCGCGAGCAGTCCCCCGTCGCTCCAGGTCGAACCCGGGTTGCGGGCGTTCGGCACGAGCGGTTCCCAGCCACCGTCGTCGAGGAGGTCCAGGAACTCGATCGGCACGATCGAACTCTGCCGAGGGGGCGCCGGGGATGTCGAGCCGTCGTCCTGATGGGCGGGATGTGCCCCGGGCCCGGCACGGGCGCCTCGGCGATGATGGGCCGATGGGTGTCGTCGTCGCCGATCTGCTCGACGGGGCGGACTGGGTCCCGCTCGCGCTCGACCAGCAGGACAACCCGACCTACTTCTGGCACGACGGGAGGCCGCTGTCGGAGGCGCCGGTCGACTTCGCGGCGACCTTCGACGGGGCCATGTGGATGTGCGCGAAGCCGGGCAGGATCATCCGCCGGTTCAACCGGAACCCGCTGCGGGTGCGCCCGGGCTTCGTGGTCCCCCGCCACCACCACAGCCTCGACGAGATGGTGATCGTGCTGCAGGGCGAGTACCACATCTCCTACGGCGACGAGGACCCGCAGACGGTCCGGATCGGGCCCGGCGAGTACTTCCTCAGCCGTGCCGGCACCCCTTACACGATGCGGGCGGGCGACGAGGGCGTCACCTACATCGAGACCTGGCCGGAGCCGCTGCCGAACCTGCTCACCTACTGGCACGACGAGGGTTGGGTCCACCGCTGAGCGCGGGTGTGCTCAGTCGGTGACGGCCTCGACGACCTCTCCGGTGGCCTCGATCGCCTCGGTGGCCTCCCTCGCCCGGTCGCGGTCGCTGCCGGCGGAGGACAGCAGCAGGTTCAGCCCGATGCCGAGGAGCCACACGTCCTTGGCCAGCGCGATGCCCTGCTGGGTCGGCCAGATGCTGCCCTCCTCGCGCATGCCGGGGGTGCGGAAGTAGAGGCCCATCAGCCCCGCGGCGAACCCGGTGAGCAGCTTGCCGGCGGTGCGCTCCGGCACGAGCGGCACGGCGAGTGCCGCCCCGACCGCCATCTCCCCCGCGGCGAGGAGCTGGAGGAACCTGGCGGGCTCCATCCTCTGGAGGAACGGGTAGGCGCCGGAGGCCATGCCGTGCAGCGCCGCCGCCGTCTCCTCGTCACCGCCCCACTTCTGCATGCCCGAGTGGAAGATGTACGCACCGGTCACGACCCGTGCGGGGAGCTGGGAGAGCTTCATCGGGTGGTGCCCTACCCGGCCGCGATCGCCCTCATGCGACGAAGCCCCAGGGGATCCCCAGCGAGGTGGCGGGGTCGGTCACGATCAGCCCGTCGGTCCGGGCCGCGATGCCCACACCCTGGGCGGTGAGGTGCCGCTGCACGCGGTCGAGGTCGGCGACCTGCCAGGTGAGCGAGTGGTACACGTCCTGCTCCGCCGTCCCGGGCTGTGCATCGGGGTCGTCGGGCACCGCGTGGCGCAGCACCGAGTCGGCCAGGCGCACCGAGGTCACCTCCGCGCCGAGCACCTCGTCCCGCCCGCGGCCGACCACCGTGCCGCCGAACACGTCGACCAGCAGCCGCAGCGCCCGGCCCGGGTCCCGGGTGAGCACCGTGTGGTGGGCGCAGCGCACGATGCCGAGCGGGTCGTCGTCGGAGACCTCCGGCAGCGCCCACCCGTCGGCGGTCCGCGGGTCGAGCGGGAACGGGATCGCCGGGAGGAGCTCGTGGCGCAGCCCCGCCTCCTCCGGCGTGGTGAAGCACAGCGGCATCGCCGAGCCGGCCGCGATGGGCGGTTCGTCGCCCTCGGCCACGCGGTCGAGCTGGTCGAGCACCGTGTACCCGTGCCGGCGCAGCGAGAGGTACAGCGAGCCGATGCCCTCGACGTACCAGCCCATCCCGCGCAGCACGGGCGCCTCGACGCTCGGGTACCGCTGCTCCCCGCCCACCACGTAGCGCCGCGGGTCGATCGAGTCGAACAGCACGTCCGCGATCGGGGTGAAGGTCGAGTGGTCGGGGCCCGAGGGCGACAGCGTCGACAACCGGGTGCTCGGCCGGCCGAACACCCGCTCGAAGAACTCCTCGGCCTCGCCGAGGTCGGGCACGTGGTGGCTCGGGTGGAACAGCCGGGTGAGCCGGTGGCCGCTCAGCGTGCCTCCCGCAGCTCGCGCTTGAGCACCTTGCCGGACGGGTTGCGCGGCAGCTCGTCGAGGAAGTGCACCTCGGTGGGCACCTTGAACTTCGCGAGGCGCGCCCGGCAGTGCTCGACCAGCTCCTCCGCGCTCGCCGAGGACCCCGGGCGGAGCACGACGTGGGCGACCGGCACCTCCCCCCACCGCTCGTGGGGGGCGCCGACCACGGCGGCCTCGAGCACGGCGGGGTGCTCGTCGAGGACCCGCTCGACCTCGGAGCCGGCGATGTTCTCGCCGCCCGAGATGATGAGGTCCTTGAGGCGGTCGACGATGTAGAGGTAGCCGTCCTCGTCCAGCACCCCGACGTCGCCGGTGTGGAACCAGCCGCCCTCGAACGCGGCGGCGGTCGCGTCCGGGTCGCGCCAGTACCCGGCGAAGACCTTCGGGCCGCGCAGCACCACCTCGCCGCGCTCGCCCGGTGGCACCGGCCGACCGTCCGGGTCCCACACCTGCAGGTCCAGGTACAGGCAGGGACGCCCGACGCTGCCGAGCTTCGAGCGGGTGCTCGCGCGGTCGAGGAACGTGTCACCCGAAACGGTCTCGGTCAGGCCGTACGCGTCGGCGAGCCAGGCGGAGGGGAACACCCGCTCCAGTCGGTCGATGAAGGGGATCGGCAGCTGTGCGCCGCCCGCGATGATCAGCCGCACCGACGACAGGTCGCGGTCCTCGACGCCCGGCTCGTCGAGCACGGCGCGCAGCATCGCGGGTGCCATCCACACGCAGGTCACCCCCGAGCGCTCGATCTCGTCGACGACCTCCGCCGCGTCGAACGTGCGGTGCACGATCGTCGTGGCGCCCACCGAGATCAGCGAGGTCGTGGTGAGGTCGAGCGCCCCGACGTGGTACAGCGGCCCACACGCGAGACCCACGTCGTCGGAGGTGAACCCGAGCTCGGCGACGTGCGCGGCGTTCTTCCAGGCGAGGTTCGCGTGGGTGATCATCACGCCCTTGGGCCGCCCGGTGGTGCCCGAGGTGTACATCAGCCGGTGCACGTCGTCGCCCGACACCGCCACGGGCTCGACGGGCTCCGCCGAGGCCACCTGCTCGAACGGCTCCCACGGGTCCCCCAGCGCGACGCCCTCCACGGGGAGCTCGATGCGTGCCAGCTCCAGCCCCTCCGCCGCCTCCTCGCCGAGCGGGGCGAGCTCCGCGTCGACGACGAACGCGCGGGCCCCGGAGTGCTCGAGCAGGTAGCGGACCTCGGGCGCGGCCAGGCGCCAGTTCACCGGCATGGCGATCGCGCCGAGCGCGCTCGCCGCGAAGATCGTGGCGAGCATCTCGGCCCGGTTGTACGAGAGCAGCCCGACGACGTCACCGAACCCGACGCCGCGGCGAGCGAGCCCGCCTGCGAGGCACCGGCTCCACCGCGCCATGTCCGAGTAGGTGACGGTGCGCTCCGGGCTGACCACGAGCGGTCGGTCCGGCGCACGCGCGGCGTGGTGCTCGAGCACCGCGGTCCAGCTCATTCCGTACGAGGCGGCCCTTGGACCGCCGCTGCCACCGTCGGTCGACAACCCGAGCTCCAGTTCGTTCGACTGGTCGTTACAGACGTTAGGGTCGGCGCGTGTCCGCCGGCGACCAGGACGTCGAGGGGGTCCCGCAGAGCGGGAAGGCCGTCGCGCCGGCCGGCCCCGAGCGCAGCGAGCGGTGGCGTCGCCGCCGGGAGGAGATCGTCGACACCTCGGCGAAGGTGTTCGCGGTCCACGGGTTCCACGGCACCAGCACCACCGAGCTGTGCGAGGCCAACGGCCTCGGCAAGGGCGCGCTCTACTACTACATCGGCTCCAAGGAGGAGCTGCTCGCCGCGATCCACGACCGGGTGATGGACGAGGTGATGGTCGGCGCGGCCCGGGTCGTGGAGGCCGACGCCACGCCCCCGGAGCAGCTCGCCGCGCTCGGCCGCGAGCTGCTCGACGTCATCGCCCGGTACCCGGACCACGTGTGGGTGTTCCTGCACGAGTTCCCCGCGCTGACGGGCCAGAACGCGGTCCAGTTCCGTGCCCGGCGCCACGAGTACGAGCACGTCGTCGAGTCCGTGATCGCGGCCGGGGTCCGCTCGGGCCACTTCCGCGACGTCGACCCGCGGCTCACCTCCCGGGCCTGGCTGGGCATGCACAACTACACGTACCTGTGGCTGAAGCCCGGCGGGGCGCTGTCGGCGGAGCAGGTCGCCGAGCGCTTCGCCGACCTGTTCATCGAGGGGGTGTCGAGGTGAGCGACGGGTCCAGCGAGTACCCGAGGGCGGACCTGCTGGAGATGCACCGGCGGATGCTGCTGATCCGCGGCTTCGAGGAGCGGGTCGCCCGGCTCTACCGCGACGGCGAGGTCCCCGGCTTCGTCCACCTCTCGATCGGGCAGGAGGCCTCGGCGGTCGGGGCCTGCTGGCCGCTGCGGGAGCAGGACGTGATCACCTCCACGCACCGGGGCCACGGCCACTGCCTCGCGAAGGGGATGGACCCGGGCGCCATGTTCGCCGAGCTCATGGCGCGCGACACCGGCTCCAACCGTGGGCGCGGCGGGTCGATGCACATCGCGGATCCGGCGCTCGGGATCTTCGGGGCGAACGGCATCGTGGGGGCGGGCCTGCCCATCGCGGTCGGCGCCGCGACGGCGAGCCGCCTCCGCGAGGACCGCGGCGTCGCGGTGGCCTTCTTCGGCGACGGCGCGGTCGCGCAGGGCGCCTTCCACGAGGCGGTCAACCTCGCCGCGGTGTGGGAGCTCCCCGTCGTCTTCTGGTGCGAGCACAACGGGTACGCCGAGTTCTCACCCTCCGAGGCGCAGCACCCCGTCCCGCTCGAGCGGCGCGCCGAGGGCTACGGCATCGGCTACCTCCACGTCGACGGCAACGACGTGGTGGCGTGCGCCCTGACCATGGCCAACGCGGCGAACCGCGTGCGCGCCGGCGGCCGCCCCGTGCTCGTCGAGGCGACCACGTACCGGTGGCACGGCCACTACGAGGGCGACCCCGAGCGGTACCGCGACGACCAGGAGCTGGAGCGCTGGAAGGAGCGCGACCCCCTCGTCGTGCACACCGCACGCCTGCGGGCCGCGGGCGTCGGCGACGGGGAGCTGGGGCAGCTCGCCGCCGAGGTCGACGCCCAGCTCGACGGGGCCGTGCGCGTCGCGCGCGAGGCGCCCGAGCCCGACGTCGCCTCCCTGGGCGACTTCGTCCTCCGCCCCCGCGCGGACCTCCCCGAACCGGAGGAGCCGCCCCAGGACGGCGAGCCGTTCCGGATGATGGATGCGATCCGTGAGGCGCTCGAGGCCGAGCTGTCCACCGACGAGCGGGTGTTCCTCGCCGGGATCGACGTCGGCGACGGGGGCAACGTGTTCGGCATCACCCGGGGCCTTCGGGAGCGCTTCGGCGACCGGGTGCGCGACACCCCGATCTCGGAGAACGCGGTGGTCGGCCTCGGCGTCGGCGCCGCCATGGCGGGCATGCGGCCGGTGGTGGAGGTGATGTACCTCGACTTCATCGGCGTGTGCATGGACCAGCTGCTCAACCAGGCCGCCAAACTCCCCTACATGACCGGCGGCCGCGCGCAGATGGCGCTCACCGTGCGCACCCAGTTCGGCGCCGGACGGTCCTCGGGAAGCCAGCACTCGCAGAGCCTCGAGGCGCTCCTCGCCCACGTGCCGGGGCTCACCGTCGTGATGCCCAGCACCCCCGCCGATGCCTACGGCCTGCTGCGCGCCGCGATCCAGGACCCCAACCCGGTCGTGTTCATCGAGAACCGCCTCACCTACGGCATGAAGGGCCCGCGCCCACCACATGACCACCTCGTCCCGATCGGCCGCTCCGCCGTCCGTCGCGAGGGCACCGACGTCACCCTCGTCACCGTCTCGCGGATGGTGCACGACGCGCTCGCCGCCGCCGAGGAGGTCGCGGCCGAGGGCATCTCGGTGGAGGTCGTCGACCTGCGGACCGTCGCGCCGCTCGACCTGGAGCCGGTGCTCGAGTCGGTGGGTCGCACCAGCCGGCTGCTCGTCGCGCACGAGGCCGTGGTCCCCTTCGGGATCGGCGCCGAGATCGCCGCCACCGTCGCGAGGGAGGCGTTCTGGTCGCTCGACGCGCCGATCGAACGCATCGGCGCGGCGCCGACCCCGGCGCCCTACGCGCCGAACCTCGAGCGCGCCTGGCTGCCGGGCGCCGACGACATCGCCGCCGCGCTGCGCCGCCTCGCCGCGGTGTGACCGCACCCGCCCGGTGATGTACCGATCGGTCTAATCTCCAGGGAGCCCTCCCGACGCACCGCTCGGAGGGCGCACGAGAGGGGGGCCATGGAGGACGGAGGCGCAGGGGACCGCCCCGGGGACGGGATCGACGTCGAGGTCCTGGTCATCGGCGCCGGCGTGACCGGCCTGTACCAGCTGTACCGGGCCCGCGAGGACGGGTTCTCGACCGTGCTGCTGGAGGCCGGGGAGGGCGTCGGCGGCACCTGGTACTGGAACCGCTACCCCGAGGCCCGCTTCGACTCGGAGAGCTACACGTACGCGTACGTCTTCTCCGAGGAGCTCTTCCGCG
>CBFGTJ010000154.1:0-7510 GCA_965651815.1 uncultured Microthrixaceae bacterium | reverse complement strand
GCGAGTTCCGGTAGGTCCTGTCGGCACCTCGGGCGCTCAATTGACCGCGTGGCCGCACCGCCGGCCCGACGCCGAGAGGGCGGCCGCTCCCGCAACGGTGGCGGGGGAGCGGTCGGTGCGATACTGCCCGTCGCATGGACGCCACCGCGCCCGAGTGGGGGAAGGCTGCGCTCGTCACCATCGACGTGCAGGTGGACACGCTCGACGGCCAACCGCTCGAGGTGCCCGGCACCTCCGCTGCGCTGCCGGCCATGGCCGAGCTCTGCGCCGCCGCTCGCTCGGCGTCGCGACCCATCGTGCACGTCGTGCGCCTCTACCTGGCCGACGGCTCGAACGCCGAGCTGAGCCGCCGGGAGCTCGTGCGCGGGCCCGAGCCCGTCCTCCGCCCCGGCACGCCCGGCCGGATGCTGGCCCCGGAGCTCCTCGACGGCCCCTCGCCGGAGCTCGACGACCGGCTGCTGCTCGACGGCGGCATCCAGCACCTCGGGCCGAACGAGTTCGCGCTCTACAAGCCGCGCTGGGGCGCCTTCTACGACACACCGCTCGACGCCCACCTGCGGGGGCTCGGCGTGTCGACGCTGGTCTTCGCCGGGTGCAACTTCCCGAACTGCCCCAGGACCTCGATCTACGAGGCCAGCGAGCGGGACTACCGCACGGTGCTCGCCGTCGACGCCGTGTCGGGTGCGTACGACCGCGGCCTCGCCGAACTGGCGGGGATCGGTGTGCACCTGCTCACCGTCGACGAGATCGAGGCCTCGCTCGGCGGATCTGCCCGCGGCGCGTGAAGAAGTCGCGGGTCGGCGTCAACGCGGCGCCGGCCCCGTTCGTTGAGCTGGCGTGTGGATGGGTCGAAGGCCGGGCCTCCACCCTCAACCTCTCCCAGCGAGGTCCGGCCTTCCCCATCTCCCACCGCACCGGCCCCGGTGGGGAGCGGTTCGATCCGAGCCGCTACGGTTACCAACCCGACATGAACACCCTCGCCGAGGGCGCGTCGTCCGGACCCCCGCGATGCGGCGGCGTGACCGTCAGGGACCGGCTCCCGGGCCGTTCCACGAGGAAACCGACTCGTTCCTCCACGGGACCACCATCGGAGGCCATCCAGTGAGCTGCGCCGCGGCGCTCGTCGTCGACCCGGACGAGCGCGACAACCTGATCCACCTGCCCCCGGCGCCGGCCGCCGGGTCGGATGAGCCACGGAAGGAGCTGGGGCGGTGAGCGGTCCACTGACGGTCGGAGTCCCCGTCGAGATCAAGACCGACGAGCGCCGCGTCGCCCTGACCCCCGACGGGGTGCGCGAGCTGCGCCGGCGAGACGTCCCCGTCCTCGTCGAGCGCGGCGCCGGTGAGGCCGCCGGCCTGCCCGACGAGGAGTACGCGGCCGCCGGGGCCGAGGTGGTGCGCACCGCCGAGGAGGTGTGGGAGCGCGCCTCGCTGGTGTGCAAGGTGAAGGAACCCCAGGTCTCCGAGGTGCCCTACCTGCGACCCGACCTGACCCTGTTCACGTTCCTCCACCTCGCTGCCTACCCGAAGGTCGCCCGGGCGTTGTGCGACTCGGGGGCCACCGGCATCGCCTACGAGACGGTCATGCGCCCCGACGGACAGCTCCCGCTGCTGGCGCCGATGAGCGAGATCGCCGGGCGCATGGCGGTCCAGGTCGGCGCCCGGTTCCTCGAGGCCACCCAGGGCGGCCGTGGCGTGCTGCTCGGCGGCGCCGCCGGGGTGCGGCCCAGCAACGTCGTGGTCGTCGGCGCCGGGAACGTCGGGTGGAACGCGGTCGGCGTGGCCGCCGGGTTCGGCGCCCAGGTGCAGGTCATGGACCTCGACCTCGAGCGGCTGCGCGAGCTGGACCGGATCCGGCCGGGGAGCGTCGTGACCGTCGCCTCCAACCAGGGCACCCTCGAGCGCTGCATCGCCGAGGCCGACCTCGTGATCGGCGCGGTGCTCGTCGCGGGCAGCCGCGCCCCGGTGGTCGTCACCGAGGACATGGTGCGGGCCATGCGGCCCGGATCCGTCATCGTCGACGTGGCGATCGACCAGGGCGGCTGCGTCGAGACCTCACGGGAGACCACCCACCAGGACCCGGTCATCGACGTGCACGGCGTGCTCCACTACGCGGTCGGGAACATCCCCGGCGCGGTGCCGCACACCGCGACCTTCGCGCTGACCAACGCCACGCTGCCCTACGTCGTGCAGCTGGCGATGCTCGGCACCGAGGAGGCGTGCCGGCGCGACCCGTCGCTCGCGAGCGGGGTCAACGTCGCGGGCGGCGAGGTCGTCAACCCCGCGGTCGCCGAAGCCGTCGACGGGATGGTCTGAACGGCGCGACCGGGGGTCCGCTGCGGGCTCAGCCGTGCTCGTCGAGCCAGGCGGGCGCCGAGTCGAGCAGGAACCGACTGACGTCGAGGCAACGCTCCAGGGTGTCGCAGAGCATCTCCTCCCCGAGGTAGATCTGCGTCACGCTGACCAGCACCCGGGCCACCACCGTGAGCGTGCGCTCGGAGGGGTCCGTGACGTTCGCGAACGAGTCGACCGCGGACACCTCGACCGGCAGGTCCGGCCCGCCGATGCCGGCGATCTCGGTTGCGAGCAGCAGCAGGTCCGGACACCGCGGCAGCGGCGGCAGCGACCAGTTGAACGTCAGCGGCAGGTAGTGGAGCTCGTCGGGGTCCTCGCCCTCCGGCAGCGCCATCACCTGGTCCTCGAACGCGAGCACCGTGCGGGGGTCGATCTCGAGCGCCAGGTGGAACTCGAGCGGTCCACCGCACGCCTCCTCGGGGTGCAGGTCGACCTCCCATGCCTGGCGCATCGAGTAGGTCTCGACGAAGTGGCGCTCGTCATGGATGTGGAAGCCGTGATCCGCGGCGTGGTTCTTGAGGTCGGCGACGAAGCCGGCGACATCGAGCAGGGACATCCCCAACAGAGTGCCAGACCCGGACAGGGCAGGGGCACCGGAGGAGCGGGAGGCGCCGGTACCCTTGCCGGCGTGCACGTGGACCGCATCCTGCGACTGCTGGACGACACGGCCGCCGCGGTGATCGGCGCGCTGGACGCCCACGCGGTCGGACGGCCCGACCTGTGGAGGTTGGGCGGGGAGCGGCCCGGCCAGTACCGGCTGGACCTCGTCGCGGACGACGCCGCGGTGCCGGTGCTGCGCAAGGCGGGGGTGGGGATCCTCTCCGAGGAGTCCGGTCTCCACGACCCCGGCTGCGGCATCACCGTGGTCATCGACCCCGTCGACGGCTCCACCAACGCCAGCCGGGGGATCCCGTGGTACGCGACGAGCCTCTGCGCCGTGGACGACTCCGGCCCGCTGGCGGCGCTCGTGGTCAACCTCGCCACGGGGGCCAGGTACCAGGCGGTGCGCGGCGGCGGTGCGACGCTCGACGGGCGGCCCGTGAAGCCCTCCGGGGTCACCCGGGCCGAGGACTCGCTGCTCGTGCTGAACGGCTACCCGCCCCGGCACCTGCAGTGGCGCCAGTACCGCTCGCTCGGCGCGACCGCGCTCGACCTGTGCGCGGTGGCGGACGGACGGGTGGACGGCACCATCGACTGCACCGAGGACGCCCTGGGACCGTGGGACTACCTGGGGGCGATGCTGGTGCTGTCCGAGGCCGGTGCCCACGTGGCCGACGTGCACGGACGCGAGCTCGTCGTGCTGGACCACGCCGCCAGGCGAACACCCGTCTCGGGGGCCACCCCCGAGCTGCACGAGGCGCTGCTCGCCGCACGCCGCAGCATGGGTTGAGGGAGGCCGCCACGTGATGGTCCTGCTGCTGCGGGCGTTCGGGAAGCTGCCGCGCCGAGTCCGCCGCACGTTGGTCCGGCTCGGCTCCCCGAAGTACACCGTCGGTGCCATCTGCATCATCGAGCGCGACGACGGGGCCTTCCTGTTCGTGCGCCACACGTACTGGAAGTCGTGGGGGACCGCGGGTGGACTCGCCAAGCGCCGGGAGCCGCCGGAGCAGGCGGCGGTGCGCGAGACGCTGGAGGAGGTCAACCTGCCGATCGAGCTCGTCGGCGAGCCCGCGGTCGTGGTCGACCCCCGCCTGCACCGCGTCGACGTCGTGTTCCTGGCCCGGCCCGCTGCCGGTGCGGACCTCGACCGGGTGCGGCCGTCCTCCCCGGAGATCGAGGCGCTCGGGTGGTTCGCACGCCACGAACTGCCCCTGATGCAGGCCGAGACGATCTCGGCGCTGCGTGCGCTCGAGCGGATGGGCGCCATCGACCTGACCGGCGTCGAGCTGAGGCCCGGGCACCGCCGCTGACCGGGGCAACCGGGTGGGGTCCGGCGGCCCCGTCCCTAGCCTGAGGGGGTGCGCGCCACGCCGGCACCCGACTTCGACTCGCCGGACGGGGCCGATGACGGCCCGCGGCCGGCCGCGCCGCGCGCTGGGCGCCGCGCCGCGATCGGGTGGCGCCTCGTGCCCCTCGCGCTGTCGGTCCTGCTGGTGCTGCTGTCGGCGGGGCGGCTCGACCGGCCGTTCGGGCCGACGTACGAGGGCTTCAACACCGCCGTGTGGGCCACGGGAGCGCAGACGGTCCGCACCCACGGCTGGGTCGAGTCCCGGCTCGGTGCACGGGCGGTGCGGGGCGACGAGGTCCGGCCCTACGCCCACCACCCGGCGCTCACCCAGGTCGTCGCCGCCGCGGCGGGCACGGTCCTGGGGGACCACCGGTGGGCCTACCGACTCGCCGCGCTGGCCTTCTCCGTCGCGGCGGTGTGGACGTGCTGGGGTTGGCTCGGCGCGTGCCGGTTCCGGGACGGCCCCCGGGCGCTCGGGGTCCTCGCCGCGGTGGGAACGCCGCTGGTCCGCGGCTACGGCGTGATGCTCAACATGGAGATCGTCTGGCTCCCGCTGCTGTTCGGGCTGCTGTGGGCGTGGCAGGCGGCCGAGCGTGCCCCGTCGCGCCGGTCAGCGACGGTGTGCGGGGCCGTCGCGCTCGCAGGCGGCCTCGCCGCCCACCAGGGCATCCTCCTCGCGGGAACGCTCGGCATGCTCGGCGTGGCCCGCGCGGTCACCGCACGCCGCCGGCCGCAGCCGCACGAGCTGTCCACCTTGGCCGGGGCCGTCGTCGGCGGCCTCGCCTTCCTGGGCTGGGTCGCCTGGGTCAACGGTGGGCTGGGCGTCCTCTGGCGGCAGGCCGGTGTCCGGGTGGGGGCACGCAGCTGGGCGGACTGGGTGCTCGTGCAGGCCGAGCACCTGGTGGTGCTCTTCGGCGTCGTCGGCACCGCGGCGCTGCTCGGCGCAGCGGTGCTGGTCCGGCGGCGTCCCGAGCTGTGGGCGGCCGCCGGGGCGACCTTCGCCGTCACCGCCGCGTACGCCACGGTGTTCCGCGACGGCGCCTGGCACCCCTACTGGAACGCCGGGCTCGTCGTGCTCGTGGCCCTCGGCGCGGCGCTGGTCGCCGACGTGGCCCGGCGCTCGCCGCTGCCGCTGGTGCCGCTGCTCGCGCTCCTCGGCGCCGTGCCGTTCCTGGCCGGCCTGCCGGGGACGCAGCGGTCCGACGACCACGTCGCCGCCGTCGTGGCCGCCGGGCGCGACCAGCCCGTCGTGTACGGCACCGTCCTCCTCGGTGACTGGGCCATCTACGAGTCCGGCCGTCCGGTCGAGACCCTGGCGGACTGCGACGCGCTGCGACGGGTCGCCCGGACCGAGCCCGAGGTGCTGGTCGTGGCCTCCGAGGCCTCGCTGGGGCAGGTGATCGGGCGACCGGCCCCGTCGCTGGACCACGTCGCCAGGGCGACCTACGGCGAGCTGGCGCTCGTCCCGGCCGACGAGCTCGCCGGGACGGCTTGCTGAGCGGCTGATGCCGTCACCCCGATGCCCGGTAGCATCGCCCCCTCCGGGCACGTAGCTCAGCTGGTCAGAGCACCTGTCTTACAAGCAGGGAGTCGGGGGTTCGAGTCCCTCCGTGCCCACGTCGGTCCCGCCCACCGGCACACGGTGCGGGACCGTGGTGCCTGAACGCACCTCTGCCGCCTCGGGTCGATAGGGTGGCGGGTGCGCCGCACGGGGGAACTGCGGCCGCATGGAGCAGAGGGGGGCGATCACGTCGTCCGGCACCACATCCTCATCACCGGCCTCCACCCGGCTCGGTCGGGTCGTCATCCGCTTCGCGGGTGACTCGGGGGACGGCATCCAGCTCGTCGGCGACCGCTTCACCGAGCTCTCGGCGGTCTTCGGCAACGACCTCGCGACGTTGCCGAACTACCCGGCGGAGATCCGCGCGCCCGCCGGCACCGTGGCGGGCGTGTCGTCGTTCCAGATCCACATCTCGGACCGCGACATCGTCACCCCGGGCGACGCGCCGAACGTGCTCGTCGCGATGAACCCGGCGGCGCTGCGGGCCAACCTCCACGACATGCCGCCGGGTTCGACGCTCATCGTCAACGTCGACAACTTCACCGAGCGGGACCTCGACAAGGCCGGCTACGCCGCCAACCCGCTCGAGGACGGGTCCCTCGCCGCGTACACCGTCTACGAGGTGCCGATGACCTCCATGACGATCAGCGCGACGAAGGAGCTGGGGGTCAAGCGCCGCGACGCCGAACGGTCGAAGAACTTCTTCGCGCTGGGGCTGGTCTGCTGGATGTACACGCGGCCGTCGCGCCCGGTCGTGCAGTGGATCGAGCGGAAGTACGCGTCGCGACCCGATGTGCGCGACGCGAACCTGGCCGCGTTCCGGGCGGGCAGGAACTTCGGCGAGACCGCGGAGCTGTTCGACCACCCCTACGAGGTGCAGCCCGCGTCGCTGGCACCGGGCACGTACACGAACGTCAACGGCAACACCGCCCTCGCCTGGGGCCTCATCGCAGGCGCACAGCTGTCCGGGTTGCCGCTCGTGTACGCGAGCTACCCGATCACCCCCGCCTCCGACATCCTCCACGAGCTGTCGAAGCGCAAGAACTTCGGGGTGCGCACGATGCAGGCGGAGGACGAGATCGCCGCGGCCGCCATCGCGGTCGGCGCCGCGTTCTCCGGGGCGCTCGCGGTGACCGGCACGTCGGGTCCGGGCCTGGACCTCAAGGCCGAGGCCCTCGGCCTCGCCGTCAGCCTCGAGCTGCCCATGGTCATCGTGGACGTGCAGCGGGCCGGCCCCTCGACCGGGATGCCCACCAAGACCGAGCAGGCCGACCTGCTGCTCGCGATGTACGGCCGGCACGGGGAGGCGCCGCTGCCGGTGCTCGCGCCGCGCTCGCCGTCGCACTGCTTCGACGTCGCGATCGAGGCGGCGCGCATCGCGGTCACCTACCGCACGCCGGTGATCGTGCTCTCCGACGGCTACCTCGCCAACGGCGCGGAGCCGTGGCTGCTCCCGAACGTGGCGGACCTCCCGCCGATCGAGCCGCGCTTCACCACGGAGCCGAACCACGACGACGGCTTCTGGCCCTACCTGCGGGACCCGCGGACGCTGGCGCCGCCGTGGGCGGTGCCGGGCACCCCCGGGCTGCAGCACCGGGTCGGCGGCATCGAGAAGGAGGACGGCTCGGGCAACATCAGCTACCAGCC
>CBFGTJ010000153.1:0-7525 GCA_965651815.1 uncultured Microthrixaceae bacterium | reverse complement strand
GGCGTGGCCGCGCTCGTGCTCCTGCTGGTCGCCGCCGCGGGCGTCCTCGACTATCTCACCTCGGTCGGGTTGCTCGACCGGGCCTGAGCGACGCTCGCGAGGGCCCAGCGGGGTCCAGCCGGTTCAGTCGGGCCTCGCGACGCGCTCGAGGTCCCCGATGATGGCGTCGAGCACGGCGGCGGCCACGAGGCGGGCGCCCTCCTCGTTCGTGTGCACCACGTCGAGGAAGACGGGCCGCGGGAGGTGGTCGAACACGTGGCGCAGGTCGACGACCTCGCCGGCGAGCCGCTCGACGGTTGCGTCGAGCGCGTCGCCCAGCTGCCCCGAGTCGATCAAGCTCGGCGCCGCCCCGCCGTACATGCCGAGCACCACGTCGAGCTGGCGCTCCGACGCGAACGCATCCGGTTGGAAGAACGCGCGCGTGGGGATCCCCGCGCCGGACAGCTCGGCGCGGAGTCGCCCCAGCTCGAGCCGGTAGGAGCTCGCCGCACGGTCCACCGCGGCGCGGAACCTCCCGGCGTCGAGCACGTCGGGGCTCCGCAGCGCTTCGACCATGTCGTCCTCGTCGAAGACCAGCGGCCCGTCGTCCGCGTCGCCGCCGAACTGCTTGCCGAGGGCCGAGGCCACGTCGTTGAACCCGTCGACCAGCACGACGAGGTCGGGTGGCCGCGCCGCGGCGTCGAGGCGGTGCCGCACCCAGTTCGCCTCCTGGTGGATCGTCCACCCGGGGGCGGCGAGGTTCGAGACCCGGAGCGCGAAGCCGCGCGCCGCGCCCATGCGCACCAGCTCCGAGCCGATCGTGTGGTCGTCGCGCTGACCGACGCCGAACACCGACGAGGCGCCGACCAGCCAGAGCTCCACCGCCGGGCACCCGGAGCACTCGGACGCGACGACCCGTCGCTCGCCGTCGCGCACGTTGACGTGGCGGGAGGTCGTGTCGGCGGTGACGTAGCCGGTCGCGCCGTGCGGGACGAGCTCCGCTGCGGTGAGGTCCGCCTGCAGCTCGTCCGCGTGGTCGACGCCGGCCATCGCGGGGCGCGCCGAGTACGGAACGGACTCGAGCAGGTCCAGCTGGGCGGCGGCCGGCTCGCCGCCGGGCTCGCCGGGCGGGTCGTCGACGGGCGATCCCCGGTCCCTCGTGGCCAGGACCACCGCGCCGACGACGAGGCCGACCAGGACGACGCTGCCCAGCGCGCCGAGGTGCCGCCGTCGCGCCGTGCGCGGGTCCGGTGGGATGAACGGCAGCCGCTCGGCGCCCACCACGCCGCCGGCGTGCGCCGAGGTGGCCGGGACCCAGTGGGACGCCGCCGTGCGCCGGCGACGGCCCGCGGCTCTGAACCCCAGCAGCCGGCCGATCGCGGCCGGCAGGTAGAAGAAGGGCAGGGCGACGACGAGCAGCGCCAGCGCGCCGAGCGCGCCGCCCACCGCGGACAGGGCTCGCCCGACACCCCGCTCGGCGGCGGCCATCGGCCCGGGGTACCGGTGACGCGCCACGACCACCGCCGCCGCGACGCACAGCAGCAGCGCCGACCACGCCACCGACCCGCTGCGGTACCAGACGACCTGCGCCGCGACGAGCAGCGGCACCGCCAGCCCCGCGACGGACCTGCGGTGGACCGCCCCGGCCGTCCGCGCTCGCCAGGGCACGAGGGCGGCATCGGCGACGACGAGCGATCCCAGGACCACGAGCACCGGCGCACGCCCCACCGTGGGCACGGTGAGCGCCGCCGCCGAGGCGACGAGCCCGGCGGCGACGACCGCACGCCCGGCGAGCGACGGGACCAGGTGGCGGACCGGTTGCCACAGCGCGGTCGCGAGGACCAGCACGACCGCGGCGCGCCGCGCCCCGGGCCCGTGCCCCCACAGCCGGAGGGCTGCGCCTCCCGAGGCGAGCAGGACCGTCGCGACCGCGCGCAGCGGCAGCGACGAGCGTCGCCGGAGGTCGTCGCGCTCCGCCCACGGATCGAGCAGCTCGGCCATCGTCACCGGCGGCCAGGACCTCAGAAGAGCACGTAGACGGCGGTCGGCACCGCCGCCTTGACGGTGGCGGCGACCGCGGCCCCCACGCCGAGGAGGAGGAGCGCCGCGGGGAACCACCAGCGCCCCGTGCGGACGGTGTACCGGGCGAGGTCGGCCACGAACCGGAGGAGGTGCCTGCCCGCGATCACCATCGTCCCCACGCTACCGGAGCTCCGCCGCGACCAGCTCGGGACCGGCGACGGGCGCGCCGGCCCGCACGACGCAGCGGCCGAGGACGAGCAGGTCGAGCCCGGCGGCGCGGAAGCAGCGGTACGCCTCGGCCGGCGTGCGCACGATCGGCTCGTCCGCGCGGTTGAACGAGGTGTTGAGCAGCACGGGGCACCCGGTCCGCCGCTCGAACGCCCGCAGGAGCGAGTGGAAGCGGGGGGAGCGCTCCCGGTGCACCGTCTGGACCCTGGCGGAGCCGTCGACGTGGGTGCACGCCGGGATGTCGGAGTTCACCGACTCCAGGCGCTCCGTGAACGTGCGACCCGCCGAGGGCACGGGCCTCGCGGAGCGGACCGGGGCGGTGAGCAGCATGTACGGCGCCGGCACGTCGAGGTCGAACCACTCCCCGGCGCGCTCGGCCAGCACCGCGGGGGCGAACGGGCGGAACCCCTCCCTGCCCTTCACCGCCCGGTTGATGCGGCTGATCATCGTCACGTCGCGGGGGTCGGCGAGGATCGAACGGTGCCCGAGCGCACGGGGGCCGAACTCCATCGGACCCTGGAACCAGCCCACGACCCCGCCGCCGGCGATGACGTCCGCGACCAGCTCGTCGACCCGGTCGTCGGAGCCGAGCACCTCGTGGTCGATGCCGGCGTCGGCCAGCCAGCGCTCGATCTCCTCGTCGGAGTAGGACGGCCCGAGGGCCGCGGCCCCCATCCCGTCGGGGACCGGCGGGATGCGGGGATTGCCGAGCACCTCGTGCCAGCCCCACAGGGCGGCGCCGACCGCGCTGCCGGCGTCACCCGCGGCCGGCTGGATCCACATCTCCTCGAAGGGGCCCTCGCGCCGCAGCCGCGAGTTCGCGACGCAGTTGAGCGCCACACCTCCGCCGAGGCAGACCGCCCGCTCGCCGGTGAGCTCGTGCAGGTGGCGGCCGACGGCCAGCACGATCTCCTCCAGCACGACCTGCACCGAGCGCGCCACGTCGGCGTGGTGCTGGGTCAGCGGGGCGTCCGCCGGCCTGGCCGGCTCGCCCAGCAGCCGGTGCAGGCGGTCGGAGGCCATCCGGCGCCCGACCCGGTAGTCGAAGTAGCGCTGGTCGAGCTGCACCGAGCCGTCGGCCGCGAGGTGGACGACCTCGCCCAGGAGGTGCTCGACGAACCGCGGCTCGCCGTACGGCGCGAGCCCCATGAGCTTGTACTCGCCGTCGTTCACGGCGAAGCCGCAGTAGGCGGTGAACGTCGAGTAGAGCAGCCCGATCGAGTCGGGGAAGTCGAGCTGCCACTGCAGCTCGATCCCGTCGGGGCCGCCGCGCCCGATCGAGGTCGTGGCCCACTCCCCCACGCCGTCGACGGTCATGATCGCCGCCGACGGGAACGGCGACGGGTGGAACGCCGCCGCGGCGTGGCTGAGGTGGTGCTCGCAGTACAGCAGCCGGGGCATCCGGCGGCCCGACGCGGTGACGAGCCGCTCGATCGAGGCACCGACCCACAGCTTGCGGCGCGTCCAGGTGCCGACCGCGCGTGCGAACTGCGGGAAGCCCCGGGGGCCCACGGCGGCGTGCGTGGACAGCACCCGCTCGTAGGTGGTCAGCGGCTTCTCGTAGTAGACGACCGCCTCGAGGTCGTCGGCGCCGACCCCGGCGTGGTCGAGGCACCAACGGACGGCACGTGCGGGCATCGAGGCGTCGTGCTTGACGCGGCTGAACCGTTCCTCCTGTGCGGCCGCGACGAGGTTCCCGTCGACGAGGACGGCCGCCGCGCTGTCGTGGTAGCCCCCCGAGATCCCCAGCACCGCCATGACCGAACGCTACCCGTCGCCGCCCGAGGTCCCCCGGCGTGGTCGGCCCGAGGGCGCTCAGGCCGCCGGGTCGTCGGACACCGGTTCGAACGCGAGGAACCACGTGGGCTCGGCGGCCGCGCCGAGCTCCATCGTCGCCCGCACCCGCACGGGTCCCGACGGTCCGCGGAACACGAGCTCGCGCTCCTCGACGCCTTCCTCGGTCCGCCGCACCTGCGAGGTCTCCAGCTGCCCGAGGCTGCGCGAGATGAGCCGGACCGACTCCCACAGCGAGCTGCCGAGCAGCGCCTCCAGCTCGACGCCGTAGGCGGCCGCACCGCCGACGTCGACCTCGCGCACGAGCTGGCGCTCGTCGGCGCGCAGGACCGCGACGCCACCGGACGGGCGCCGGGGGGCGATGGCGACGGGGGTGGCCTGCGCCGGCCCCCCGGAGTGCTCGCCCGCACGCTGGCGGTGGAGGCCCTCGAGCGACGCCAGCTGGTCCTCCCACACGGAGCGGTTGCGGCCGAGCCGCTCCCGCCGCCACCCGTCCTCGGCCCGCATCGCCTCGACCACCTCACCGAGCTGGTCGAAGTCGCAGTGGGCGAAGCTGAGGTGCGGCGGGTGGTGCACCGTGTTGACGAACACGTCGACGTCGAGCCGGTCGGCCCACTCGAGGAGCTCCCCGAACTCGTGCCAGTTCGGCACCATCAGGCACGTGGAGAACCCGAGGGTGCCGCCGGAACGTGACGTCGCGGCGCGGAACCGCTCGATGTTCTCGAACAGCGCCGCCGCGTCGACCCCCACGCGGATGCGTTCGAGGGTCGACGCCGTGACCGCGTCGACCGAGATCGCGACGTGCATGGGGAGCCGCTCGACGAAGCGCTCGATGCGCGCGTTCCACTGGGTGCCGTTGGTGGTGACGCTGCAGTGCGGGGTCAGGCCCAGCTCGACCAGGCGTGACATCACCCGCGTCGACTCGCGGGCGAGGAACGGCTCGCCGCCGAGGAAGGTGATCGCGCGCAGGTGCGGCAGGAAGTGGTCGAGCTCCTCGAAGAACCGGTCGTCGTAGGGGCTGGTGAGCGCCGGCCGGCCCTCCCGGTGCACCCGGATGGCGGAGGACAGCTCGCCGTTGCACATGACGCACTGCAGGTTGCAGCTGTTCGACAGGGCGAGGTCCAGCTGCAGCGGCCAGCCGTGGTCCACGTCCTCGAGGGGCAGGTGCGCGAACGAGTTGAAGTACGCCGTGTCGGCGGCACCGCGGTCGACCGCCGCCTGGCACATCTCGCAGCCCAGCGAGAGGTCGCCCTCGGCGACGCGCTCCCGCAGGCGGGTGAGCTCCGGTCCCCTCCAGATCTCGGTCAGCGACCGCTCGGCGACGTTGCCCAGGCGGAGCCACTCGTTCTGGCAGCACACCTTCACCTCGCCCCGCGGGTCGAGGTAGAGCGCGGCCCACGGTGCCTTGCACAGGAGCGTCGCCAGGGTGTCGCCCTGCTGGCCGGCGGCCGGGGTCGCCGTCGCCCGCGCCCGCTGCTCCCCTGCCGGCAGGTCCGCGACCGGCGGGTCCACGGCAGGCGGGTCCCCTGCCGGCGGGCCGGCGCGCCAGCGGTCGGCGAGCGTCGCCGCCAGCGAGCCCAGGGTGCGCCGCAGGCTCATCGGTGGGTCCCCTCCGCGGGACGGGTGCCGCGACCACGGCCGCCGTCGCGCATGGTTGCCGCCGTCACCCGCTCCGCGAGTGCTCGAACCGCTGCAGCACCCGCGCCAGCACGCCACGGCGCGGGGTGTCGGCCCGGGGCGGCTCCGGCGCGGCCGGCGGGGACGCCTCGTCGCCGGGCGCGGAGATCTGGCGGCCGGCCACCGCGGCGGTCAGCGCGCGCTGCTCGGCCAGCACGTCCTCAGGTGGTTCCTCCACCGGCTCGAGCGACGAGAGCAGCTCCTCGGCACGACGGATGGACTCCGGCGTCGTCCGCACCTCGAGCACCGCGCTCGGGAGGCGGCAGGGCAGCTCGTCGACGAGCTGGGCGGGGGTCGCCTCCAGGAAGAAGTCGTCGTCGATGTCGTAGCGCAGCACCGTGTCACCCGACACCGCCCGGTAGTACACGAGGTCGGATTCGTCGGGGCGCAGGCAGGTCACCGCCGCGACGCGGGGCACCTCCGTGGTGTTGGAGAACGACGCGTGGATCGTCGCCATGTCGAACACGAGCGCCTCGCCGGCCTCCAGCGGCACCCGCCGCATCCGCCGCCAGACGTCCTCCTCCTTGCCGTGCCACGCACCGGCCAGCGGCAGGTTCAGGCGGCTGCCCCGGGGCGACCGGTCCACCAGGTGGCTCCCGGGCAGGACCGACATCTGGCCGACGTCGTCGGTGATGTCCTGCAGCGCCGTCCACGCGATGTAGCTGCGGTGCCCGGCCTCCTCGTCGACGTTCGTCCAGTCCGAGTGGATGTGCGTCTCGGGACAGCCCGGCCACTTCACGTAGTAGCCCTGCAGGAA
Source organism: uncultured Microthrixaceae bacterium (assembly GCA_965651815.1). Lineage (GTDB taxonomy): Bacteria > Actinomycetota > Acidimicrobiia > Acidimicrobiales > Microtrichaceae > CBFGTJ01. The sequence continues at coordinate 1,068 of CBFGTJ010000153.1, read as the reverse complement.
CGGCGAGTGGTCCACGAAGAGCTCGGCGAGCGCCGGATCGAGGACCGCGCCGAGCACCTTCCGGCTGCGGGTCCGGTAGTCGACGTCGCCGTTGCCGGGATCGGGCTCGAAGCCCTCGCCGACCCAGCCGTGCACCTCGCCGTACGCCTCCCGCAGCTCGGCGGCCTGCTCGCGGCTGAGGACGCGGACCTTCGCCCACCCCTCGGTGCGCAGCTGCTCGTCGAGCACCGGGTCCCTCAGCGCCGGGCGTCCCGGGCGGAGGGGGGTCGCGTCGGAGCGGACGCGACCGGCCGGCCCGACCGCGCCGGCCTCGATGGCACGCTCGAGCGAACGCGTCAGCTCCCGGGCGGCCTCGCCGTCGGGAGCCTCGACCACCCCACCGCGGAGCTGCTCGAGCACCTCCAGCGCGCCGGCATCCAACCCCTCGGGCACGACGTCGACCGGGACCACGCTGGCTTCGAGCTTCGTCCGCACCTTCCGGGCCCTGCCTTCCCGCGCCGCCGGCGCCCCACCGTGCCGCAGCTCCCTATGGTAGAAGACTTCGGCTGAGACGTCCCGCTCGGAGTGATCGTCGTTCAGCATTGAAGAGGGCGGTGAGCGTGCCAGACGGGGGCCCGGTGCAGGACGACGGCGATCACGACCGCCAGGGCACCGCGTCGCACACCGTCGAGATCGTGCCGCGGCGGGGCCTGCTGCAGTCCTCCTCGCAGCGGCTCTCGACGCTCCTCCCGCTGCTGTGGGTGTGGACGCGCCGCGACCTGCGGGTCCGCTACCGGCAGAGCATCCTCAGCGCCGGGTGGGGCCTGATCCAGCCGGTCACCCTGCTCGTGATCTACGGGTGGGTCGTGGTGAGGGTGCTCAACGTCGGCCAGACCGAGCTGCCGTACCTGTCGTTCGCCTGGGCGGGCATCGTGTCGTTCACGTTCCTGTCCCAGGCGCTCGGCCAGGGCGTCGGCTCGATCCAGTCCGCCGGGTCGCTGATCTCCCGCGTGTACTTCCCCAGGGAGGTGCTGCCGTTCGCGGTGGTCACCTCCTCGCTCGCGGACCTCGGCGTGAGCCTCCAGGATA
>CBFGTJ010000152.1:0-7629 GCA_965651815.1 uncultured Microthrixaceae bacterium | reverse complement strand
ACCTCCCGACGACTGGACGGGGGTCCATGTGAAGAGGTTCTGGGCGATCGCGCTCGTGTTGGTCCTGGTGGTCAGCGCCTGCGGCGGTGACGGCGAGGACGCATCCGCGGGCGACCGAGGGGGAGACGGCGCGGAGGAGGGCGCCCCGGTCCACGGGGGGAAGATCACCGTGCCCGTGCCGACCGAGCCCCGCACGCTCGACCCGGTGCAGGAGCCGAGCGCCTTCACGCAGGTCGCGATGATGCAGATGTACGACACCCTGCTGCGGATGGACCCCGAGGGTCTGCCCGACCGGCGGGAGATCATCGGGTCGCTCGCCGAGGACTGGGAGCTCAACGACGACGCGACCGAGCTCACGCTCACGCTCCGCGAGGGCGTCGTCTTCCACGACGGCGAGCCGTTCACCTCCGAGGACGTCCGGGTCACCCTGGAGCGGGCCCGCGACATGCCCGACGGGGTCGGCAGCGCCCAGGCCCAGACGATCCTGGCGGGGGTTGAGGTCGAGACGCCCGACGACCACACGGTGGTGATCCGGTCGGAGGAGCCCAACCCGATCCTGCCGCAGGCGCTCACCGCGCCGGCGCTCGCGATCGTGCCCGCGCACCTCGTGGCCGACGACCCGCACGCGATCGAGCGGGAGCCGATCGGGACCGGTCCGTTCAAGCTCGACGCGTGGCGCAGCGGCTCGGCGATCGAGGTCGTGCGCAACGAGGACTACTGGAACGACCCGTACCCGTACCTGGACGGGATCACGTTCGCGATCATGCCCGACCTGTCCAGCCGCACCTCCGGGTTCGTGTCGGGCTCGATCCACATCACGGCGCAGGCGGCGACGGTGCCGGCCTCGGAGTGGGAGTGGCTCGAGCAGCAGGTGCCGGGCGCACAGCAGCTCGTGCACGACGGGCCCGCACGCTTCGTCACCTTCCTCAACAACGAGGCGGAGCCCTTCGACGACATCCGGGTGCGCCGCGCGTTCGCGATGGTCGCGGACCAGCCAGCGCAGGGTGAGCGTGCCTACGACGGCATCTACACCCCGAACACCTACGGGTTCGGCATCGAGAGCGAGTGGGCGCTGCCGAAGGACGAGCTCGACGAGGTCCCCGGCATCACCGGCGTGACCGACGACCACATCGAGGAGGCCAAGGCGCTGCTCGCCGAGGCGGGCTACCCGGATGGCCTCGACGTCGACTACCTCGTGCCCGAGGTCGACATCTACATCTCGGTGGCCGAGGTGTACGCGAACCAGCTCGAGTCGATCGGCGTGAACGCCAAGATCCGCGTGCTCCCGCTCGACACGGACGTCACCCCGATGCTGCGCGAGGGCCGGTACCAGATGGCGCAGTCGGCCGCGACGGCGATGTTCTCCGACCCGTGCCTCACGCTCAACGTGTACCGATCGGACGCGGTCGTGAACTTCTCGAAGTTCGCGGATCCCGAGTTCGACGAGCTCCACGACACGATCTGCCGTGAGGCCGACCAGGACGCGCGGCTCGAGGCGACGCACGAGGCGCAGCGCATCCTCCACGACCAGGTCCCCCTCGTGCTGTCGGTGAACCCGCTGTACGTCGAGGGCGCCCGGCCCGAGGTCCGCGGCCTCACGCACCCCGGGCTGCTCCAGGAGAACTTCTGGTACGAGACCGTCTGGCTCGCGGAGTGAGGGCCCCGGCCGTGCTGGCACCGAGGACGTCCATGGATTGCGAGAAGTGGAGGAGCAGGAGCAGATGAGCGAGAACAGCACGGACGGCGCGCCCGGGAAGGTGGTGGTCGTCGGATCCGGCCTCGCCGGGCTCGCGACGGCGCTCGGTGCGTCGCTGCGCGGCTTCGAGGTCACCGTCCTCGAGGCGGCGGACCTCGTGGGCGGGGCGGCCGCCTACTCGGGCGGTCAGGTCTGGGTCGGCGCCAACCACGTCGCCCGCCGCCAGGGCATCGAGGACAGCATCGAGCTGACCGAGCGCTACCTCCGGGCGATCGCCGCGGACCACCCCGAGGTGCTCGACGAGGCGGCGATGCACCGGTGGCTGCAGGTGGCGCCGATCGCTGCCGAGTACTGGGAGCAGGTCGGTGCGATCGAGTGGGAGGTGATCCCCGGCTTCGAGGACTACCACAACACCGCGGACGGGGCCCTCGGCGAGGGCCGCTACCTGACCAACAAGGTCTTCGACGGCCGCAAGCTCGGTGAGTGGCGCCAGCGCCTGCGGGTGACGCCGCACTTCCCCGTCGGCGTCCGCTACGAGGACATGCTGAAGAAGGGCCGCCGCCAGGCGACGGTCGACCTGCCGCAGCACCCGGGGCTGCCCGCGTTCGGCATGCGCGGCGACGGTCCCGCGGAGGAGGCGGGCGACCCGCTCACCTTCGGCACGGGCGTGGTCGCGTCGTTCCTGCACCGCGTGCTGCAGGAGGACCGCGTGACGATCCTCACCGGCCGGCGGGTCGTGGAGCTCCTCACCGACGGGGACCGCGTGGTCGGTGCCCGGGCCGAGGGCGCGGACGGCGCGACCAGTGACCACCACGGGGTCGTCGTCCTGGCGACCAGCACCTACGACTGGAACCCCGACCAGGTGCGGGAGTTCCTCGGCATCGACCCCGAGCACTTCGGGTCGGTCGCGCCGCAGAGCATCCGGGGCGACGGGATCGACCTCGCCCGCTCGGTCGGTGCCGCGATCGTGAAGATGCCCCCGGGCGCCGTGCCGCTCATCCCGGGCTGGGACGCGCCGTCGTCGTCGTCCGCCGCGAAGTTGCACCCCTTCGCGATGGGCCCCGAGTACGCGATGCCGCACAGCATGATGGTCGACCGCCACGGGCGCCGGTTCGCCAACGACTCCTACTGGGTCGACATCGTGGCGAAGCTGATGGCGCCGGGCGCCGACCACTTCCCCTTCTTCCTCATCTGGGACGAGCAGCACCACCGCAAGTACGGGCTGGGCGAGACGGCCCCGGGGGAGGACTACCCGGCGGAGCTCGTCACCTCGGCGCCGACGCTGGCCGAGCTCGGCCGCGCGCTCGGCATCGACGGTGACGAGCTGGAGCGGACCGCCAAGACGTTCAGCGAGCACGCCGCCCGGGGCGAGGACCCCGAGTTCGGCCGTGGCACCGTCGACCACGTGAACTCGATGTCAGGCGACCCGGGTAACGAGCCGAACCCGGTGCTCGGCCCGATCGAGGAGCCGCCGTTCCACGGGATGCGCCTGCGCCTGCTGGGCACCGCGATCGGCTCGACCGGGATCTCGGTGGATGCCGACGCGCACGTGCTCGACGAGTCGGGCCGGGTGATCCCCGGGCTGTACGCGGCCGGCGCCGCAGCCGCCATCACCACGATGGGGACCGGCTACAACAGCGGGTTCTCGCTGGTCAGGGGCATCACGCACGCCTACCTGATCGCCGAGGAGCTCGCGGGCAACCCCGTGCCCTGACCCGCCCCGCGACCCGACCGTCCGTGCCGGGCGCGTCGGGCCCGGCGACGTCGAGCGCCGAGAACGGACGTGGCCCGCAACCGGCGGCTGCGGGCCCCGGCGGGGTCGGGCCCGGGGCGGAGCCCGGGGGGTGTGGGGGGGGGGGGGCCCCCCGGGGCCCGGGCCCCGGCGGTGGCCCGAGCACGTCGCGGGCGACGACCAGCTGCTGGATCTCCGCGGTGCCCTCCTCGAACCAGAAGCCTCGTGCGTCGCGGTAGATGCGCTCGATCTTGGCCTCGGTCGTGTAGCCGTAGCCGCCGTGCACCCGCAGGGACAGGTCCGTGACGCGGCCCACCATGTTGAGGCAGAAGAGCTTCGCCACGGCTGCCTCGGCGGTGAAGTCCTCACCGGCCTGGCAGAGCGCGGCGGCCTCCCTCACGAGGCCACGGCCGGCCGAGATGTCGGCCTGCATGTCGGCGATGTGGGCCTGGATGGCCTGGCGCTCGGCGATGGGCTTGCCGAAGGTGACCCGCTGCTTCGCGAAGGCGACCGCCTCGTCGAGGGCACGCTGCGCGAGGCCGACCATGCAGTTCGACAGCGACACCCGGCTGTAGTCGAGGAAGCTCAGCGCGACGTCCAGGCCCTCGCCGACCTCGCCGAGGCGGGCCGAGTCGGGGACGTACATGTCGGAGTACCGGAGCCAGGCGTGGCCCGTGCCGTGGAGGCCCATCGTGCGCTGGGTGGCGTCGATCTCGAAGCCCTCGGTGTCGCGGTCGACGATGAAGGCCGTGAGCGAGTCCTTCGCGCGGCGGTCGTCCGAGGCGACGACGAGCAGGAAGTGGTCGGCGCGGTCGGCGAAGGTGATGAGGTGCTTCTCGCCGCTGAGCCGCCAGCCGTCGCCGTCGCGCACGGCGCGGGAGTGCAGGTCCCGCCCGGTCCCGCCGGCCTTCTCGGTCAGGCAGAACGCCAGCACGTCCTCGCCGGTGGCGAGGCGCCGGATGATGTCCCGCTGGGACTCGTTGCCGAACCGGGCGAGCGGCCGCCAGACGCCGTTGGTCAGGTGGACGAGCATGCGGCCCGAGCCCTGGCCCATCGCGGACGCCTCGAGGTAGGGGAGGTAGTCCAGGAGGGGGAGGCCGAACCCGCCGTACTCCTCGGGGATGGTGAGCTTGTAGGCACCGAGCTCCGCGGCACGCGAGAGTAGGTGCTCGGGGATCGAGTCGGTCCTCTCGATCTCATCGGCGCTCTTCTCGTACTCGTCGACGAAGAACGAGCGGAACTCATCGACGCTCGGCAACCCACCCATCACGACCTCCGTTCAGTGCTGACCCTATTAAGCACTATGATGATCATAGTACTGTAGGTCCCGGAGGTTCCGAAGTGAAGTTCGGCGAGCACCTTCACCCGCCGGTCCCGCCGGCTGCAGCGGATCCGGGTGCCGCGCGCCCGGTCGGCGCGTCCGGCGCATCCCTCGTGGGCCTGCCGTGACGCGGGCGCGGCTGGGCGACGTCGTCTCGCCGGGGCAGCTCGTCGCGGTGGCCGACGGCGCAGGGGCGCCGGTCGGCATCCTCGAGGAGCTCTGCGCGCTGGCCGGTTCGGTGGAAGGGCTCCGGCTCCTGCTCGGCTGGTCGCTCGAGCTTCCCGACGCTGTGGACTTCGGGCCGTTCGCGGACGTGCGCACGGTCATGGGCGGCTACGCCCTGCGTCGGCACATCGCGAGCGGTGAGGTCACCTACGTGCCGGTGCGGCTGGGCACGATCCCGGCGCTGCTGCACTCGACGCTGCGCCCCGACGTGCTGGCGGTGTCGGTCGTGCCGGGACCCGACGGCTGGCGGCTCGGCTCCGAGGTGGGCTGGGTCCGCGCCGCGATCGCCGCAGGCGCCAGGGTCGTCGCCGAGGTCAACCACGCGCTCCCCGCCGCGGACTCGGGCCCGCCGCTCGACCCCGACCGGGTCGTCGTGGTGGGCGAGGTGGAGCGCCCGCCGCACGAGCTGCCGCCGCCGACGACGGACGACGCGCTGGAGGCGATCGGGCGCCACGTGGCGAAGCTCGTGCCCGAGGGCGCGTCGATCCAGTTCGGCCCGGGAGGGGTGGCCAACGCCATCATCCGGAACCTCGAGGTCCCGGTGCGCGTCGACTCGGGCGTCCTCACCGACGACGTCCTCGAGCTGGCCGACCGCGGCCTCCTCCTCGGGCCCGCCACGGCGACCTACCTCGCGGGGACCCCGGCGCTGTACCGCTGGGCCGACGGCGCCGGCGTGCTCACCGGCATCGAGCACACCCACGACATCAGCCGCCTGGCGGGCCTCCCGTTCTTCGCGCTCAACACGGCGCTGCAGATCGACGTGACCGGCCAGGTCAACGTCGAGGCGATCGGCTCCCAGCCGCTGGCGGGCATCGGGGGCCACGCGGACTACGCGCACGCCGCGAGCCGCGCGCCGGGAGGCCTCAGCATCATCGCCCTGCCCACCCTGCGGGGCGGCCGGCCGACGCTGGTCGAGGAGCTGCCCGCGGCGGTGTCGACGCCGCGGTCCGACGTGGACGTGGTCGTCAACGAGCACGGCGTCGCCGACCTGCGCGGCCTCGGCGACCGCGAGCGCCGCCGGGTGCTGGTGGAGCTGTGGGGCGGGGAGGTGGGCGGCACGACGGCCGACGCCGGCTGAGGTGCCCCCGGACTTCCCCTTTCGTCCCAACTATGTCTATGATTAGCACTCACTCAGACGGATTGGACCGAGCGGGCCATCGGTAGTCCACGGGCCCGGTGAGAGAGGAGCAGGCCACATGGCGGAAGCTGACGAGCGCGACCAGCTCCGGCAGACCGTGCGCGCCTTCGCCGAGGACGTCGTCGCTCCTCGGGTCCTGGAGTACGACGCAGCCGAGCAGCTGCCCCGCGACATCCTCGAGCGGATGGCCGAGCTGGGGTTCTTCGGCGGCACGGTGCCCGAGGACCTCGGTGGTGCGGGTCTCGACCACGTCACGTACGCGGGTCTCATCGAGGAGATCTCGCGGGTCGACCACATCCTCGGCGTGCTGATGAGCATGCCCTCGGCGCTGGTCGGCGCCGGCATCCAGGCCTACGGGACCGACGACCAGCGCAAGAAGTGGCTCGCCCCGCTCGCCCGCGGTGAGATCTTCGGCGGCGCGGGGGTCACCGAGCCCCAGTCCGGCAGCGACGTGGCGGGGATGGAGACGACCTACCGCCGCGACGGCGACTCCTTCGTGCTCAACGGCTCGAAGATCTGGATCTCCAACCTCGACATCGCGAGCTTCTTCATCACGTTCGCGACGCGGGACCGCTCGGAGCGCCACGGCGGGATCAGCGCGTTCATCGTGCCCGCCGACACCCCCGGGGTGCGGACGTACCCGTTCAGGAACAAGCTCGGGTTCCGCCCGATCTGCACCGGTGAGCTCGTCCTCGACGAGGTGCGCCTGACCGAGGAGCACCTCATCGGTGAGGAGGGCAAGGGCTGGGCCGTCGCGATGACGGCGGTCGAGCGTGGCCGCCTCGCGGTCGCCGCGCGCGCGGTGGGGCTCGCCCAGGCGTGCTACGAGGATTCCGTGCGCTACGCGTGTGACCGGGTCGTCTTCGGCAAGCCCATCGGCGACTACCAGATGACCCAGCGGAAGATCGCCGACATGGCGACCGAGATCCAGGCCGCCCGGCTGCTGGTCGAGCGCTGCGCCCAGGCCCTCGACGCGGGCGAGCGGGCCAGGGTCGAGGCGAGCATGGCGAAGATGTACGCGTCCGACGTCGTCCAGCGGGTCGCCACGGACGCGGTGCAGATCCACGGCGCCTACGGCACCTCCTCCGAGATGCGCGTCGGCCGGGCCTACCGCGACGCCAAGATCTTCCAGATCGTCGAGGGGACGAACGAGATCCACCGCGTGCTGATCGCCGAGCACGCAATGGGCAAGCGATGAGCGCGCCGCGCGAGGTCGCCGTCGGCTCCGTCGGCGTCTACCGGCCGGCCTGGACCGACGGCTCGGACCGCAGGGTCCTCGGCCACGACGAGGACGAGGTCACCGCGGCGGTCGCCGCCGCCCGGCTGGTGAAGGGCGCGGGTGCCCACTTCGACCGCCTCGTGCTGGTGAGCAGCGCCCCCGAGGTGCTCGAGGGCGACACCGCGGCGGTCATCGCCCGGGCGCTCGACGACCCGGCGCTCGTGGTCGAGCGGAGGATCGGTGGCGGTGCCGCGGTCCTCGACGCGCTCACCACGGTCCCCGCCGGCACGCTCGTCAC
>CBFGTJ010000151.1:0-7728 GCA_965651815.1 uncultured Microthrixaceae bacterium | reverse complement strand
CTGCGCGACAAGGGCAACACCGTGCTCGTCGTCGAGCACAAGCCCGAGGTGATCGCGATCGCGGACCACGTCGTGGACCTCGGTCCCGGCGCGGGCACCGCCGGCGGGTCGGTCTGCTTCGAGGGCACCGTCGAGGGGCTGCGGACCAGCGGCACGCTCACCGGGCGGCACCTCGACGACCGCGCCTCGGTCAAGGCGGAGGTGCGCACGCCCACGGGCGCGCTCGAGGTGCGCGGGGCCGACCTGCACAACCTGCAGGACGTCGACGTCGACATCCCGCTGGGGGTGCTCGTGGTCGTCACCGGCGTCGCGGGTTCGGGCAAGAGCTCGCTGATCCACGGGTCGGTGTCGCCGCGCGAGGGCGTCATCGCCATCGACCAGACCCCGATCCGCGGGTCGCGGCGGAGCAACCCGGCCACCTACACGGGGCTCCTCGACCCGATCCGCAAGGCCTTCGCGAAGGCGAACGGGGTCAAGCCGTCACTGTTCAGCGCCAACTCCGAGGGTGCCTGCCCCACCTGCAACGGCGCGGGCGTGGTGTACATGGACCTGGCGATGATGGCCGGCGTCGCCAGCACCTGCGAGGACTGCGGCGGGAAGCGCTTCCAGGCCGAGGTGCTCGAGTACCGCCTCGGCGGGCGCGACATCTCCGAGGTGCTGGCGATGCCGGTCGAGGAGGCGGAGCGCTTCTTCGCCGAGGGCGAGGCGAGGACCCCCGCGGCCCACAAGATCCTCGACCGCTTGGCGGACGTCGGGCTCGGCTACCTCACGTTGGGGCAGCCGCTCACCACGCTCTCCGGTGGCGAACGTCAGCGGCTCAAGCTGGCGACGCACATGGGCGAGCAGGGAGGGGTCTACGTGCTCGACGAACCGACCGTCGGCCTGCACCTCGCGGACGTCGAGCAGCTGCTCGGGCTGCTCGACCGCCTGGTCGACTCGGGCAAGTCGGTCATCGTGATCGAGCACCACCAGGCGGTGATGGCGCACGCGGACTGGATCATCGACCTCGGCCCCGGCGCGGGGCACGACGGCGGACGGGTCGTGTTCGAGGGCACCCCCGCGGAGCTCGTCGCCGCCCGGTCCACCCTCACGGGCCAGCACCTCGCCGACTACGTCGGCGCCTGACCGCTCGTCGAACCGGACTGGGTGCGTTCAGTCGGCGCGAGTGAGGGCCTCGGTCGTCGGCAGCGAGACCTCGATGCGCTCGAAGGTGACGCTGCCGCCGAGGCGCGGCGTCGCGTACGCGGTGGCCGTCGCGACGATCTGCAGCGTGAGCGTCTCCCCCGCGTCGAGGTGCTGGAGGACGGTCTCCAGCTCCACCTCGGTGGTGTGCTCCCCGCCGTCGAGCTCCAGCGGGATCGGCGTGACCTGGTTGCCGACCACGACCGAGCGCTCGTCGTCGACGAGCTGGGCGAACACCCGCACGGGCCGCTCCCCCTCCGCCACCTCACCGCGGTAGGTGAGGCGCAGCCGGGGTGCGCCGAGGACGAGCGTCGCCTCCCCGGGCGCCTCGATCGGCACGTCGACCGCCACCTCGGCCACGTCGGGGGTGATGCGCCACACGAGCGTGTCGAGCACCTCCGGCTCGGGTGGCGGCTCGGTGAGCGCCGAGACGCTGCGCTCGCTCAGCTCGAGCGTGCCGGACCCCTCCCCCTCGAGCGGCTCCGCCTCGGGCGGCGGCAGCTCGTCGCCCACCCACGTCGTGCCGTCCTGGTCGACCACCTCGACCCGCGCGCCGGTGTCGACGTCCTCGTCGCCCTTGAGGTACCGGTCGAGCCAGGCGAAGGTGCGCTCGGCGACCCTCGACTCGTCGCCGCCCTCGGTGCGGCACGTGCCGTGCCCGCCGCAGATCCACAGCGTCGCGACCGGCACGTCGTTGCCGTCGAGGACCTCGAAGTTCGTCACGACCTCGTCGACGGTGAACAGGGTGTCGACGGTGCCGTGCACCAGCAGGGTCGGCACCCGGACCTGCTCGACGAGCTCCGCGGGCCCGCGGGCGCGGAACCACTCGAGGTCCTCCTCGGAGAGGGTGCCACGCTCGACGCCGGACTCGTACGCGCTCACCGCGTGCGGGTCGACCTCCCCCGCGGCCGTCCCGGCGTCGATCAGCACCTGCGCCCAGCCGGTCTTGACCAGTCCCGACCGGTACAGCGAGGTCTCGAGGGAGTGCCACGCGAGGCCGGGCACGATCGCGTCGACGCGGCAGTCGATGGCCGCGACGACGAGCTGGATGCCACCGCCGTAGGAGAAGCCGACCATGCCGGCGCGGGGGTCGCCCTCGCGGTCGGTGAGCGCCTCGGGCCGCTCCGCCACCCAGTCGAGCAGCACCTGCACGTCGCGCCCCTCGTGGTCCGGGCTGTTGATCTGCACCACGCCGGTCGACTCACCGAAGCCGAGCGGGTCCCACGTGAGCACGTTGTAGCCACGCTCGTTCATCGGGCCGATGCCGAGCGCCCCGAACAGCGCCGCCCCCTCCTCGGAGGTGTCGCCCGGCAGCGACCACCCGGGCCCCATCAGCACCGTGGGCCGGGGGTCGTCCGGGGTCGCGTCGTCCGCGGGGAACCAGTGCACCCGCAGCTCGGTGCCGTCGAACGAGGTCACCGTGTGGTCGTGCTCGACGCCCTCGACGGGGGTCGAGCGGACCTCCTCGACCGAGAACCCCTGGTCGCACCCACGGCCCTCACCTGGAGCGGCCGGGTCGTCCGTGGCCGGCGGGGCGGGATCCGCCCGGTCCGGTCCGTCCTCGCCGGCACACCCCGCGACGACCAGCACCGCCGCGAGCGCGCCGACGAGGAGGCGCCGACGTCGTGGTCGTGCATCCCCCATCGGCTGTTCCTCCCTCCGGTTCCACCGGTAGCTCCCGCACCGTACCGACTCGTCGCACCTAGCATCGGTGCGTGCCGAACGACTTGAGCGCGGAGGCGGTCACGAACGCCGCGGCGAACCTTGCAGGGGTGGTGCGGCGGACGCCGCTGGAGCTCAGCGAGCGCCTCAGCGACCGGGCGGGCGCGCCGGTCCTCCTCAAGCGCGAGGACCAGCAACTGTGCCGCTCGTACAAGGTGCGGGGCGCGTTCCACACGATCTCGTCGCTGGACGCGTCCGAGCGCGCGCGGGGCGTCGTGTGCGCGAGCGCGGGCAACCACGGGCAGGGGGTCGCGTTCAGCTGCCAGCGCCTCGGCATCAAGGGGACGGTGGTCGTCCCGTCGACCACCCCGCGCCAGAAGCGGCAGCGCATCGAGGCGCTCGGCGCGGGCTGGGTCGAGCTGGTGACCGCCGGCAGTTCCTACGACGAGGCCGACGCCGCCGCCAGGGAGGACGCGGCGCGCACCGGTGCCGTGTACGTGCACCCCTTCGACGACCCGAGGACCATCACCGGCCAGGGGACCGTCGCGATCGAGCTCGTCGAGCAGGCGGACGCCGGGCTGGGCACCGTCGTCGTGCCCATCGGCGGCGGCGGGCTCATCGCCGGGATGGCGCTGTGGCTGCGCGAGCACCACCCCGACGTGCGCATCGTCGGCGTCGAGCCGGTGGGGGCGGCGAGCATGGGCGCCGCGGTGGCGGCCGGCGCACCGGTCGAGCTGGCGGAGGTCGACACGTTCGTCGACGGCGCGGCGGTCGCGCGGGTCGGCCGGCTCACGTTCCCGCTGGTGCGGGACCTCGTCGACGAGCTGGTCACCGTGCCGGAAGGGGCGGTGTGCACCGAGATGCTGGAGCTGTACCAGACCGAGGGGATCATCGCGGAGCCGGCCGGGGCGCTGGCCAGCGCGGCGCTCCGCTCGGAGGTGCAGCCCGTGGGCGGGAGGCCGGTGGCGTGCGTGGTCTCGGGCGGCAACAACGACGTCAGCCGCTACGCCGAGATCGTCGAGCGGTCGCTGCTGCACGAGGGCCTCCGCCACTACTTCCTGGTGACCTTCCCCCAGGAGCCGGGCGCGCTGCGCCACTTCCTCGACGAGGCCCTCGGCGAGCGCGACGACATCGTGCTGTTCGAGTACGTGAAGAAGAACAACCGCGAGACGGGACCGGCCCTGGTCGGCATCGAGCTGGAGCGGGCGGAGGACCTGGCGGCGCTGCGCGAGCGGATGGACCGCAGCGGGCTGCGGATCGATCCGGTGCCGGCCGGCTCCCCCCTGTTCGAGTTCATCCTCTGATCCCCCGTTCTGTGTCCCCGAAGTGAGGGTGCACCCTCACTTCGGGGACACAGAACGGGCAGGGTGGCGCGGTGGGTGCGCGCGGTCGGCAAGACTCGCCTGGCGCGGGCAGGCACGGCGCGACGCAGGAGGGACGCGATGATCGGTTGGGTTGGCAACATCGAGGACGAGACGCTCCGGAACTCGAACTTCCGGACCGTGCTCTTCACCGGGGAGCAGACCCAGCTCACCGTGATGAGCATCCCGCCCGGCGAGGAGATCGGCCTCGAGATGCACGACCACCTCGACCAGTTCCTCCGTGTCGAGTCGGGCACCGCGAAGGTGACGCTCGGCCCGAGCAAGGACGAGATCGCCGAGACCCACGAGCTGCGCGACGACTGGGTGGTGATCGTGCCGGGCGGGGTCTGGCACAACGTGATCAACACCGGCGACGACGACCTGAAGCTCTACTCGCTCTACTCGCCGCCGGAGCACCCCGACGGCACGGTGCACCGGACCAAGGCCGAGGCCGACGCGGCCGAGCACGACCACTGATGCCCAGGTGGCACTGACGCTCAGGTCGGCAGGAGCACCGCCTGGGTCTGGGTGACCTGGCCCACGAGGCGACCCTCGTCGTCGCGCAGGTCGGTCTGCACGACCACGAAGCGCCGGCCCGCCTGCAGCGGCGAGGAGGTCCCGTGCAGGGTGCCCTCGCGCAGCGCGCGCAGGAAGTTGGTGCTCGAGGAGACCGTCGAGGTCGAGGCGCCCTCGGGCAGGTTGAGGAACGCGCACACCGCCCCGAGCGAGTCCGCGAGCGTCATCAGCGCGCCGCCGTGCAGCATCCCCGCGACCGTGCACCGCTCGGGTGCCCAGTCGAGCTCGCCGACCACCCGGTCGGGGCCGGCCTCGGTGATCCGCACCCCGACGTGCACGGCGAACGGCATCGACGCGACGAGCGCCTCGGGGTCCGGCGGGCTCGGAGCCTGGTCCATGGGGTCCTCCTGTCGGCTCAACCGATCCGGGCGTGCTGGCCGCCGCCGACGGGCCGCACGACGCCGGTGACGAAGCGCGCCTCGTCCGAGGCGAGGTACAGCACGGCGTGCGCGACGTCCCACGCGTCGCCCATGCGCCGCCCCAGCGGCACGAGCGCGTCGCGCTCGCGCCGCAGCTCGTCGCGGTCCCGCCCGGTCGCTGCAGCGATGCCCTCGATCGCCATCGGCGTGTCCATCAGGCCGGGGGCGACGGCGTTCACCCGCACCCCGCGCCCGGCGCTGCTCATCGCGAGCTGCTGGGTGAGGGCGTTCACCCCCGCCTTCGAGGTCTTGTAGGCCACGAGCGGCACCGAGCACACCGCCGCGGCGGACGAGATGTTGACCACCGACCCCGAACCCCGGGCGCGCATGTGGGGCAGCACGTGCTTGCAGGTCATCCACATGCCCTTGAGGTTCACCGAGTGGATGAGGTCCCACGCCTCCTCGGTCAGCGTCGACGCGCCGGCGTCGCCGGTGCCGATGCCGACGTTGTTGACGAGCACGTCGACGCGGCCGAGCCGCTCGAGCGCCGTCGCCGCGATGGCGCGGCAGTCGTCCTCGACGGTGACGTCCGCCTGCATGGCGGTCGCGGCGCCGCCCTCGGAGCGGATCTCCGCCACCGTGGCCTCGGCCCGCTCGAGGTCCCGGTCCACCGCGAGCACCGTCGCGCCCTCGCGTGCGAGCAGCAGCGAGGTGGCCCTGCCGTTGCCGACCGTCTCGCCCGGGGTCTGGCCGGCGCCCACGACGACCGCCGCCTTGCCCTCGACCCTCATGACGGGAACCCCGGCACGCCCGGGTCGAGCGCCACGTCGAAGGTGTTCAGCGCCATGCAGGTCAGCGAGTACTGGCCGACGGTGAACACGAGGTCCATCACCTGCTGGGTGCTCCACTCCGCGGTGAGCGCCTCCCACGTCGCGTCGGAGACCCGGTGCTCGGCGAGGAGCTCGTCGGTCGCCGCGAGCAGCGCGGCGTCGCGCGGCGACCAGCCGTCGAGCGCCTCGACGGTGAGCCGGGCGACCTCGTCCTCGGTGACGCCCTCCCGCCGGCCGATGAGCGTGTGCTGCCCGAACTCGTACTCGCTGCCGCAACGCCACCCGACGCGCAGGATGACCAGCTCGCGCTCCCTCGCCGGCAGGGTGCTCTTGTTCAGCACGTGTCCGCCGAACACGAGCCACCGCTTCAGCAGCTTCGGGTGGTGCGCGAGCACCCGGAAGATGTTGAGCCGCCCGAGCGCGTCGAGCGTCGAGCGCGTCTCGTCGTCCCAGTCCTCCTCGGTGGTGGGCGCCAGCCGTCGACCGCTCGCCATGTGACCCTCCTGTGCGACCGGCCCGAATGCTGGCACAGCACCCGTGGACGCCGCTGAGGTGCCGGCGCGCGACCACCGGGCCCCGGGGTTCGTGACGACGAGTGGTTCTATCGCCACGCTCGGCGAGGTAGGAGCGGAACCCGACGAACCGAGGCGTGCGCGCGGGCCGCGCCACGCTCCCCAGCACGGACCGTCAGGAAGGTGTCCCGCATGCGCCACCACCGCCCCCGAGCCCGCCGGCCGCTGCCCCCGGTGCCCCGCCTCCGCCGCCCGTCCGCCTTCGCGGCGCTCGGCGCCGCCGTCGCTGCGGGCGTCGCGCTGCTCGTCCTCGGCGGGGGCGGGGCGCTGGCGCACTCCGGGGCCGCCACAGCGGAGGGGACGCACGGCGATGGGTACCACGTCGTGCGCAGCGGCGACACGGTGCACGCCATCGCTCGCCTCCACGGCGTGTCGCCCGACGACGTGCGCGCCGCGAACGGCATCGTGGACGACCGCCTCTACGCGGGTGCGCGGCTCCGCATCGTCCCGGGCGCCGCAGGGTCGTCCGGGTCGTCGGGCGGTGGGGGCACCCACGTGGTCGAGCCGGGGGACGTGCCGATCCACATCGCCCGCGACCACGGCGTCGCGCTCGACGACCTGCTGGCCCTCAACGGGCTCACGATGACGTCGCTGATCATGCCGGGCGACGTGCTGCGCATCCCGGGCGGATCGGGGTCGTGGGCCGGCGCCGTCGGCACGTGGCCCCGGGTGGTGTGCCCGGTGCCGGGCGCGTCGTACATGAACAGCTGGGGCTTCCCGAGGGGGACGTCGCGGTTCCACCAGGGCACCGACATCTTCGCGCCGCGCGGCACGACCATCCGTGCGCCCGTGACGGGTCAGCTCACGTTCTCCGAGAACCGCCTCGGGGGGCTCACCTTCACGATCGAGACGCCGAGCGGGTGGGTGGCCTACGGCGCCCACCTGTCCGACACCATCGGGGACTCGCGGTGGGTCGCCGCGGGTGATCCGATCGGCCGCGTCGGCGACAGCGGCAACGCGCGCGGCGGCGACCCGCACCTCCACCTCGAGCTCGATCGTGGCGCCGGTGCCGTGAACCCCTACCCGTCGCTCCTCGCGGCCTGCTGAGCGGTGGGCGGATCGGCATCTCCCGCCGGTGCCGACGCGGGTGGAGCGCTCTCCCCGCCGGGCGGGGCGGCGCGGCGGGCCCCCAGTCGGGGGGGGGCGCCCGCGGCCGCCCCGGGGGCGGCCCCACCCCGGGGGGCCC
>CBFGTJ010000150.1:0-7767 GCA_965651815.1 uncultured Microthrixaceae bacterium | reverse complement strand
AGGTTTGCGCGCAATCCTCGCTGTCGCCGCAGGTTCTCGCCGGCAAGCTCGCCGGGCTCGCGAACGGGTCCGTCCTCGCCGGGCTGGGCGACACACGCATCCTCGTGACCGCCACCGCGGCGGCTCACGTCCGGGAGGGGATCGACTTCTTCCCGCTCACCGTCGACATCGAGGAGCGGATGTACGCGGCGGGGAAGATCCCCGGCTCGTTCTTCCGCCGCGAGGGGCGTGCGCCCGAGTCGGCGATCCTCACCTGCCGGCTGATCGACCGCCCGCTGCGGCCGTCGTTCCCGTCCGACTTCCGCAACGAGGTGCACATCGTCGGCACCGTGCTCGGCGCCGACCAGGAGAACCCCTACGACGTCCTGGCGATCAACGCCGCGTCCGCCGCGCTGATGATCTCCGACATCCCCTTCGAGGGGCCGATCGGCGCGGTGCGGCTCGCCTACACCCAGGAGGGCGAGTGGCTGCCGCACCCGACCTACGCGGAGGGTGACGAGTCCACGTTCGAGATCGTCGTCGCCGGCCGCGAGCTGCCCGACGGCGACGTCGCGGTGATGATGGTCGAGGCCGGCGGCACCGAGGCCTCCTGGGGCCTGTACCAGGAGGGGGCGCCCAAGGTCGACGAGGCCGCACTCACCTCCGCGCTGGAGGCGGCGAAGGCGCCGATCAAGGACGCGATCGCGCTCCAGCGGAAGCTGGTCGACGCGGTCGTCGCCGCCCGGGGGCCGATCGAGCCGATGAGCTACGACCCCCAGATCGACTACACGCCCGAGATCCTCGAGCGCGTCCAGTCCTTCGCCGGCACCCGTGTCGAGGAGGTCATGGCGATCGGCGACAAGGCCGAGCGCGCCGCGGCCGAGGCGGCGCTGCTCGACGACATCCTCGCCGAGCTGCTGCCCGGGCTGGTCGACGAGGCGGTCGCCGAGGGCGACCCGGTCGACGTGGCGACGACGCTCGCCACCAAGTACCTCAAGAACGCGTTCCGTGCGGTCGCGAAGGCCACCGTGCGGCGCCGGATCGTCAACGAGGGCGCCCGCATCGACGGCCGCGGCCTCGCCGACCTGCGCCCGGTGAGCGCCGAGGTGGGCCTCATCCCGACCGCGCACGGCAGCGGCCTGTTCACCCGCGGCGAGACCCAGGTCCTCAACGTCTGCACCCTCGGCATGGCGAAGATGGACCAGATGATCGACGGGATCGATCCCGTCACCCGCAAGCGGTACCTGCACCACTACAACTTCCCGCCGTTCTCGACCGGTGAGCCCGGGTTCATGCGTGGCCCGAAGCGCCGCGAGATCGGCCACGGTGCGCTCGCCGAGCGGGCGGTGTTCCCGGTGGTGCCCTCGCTCGAGGAGTTCCCGTACACGATCCGCCTCGTGTCCGAGGTGCTCGCCTCCAATGGCTCGTCGTCGATGGCATCGGTGTGCGCCTCGACGCTGTCGCTGATGGACGCCGGCGTGCCGATCAAGGCGCCGGTCGCGGGCATCGCGATGGGGCTCATCCACGCGGACGGCAAGTACGTCACGCTGACCGACATCCTCGGCGCCGAGGACGCGTACGGCGACATGGACTTCAAGGTCGCCGGCACCTCGGAGTTCATCACCGCACTGCAGCTCGACACCAAGATCGACGGCATCCCGGCCGAGGTGCTCTCCTCCGCGCTGGACCAGGCCAGGGAGGCGAGGCTCTCGATCCTCGCCACCATGAAGGAGGCGATCGCCGAGCCGCGGCCGGAGGTCGCGCCGACGGCGCCGAAGATCACCAGCTTCGAGATCCCGATCGACAAGATCGGCGAGGTGATCGGCCCGAAGGGCAAGGTGATCAACGCCATCCAGGCCGAGACCGGCGCGACGATCAGCGTCGACGACGACGGCATGGTCGGCACGGTGTCGATCGCGGCGGTCGACGCCGGGGCGATGGCGGAGGCGGAGCGGCAGATCAAGCTGATCCTCGACCCGCCCACCGCCGAGGTCGGCGTCAACTACGACGGCCGCGTGGTGAACATCACCAAGTTCGGCGCCTTCGTGAACATCCTCCCGGGGCGTGACGGCCTGCTGCACATCTCCAAGCTGGGTGGCGGCAAGCGGGTCGAGCGCGTCGAGGACGTGCTCGACCTGGGCGACCCGGTCACGGTGCGCGTCGACGACATCGACCCGAACGGGAAGATCTCGCTGAGCCTCGTCGGCGAGTCCGCCCCAAAAGCGGGTGAGGGCGACGCCGGCGAAGCGGCTCGCCCCGATGCCGGCGGCGACACCGCCGCCGACGCGGAGGGCGGCTCCGACGACGCGGGCGAGCGCGTCGAGCTGAACTTCAACGAGCACTTCGACGCCGAGCTCGTCGAGACCTTCGGCGACCTCGGTCCCGCACCCGTGCGGTCGGGCCGGGGAGGCGGCCGGAGGGGCGGCGGCAACGGCAACGGCCGCGGGCAGCGCCGGCGCCGGTGACCGGCCCGACGTGGTGACCCCCGGTCGCCACGACGACGAACGTGCGACGACGCGGGCGGTGGTCATCCCACCGCCCGCGTCGCACGTCCGGAGGACGGTGCTGCCCGGCGGGCTGCGCGTCGTCACCGACGCCGTCCCGGGCGGCCCCAGCACCACGATCGCCGTGTGGGTGGGCGTCGGAGGCCGCGACGAGCCGGACGCGGACGCCGGCGCATCGCACTTCCTGGAGCACCTGCTGTTCAAGGGCACCGCCGAGCGCTCCGCGACCGACATCGCGTTCGAGGTGGACGGCATGGGCGGCGACATGAACGCCTACACCACGAGCGAGTACACCGCGTACCACGTGCGGGTCCCCGCCCCCGAGGTCGACGCCGCGACCGACCTGCTCCTCGAGGTGGTGAGGCGCCCCGCGCTGCGCCCCGAGGAGCTCGAGGGGGAGCGGGGCGTGATCCTCGAGGAGCTCGCCGCGGCGGACGACGACCCCGAGGACGTGGTCGGCGTGCGCCTCCACGCGGCCCTCTTCCCCGACCACCCGCTCGGCCGGGACGTGCTGGGCGAGCGGCGCACGATCGAGGCGCTGACCCGGGAGCGGGTCGCGGGGTTCTTCGACCGCTGGTACCGCCCGGCCAACCTCGTCGTCACCGCGGCCGGCGGCATCGACCACGACCGGCTGGTCGCGCGCGTCGCCGAGGCGTTCGACGGCGTCGAGCCCGGTGCACGGCCGGTGCGCACCCCGCCGGGGGACCCCTCACGGGTGTGGACCGGTCGTCACCACGCGACCGACCTCGTGCACCTCGCGCTCGGCTGGCGGATCCCCGAGTCGCTGGTGCCGGACCGGTTCGCGCTGGCCGTCGCCAACCAGGTGCTCGGCAGCGGGCCCGCGAGCCGGCTCTTCCAGGAGGTGCGCGAGCGGCGGGCCCTGACCTACTCGATCGCCTCGGGCGTCTCGCTCTACCAGGACGCCGGGACCTGGACGCTGCAGTGCTCCACCTCGCCCGACAAGGCCCCGGAGGTGCTCACCGTCGTGCAGGACCTGGTCCGGGGGCTCGCGGCGGAGGGCATCACCGACGAGGAGCTCGTGCGGGCACGGCGCTCCCTGCGGGGCAGCCTGCTGCTCGGCCTCGAGGACTCGGGGCACCGCGCCGCCAGGCTGGGCGTCGCCGAGTGCGTGCGGGGCCGCTACACGCCCGTCGAGGAGCACCTCGAGCGCCTCGACGCCGTCACGAGCGAGTCGGTCGCGCACCTCGCCCGCGAGGTGCTCGGCAGACCCGGCGTGGTGTCGGTCGTGGCGCCCGAGGGCGCCGACCTCGCCGCGCTGCGCGGCCTGGTCCCGGGCGCCTGAGCCGCACGCCCCGGCGCCCTGGCCGTCCGGTCAGTCGTCGACCACCGCGTCGGCGGCCTCGACCTCGTCGCGGGTGACGCCGAGCACGAAGAGGATCGCGTCGAGGTAGGGCACGTTCACGGTGGTGTCGGCCGCCTCCTGCACCACCGGCTTGGCGTTGAACGCGATGCCGAGCCCCGCCGTCGCGAGCATGTCCAGGTCGTTGGCGCCGTCGCCGACGGCGACGGTCTGCGACAGCGGGATGTTCTCGCTGGCGGCGAACTCGCGCAGCAGCTCCGCCTTGCGCCGCCGGTCGACCACCGGTCCCAGCACCCGTCCGGTCAGCTTGCCGTCCGCGACCTCGAGCTCGTTCGCGACCGCGTGGTCGAGGTCCAGCTCGCGGGCGAGCCGGTCGGTGAAGTGCGTGAACCCGCCCGACACGATCCCCACGGCGTACCCGAGCCGCTTGAGCGTCCGCACGAAGGTCCGCGCACCCGGGGTGAGGCGCATGCGACGCCGTGCTCGCTCCAGGGCCTCGACCTCCAGCCCCTCGAGCAGCTGCACCCGCTCCCGGAGCGCGTCCGCGAAGTCGACCTCGCCGAGCATCGCCCGGGTGGTGATGTCGCGGACCGGGCCGAGCACGCCGGCCTCCTCGGCGAGCAGCTCGATGACCTCGTCCTGGATGAGCGTGGAGTCCACGTCGAGCACGACGAGGCGCTTCGCACGGCGGCCGAGCCCCTCGGGCTGGATCGCCACGTCGAGGCCGTGCGCGGCCGAGGCCTCGGCGACGTGCCGGCGCAGGGCGATCGGGTCGGCACCCGTCACCCGGAACTCGTACGCGTACACCGGGTAGCGGGCGAGCCGGACGATCCGGTCGATGTTGCCCCCCGCCGCGGCCACCCCGGCCGCCACCGCGCCGAGCTCGGCGGGGGAGAGGGCCACCTCGAGCTCGTGCCCCAGCACGGTCACCGCGTCGATGCGACCCTTCTCGATCGGGGTCGCGGGCACCTCGTCGAGCTCGACCTGCAGGCAGCGTTCCGCTGCGAAGCGGTCGAGCACCGCGGCGAGCTCGTCGGGGGCGTCGGTGGTGACCGCGGCGGCGAGGGTCAGGTGCCCCCGCACCAGGACCTGCTCGAGGTCCTGGACCTCGGCGTCGACGAGGTCGAGCACCGTCATGAGGTCGGTCGTGATGCCGGGGCGGTCGGGCCCCGACACCCGGACCAGGATGGAGGCGCGCGCCGTGCCGGGGTCGTGCGTCATGCCCGGTACGGTACGACCCCGCGGCACCGTGGACCGACTCGCGGGCCGTCCGAGGTCGTGGGGGTGGCGATGGGCATGGTCGAGGTGGAGCACGCGGGGGAGGGGATCCGCATCGTGCGGCTCGCGCGACCCGAGCGCCTCAACGCGCTGTCGATCGAGCTCGCGGTCGAGCTGGACGGGGCTCTCGCCGAGGTCGGCCGGGACAACACCGCCCGCGTCGTCGTGCTCACCGGCGCGGGCCGGGCGTTCTGCTCGGGCCTCGACCTGAAGGACCACGGGGTCATCCCGAACGCCGAGCACCTGTCGGTGCACCGCATCGCGAGTCGCTCGATGCGCACCTACAGCCAGCTGACCCGGCGCCTGCGCACGATCCCCCAGCCGGTGATCGCGGCGGTCAACGGGCCGGCGTACGGGGGTGGCATGTGCCTGTCGCTCGGCGCGGACCTGCGCATCGCGGGCGAGTCGGCCGAGTTCAACGCGACCGGGATCGTCAACGGGCTCACCTCGACCGAGATGGGCGCCGGATGGATCCTGCCGCGGCTGATCGGCGCCGCGAACTCCAACGACCTGCTGCTCACCGGACGCCGGGTCGACGCGACCGAGGCACTCCGCATGGGGCTCGTGTCGCGGGTGGTGCCCGACGACCGGCTGCTGGACGAGGCGCTCGAGATGGCGCGGGGCATGCTCCGGTTCTCCCCGTACGGGCTCGAGGCCACCAAGCAGGCGCTGTGGGCCGAGCAGGAGATCTCCAGCCTCGAGGCAGCGATCGAGTTCGAGGACCGCAGCCAGCTGATGGCGGGCTTCACCGACAACCTGCCCGAGGCGATCCGCGCCTTCAGCGACGGCCGCGAGCCGGTGTTCGTCGACGACCCGCGGCGCGACCTGTTCGAGCGCCCCGCCGGTTCGGAGGCACCGGAGGCCGGGCCGTAGACTCCCGCCCCATGGCGATCAAGGTCGGGGTGTTCGGTGCAGGCGGCAGGATGGGCTCCACCGTGTGCCGTGCGGTGGCCGAGGACCCCGAGCTGGAGCTGGTCGCCGCGTGCGACCCCCACTACGAGGGCATCGACCTGCGCAACGTGGCCGGGGTCGACGGCGACCTGCGCATCGCCGGCGACCCGGAGGTGTTCGAGCGGGAGGGCGTCGAGGTCGCGGTCGACTTCACCACCTCCGAGGTGTCCCGCCCGAACCTGCTGTGGCTCGCCGAGCGGGGGATCCACGCGGTCGTCGGCACGACCGGGTTCAGCGACGAGGACCTCGAGACCTTCCGGAGCGCGTTCCGCAGCTCGAACTGCGTGATCGCCCCCAACTTCGCGATCGGGGCGGTGCTGATGATGCACTTCGCCGCGATCGCCGCCCCCTACTTCGAGTCGGCCGAGATCATCGAGCTGCACCACGACGGCAAGGTCGACGCCCCGTCGGGCACGGCGATGCTCACCGCGCAGCGGATGGCCGAGGCCTCCGAGGAGTGGGCGCCGGACCCCACCCGCACCCAGGTGCTGGAGGGGGCACGGGGTGGCACGGGGCCCGCCGGCATCCAGGTGCACTCGGTGCGGCTCCGTGGCCTGGTCGCCCACCAGGAGGTGCTGCTCGGCACGACCGGGCAGACCCTGACGATCCGCCACGACTCGATCGACCGGACCAGCTTCATGCCGGGGGTGCTCCTCGCGGTGAAGGCCGTGGGCAGCCACCCCGGGCTCACCGTCGGGCTCGACCCGTTGCTCGGCCTGCACCGGCCCTGACCCCTCCGCCGTCCCCGGCGCAGCCCCGGGCTCAGGGGTCGCCGAGCTCCTCCTCGAGGTGCTCGACGCCGCCGACGAGGCCCCGCCGGCCGAGGACCTGGTGGGCGAGGTAGGCGGCGACGAGCAGCAGCGAGCCGAGCGTGAACCAGCGCTGGTAGCGGCCGACGATCTCCAGCACGTCCTCGATCTGATCGCGGAACAGCTGCCCGATGCCGCGCATCAGCGCGATCCTGGCGAGGGTGCCGGTCACGGCGAGCACCACGAAGCGCATCCAGGTCATGCGCGCCACGCCCGCGAGGAGGCACACCGGGTTGTTGGGCGCGATGAAGACCGCCGTGTCGAGCACGCGGCGGGTGGCGCCGCCCTGGGACTCGAACTGGTCGATGACCGGCTCCATGCCGGGGAACGCCCGCCGTGCCCAGTGCAGCGCGCGGCCCCGGTAGGTGAGCCCCAGCAGGAAGAACAGCGGGTCGGGTGCCATGAGCCGCACGAGCGCCACCGCCGCGAACGGCGCGAGGTCCGTGAGCACCGAGGTGGCCAGCAGGTACTTGTTGGAGCTGTTGAGGGCCAGCAGCCCGAGCGGGTTGCCCTCGAACCACGACACCCCCGGCCAGGTGCACATCGACGAGGCCTGGGCGGGCTCCTTCGCGACCGCGCAGGACCACACGACGTTGCCCAGGTTGTTCGCCGCGATGAGCACGACGATCGACGCACCCACCACCGGCAGGAACCAGCGGGGAGGGGTCGGCCCGGGGAGCCGGGCGGAGGACGAGGGGTGCGACACGTTGGCCATCGGATGGGAGGTCCCGCGGCCGCCAGCACGCCGCATAGGCTCCTCCACGCTACAGGCGTGCCACGGCATCGCGAGACAGGGGGAACAGATGCTCGGAACCATGCAGGACCGCCCTCTTGCACTCACCCACTTCTTCGACCGCGCCGAGCGGTACTTCCCGCGCAAGGAGGTCGTGACGGCCACCGCGACGTCGGTCGAGCGCACGACCTA
>CBFGTJ010000149.1:0-7769 GCA_965651815.1 uncultured Microthrixaceae bacterium | reverse complement strand
CCCGAGTACGGCACGTTGCAGGACGCGGAGCGCCTGATCGACGAGGCGCACCGCCGTGGGCTGCGCGTGCTGTTCGACCTGGTGCTCAACCACACCTCGCACCAGCACCCCTGGTTCCTGGAGAGCCGCTCGTCGCGGGACAACCCGAAGGCCGACTGGTACATCTGGCGCGACGGGCGCGGCCCCGACGGGAAGCGACCGCCGAACAACTGGCGCTCGATCGCCGAGATCACCTCCGGATGGCAGTGGGCCGAGGAGCGCCAGCAGTGGTACCTGGCGACCTTCCTGCCGTGCCAGCCGGACCTCAACTGGCGCAACCCCGAGGTGCGCGAGGCGATGTTCGGCGCCGTGCGGTTCTGGCTCGAGCGGGGCGTCGACGGGTTCCGCCTCGACATGTTCGGCGACATCATGAAGGACGAGTCCTTCGCCGACCTGCGCTTCCGGCCGCGGCTCGTCGGCGGCATCCCGCGCCTGTGGGACCGCTCGCCGATCCAGAACACCGAGGACAACGTCGAGCTCGCCCGCGAGCTGCGGGCGGTGTGCCGTGGGTACGACCGCGTCGGGGACGCGGTCGGGACGGGGCCGGCGGCCGCGGACCGCGAGCGGCTGCTGATCGGCGAGGTGTTCGGCAAGGCCGACGAGCTCCGCCGCTTCCTCGCGGACGGCGACGGGCTGCAGCTCGTGTTCCTGTTCGACTTCCTCACCTTCCGGTACGACCCCCGCTGGCTGGTCGACCGGATCGTCGAGTTCGAACGGGCCTTCCCGTACCCCTCGCAGCCGACCTACGTGCTCGAGAACCACGACCGGACCCGGCTGCTCGACCGCGTCGGCGGCGACCTCCGCAAGGCGCGCGTGCTCGCCGCGCTGCTGTGCACCCTGCGCGGCGTGCCGACGATCTACCAGGGGCAGGAGGTCGGGCAGGGCAACACCTACATCCCGCTGTCGCAGGCGAAGGACCCGATCGTCGGCACCTACTTCCCCTGGCTGCCCGAGGGCGTCAACCGCCGGCTGCCCGAGCGGCTCAACCGCGACGAGGTGCGCACGCCGATGCAGTGGGACGACTCGCCCACCGCCGGGTTCTGCCCGCCGGGGGTCACGCCGTGGCTGCCGGTGAACGAGGACCGGGTCACCGCGAACGTCGCCGCCCAGCGCGACGACCCGGACTCGCTGCTCTCGCTGTACCGGGCGCTGCTGCGCGTGCGCCGGGAGCGCCCCGCCCTGCACGGCGGCCGCCTCGACCTCGTCCCCGGCGCGCCGAAGGGCGCGGTCGCGTGGCTGCGCAGCGACGGCGACGAGCGCATCGTGGTCGCGGCGAACCTCTCCGACCACCGCGTCGAGGTGCCGCTCGGCGAGTCGTCACCGGAGGTGCTCGTCGCGACCGACCGCGGGGTCCGCCTCGGGGTCGACGCCGCCCCACCCGGCCCGAGGGTGCACCTCCCGCCCCACAGCGCGGCCGTGGTCGACCTCGGCGGCGCGGGCGACCGCGCGACGTAGTGCGTTCAGCCCAATTCGCCTCACGCTGAGCGCGAAAGGTCGGCGATACCCGAAGCTGGGCGTCGCCCGCGCCGACTGATCGGGCAGGTGCACGGACGCTGGGACCCCGCCGCGCTCCGCGGCGGGGTCCGGGCACGCACCGACCCCCGAACCGACCCCGCACGCTCGTCGCATCCACGGAAGGACCTGTGATGGCGCCCCGCCCCCCTTGCCCCATCCCGAACCCGCCGACGGTCGACCATCCGGCGGTGCCCGGGGAGCACCGGGTGGGCCGGGCGGACGCCGTGGGCGAGCTGGACGCCGTGGGCAGGGAGGAGGCCGTGCCGTGAGCCTGCGCACGCCCCTGCCCGCGCCCCACCCCGAACCGAGCCGGCCCGAGCCCGAGCCTGAGGACCGCAGCCGCGCACCGGCGCCGGAGGAGCCGCTGCTCGCGCTGCCGGTGCGGCGGATGCGCCCGCCGCGGCGGGGGCTCATCCTCCGCGGCCCGGGCCAGGTCCCACCGCCGGTCGCCCCCGGTGTGGCGTTCGAACGTGCGCCCTGGCCGTCGCTGGTCGTCGACCTCGAGGGCAGCGTCCTCGCCGTGAACGCGGACGCCACCCACCGGCTCGGCGCGCTCGTCGGGTCGAGGATCGAGTCGCTGTTCACCTCCGACCCGGCCGAGCTGCGCCTCATGTGCACCCGGGCGGTCGCCGCCTCGGTGCACGGGACCACCCTCGTCACGACGCCGTCGGGGTGGCGGGGCCGGCTGCACGTGTTCCCGCTCGCCCTCGGTGCGCACGCGGTGGCGATGGTGTGGCCGGTCGACGCCGACCCTGCCAGGGGCGGAGCGCCGCCGCCTGAGCGGGTCGACGACGATCGGCGCGACCCGCTCACCGGGCTCGGCGACCGCCGCGACATGCTCGACGCGATCGGGCGGGTGGTGCGCGACGTGCGCCAGGGCCGGCTCGACGCCGCCTCGGTGGTCCACCTCGACCTCGACGACTTCAACCTCGTCAACGACTCCCTCGGCCACGAGGCGGGCGACCAGCTCCTCGCCACGGTCGCGGAGCGGCTCGTGCGCAACGTGCGCGCCGGCGTCGACGTGGTGACCCGGCTCGGCGGCGACGAGTTCGCCGTCCTGCTGCCGGGCGCGTCGGTGGACGGCCGTGCCGCCGAGGCCGCCGACCGCCTCGTCGAGGCCATCGCGGCGCCCTACCTGATCGACGGCCACACGACGGTCGTCACCACCTCGGTCGGACTCGTGGGCGTCGACGGTTCGCGCAGCGCGGAGGAGGTGCTGCGCGACGCGGACGTCGCCGTGTACCAGGCGAAGCGCGCCGGCAAGGGCCGGGCGGTGCAGTTCTCCCCCGAAGCGCGCGACGCGGCCAAGTCCCACCTGGCCGTGCTCACCGCGCTGCGCGGGGCGCTCGAGTGCCACCCCGAGCGGTTCCACGTCGTCTACCAGCCGATCTGCGCGCTCGACGGCTCCGTCGTGGCCCTGGAGGCGCTCGCGCGCTGGACCGACCCCGAGCTGGGCGCGGTGGCCCCGAGCCGGTTCATCACCGCGGCGGAGGGATCGGGCCTCGCCGACCGGATCGGCGAGCTGGTGCGGGGCATCGCCATCCGTGACGTCGCCGCGTGGCGGGCGGCCGGGTGGGACGGCTACGTGTCGGTGAACGTCTCCGCCGAGGAGCTCGCGTCGGAGCGGCTGGTGTGCGCGCTCACCTCGCAGCTCGCGCAGGCGGGTGTGCCGGGCACCGCGCTGTGCGCGGAGGTCACCGAGACGTCGGTCATGGCCGATCCCGAGGCGGCGCGGCGCATCCTGGACGACCTCGCGTCGCACGGCATCCGCATCGCGATCGACGACTTCGGCACCGGCCACTCGTCGCTCGCCTACCTGAAGCGCTTCCCGGTCAGCGTGCTGAAGCTGGCCCGCGAGTTCGTCGACGGCGTCGAGGTGGACGGCGAGGACCGGGCGATCTGCGCCGCGATCGTCGCGCTCGCGGCCTCCCTCGGTCTGCAGGTCATCGCGGAGGGGGTCGAGACGGACGAGCAGCTCGCCGCGCTCGCCTCGCTCGGCGTCGACGCCGCCCAGGGGTGGTGGTTCTCCAGCCCCGTCCGCTCGGAGGACATCCCGGCGCTGCTGGGCATCGGCGACCCGGTAGCTTGACCGCCCAGCGGCCCCGCGGGCCGCGGCGGAGCGGTAGGGGGATCCCATGGCACACGACCTCGTCATCACCGGGGGCACCGTGGTGGACGGCACCGGCGCGCCGGCCCGTCGGGCGGACGTGGCGGTCGACGGCGACCGGATCACCGCGGTCGGGCAGGTCGACCCGTCCGGCGCGGGCCGGGTGATCGACGCGGAGGGACGCATCGTCACGCCCGGGTTCGTCGACCTGCACTCGCACCTCGACGCCCAGGTCGGGTGGGACCCGACGATGTCGTCGTCGTGCTGGCACGGGGTCACCTCGGTGGTCATGGGCAACTGCGGCATGACCTTCGCCCCGGTCCGTCCCGGCCAGGCCGAGCTGCTCGCCACCGCCATGGAGTCCGTGGAGGACATCCCCGCGGACTGCATCCTCGAGGGGTTGCCGTGGGGGTGGGAGGACTACGGGGGCTACCTCGACGCGCTCGAGGCGATGCCGCTGGGCCTCAACGCGGGTGGCTACGTCGGCGACGTCGCCCTGCGCCTGTACGTGGCGGGTGACGAGGCCTGCGACCCCGAGTTCCGGCTCTCCGAGGACCAGCTCGCCGAGATGGCGAGGCACGTGGAGCGGTCCGTCGAGGCAGGGGCGCTCGGCTACTCGATCTCCCGCAGCCTCTTCCACCGCGTGCCCGACGGCCGCAACGTGCCCGGCACCTGGAGCGATCCCGCCGAGTTCGCGGCGGCCGCCGAACCGCTCGCGCGGCTCGGGCGGGGCGTGCTCGAGAGTGCACCCCGCTACAACCTGGAGCACGAGCCCGGGGACCGCGTCGAGGAGGAGCTGGCGTGGATGGCTGACCTGTCGCGCTCGCTCGGCCGGCCGTTCACGTTCAACCTGCAGCAGATCTCGTCGCTGGGGGACCACTACCGGCGGGTGCTGCGCATCTGCGAGCGGGCGAACCGCGAGGGCGCCCAGCTGCACCCCCAGATCACGCCGCGCAGCGTCGGCGTGCTGTTCAGCTTCGCGGCGAACACGCTCGTCGACGACCTGCCGTCGTTCCAGCCCCTGCGCGGCGCGCCGCTGGCCGAGCGCCTCGCGGCCATCCGCGACCCGGAGGTGCGGCGCCGCCTGCTCGAGGAGGGAGCCGGCAAGGCGGTCGAGCCCTTCGAGCGCATGTACCTGATGCCGGCGGACCGGCCCGCCCGCTACGCCTACGGCGAGGAGGACTCGCTCGCCGCGATCGCACGGCGTGCGGGCGTCACCCCGGTCGAGGCCTACCTCGACGAGATGGACGCTTCCGACGGGCGGTCCCTCGTGAACTGGCCGGTGATGAACCAGGACGAGGCGGCGATCGAGGAGCTGCTGACCTCGCCGGTCACGATCCTCGGGCTCGCGGACGCCGGCGCGCACGCCACCCAGATCATGGACGCGAGCCAGCCGACCTACCTGCTGTCGCACTGGGTCCGGGACCGGCAGGTGCTCACCCTCGAGGAGGGCGTGCGGAAGCTGACCTCGGAGACCGCCGACTTCGTCGGCTACCGCGGCCGGGGCGTCGTGCGCGAGGGCGCGTTCGCCGACCTGAACGTGATCGACCTCGACGCGCTCGCGCTCGAGCTGCCG
The DNA here is from genome assembly GCA_965651815.1 of uncultured Microthrixaceae bacterium. Lineage (GTDB taxonomy): Bacteria > Actinomycetota > Acidimicrobiia > Acidimicrobiales > Microtrichaceae > CBFGTJ01. Next base: position 2,532 of record CBFGTJ010000149.1, on the reverse strand, counting down.
GAGATCGTGCACGACTTCCCGGGCGGCGCACCCCGCTTCGTCCAGCGCGCCGTCGGCGTGGAGCACACGATCGTCAACGGCGTCCCGTTCATGGAGCACGGGGAGCACACCGGGGAGCTCCCCGGCCGACTGCTCCGCAGCGGCCGCTGATCCGGCGAGCGGCGCCGAGCTCGGAGCAGACTCGCGACCGTGCCGATCCAGCTCAACCACACGATCGTCGCCGCACGCGACGCCGAGACCTCGGCCCGGTGGTTCGCGGAGATGTTCGGGACCGCGCCGCCGGAGCACTGGGGCCACTTCTGGCAGGTCGTCACCGACAACGGCGTGGGCCTCGACTTCGCGTCGGTGCCCGACGGCGAGGAGGTCGTGCCCCAGCACTACGCGTTCCTGGTGGGCGAGGACGACTTCGACCAGATCCACGGTCGCATCCTGCTGCGGGGCCTGGACCACTGGGCCGACCCGCGCCAGCGCTACCCGGGGCAGATCAACCACAACGACGGCGGCCGGGGCGTGTACTTCCTGTCGAACGACGGCCACTACCTCGAAGCGATCACCCGGCCGTACGGGAGCGGTTCGTGAGCGGGCCGAGCATCCCGCTGCACGACCTCCTCGGCTTCGAGTTCGTGACCCCCGAGGAGGGCTCGTCCGTCGCCGAGGTGACCATGCCGGTGCGGCCCGAGGCGTTCGGGTTCACCGCGAACCTGCACGGCGGGGCGATCGCCACGCTCGTGGACCTCGCGTGCGCGCTCGCCGCGGCCCGCCGCAGTGGGTTCGACCCGCAGAAGGAGTCGCTGGTCACCGCCGACATGCACGTGCGCTACCTGGGGCGACCGAACGGCGACCGCGTGATCGCACGAGCCGAGGTGGTGCGGGCCGGCAGCCAGCTCATCGTCGTCGAGTGCAAGATCGTCGACGTCGAGGAGCACCTCATCGCGACCGCCGACTTCTCGATGATGAAGGTGCCGCTCCGGCGGCCGCTGACGCCCGGCGCCGAGGTCGAACCGACCGGCCAGCCCGAGCTCTGAGGCGGGGCCCGGCGGCTACCACCAGGCGGGCGAACCGCCGCTGGGCACGAGCGGGGCGACCTCCGACAGCGGGACCGACGGGTCGACGAGGCGCGCCGGGTCCACAGGGTGCGGCGAGCCGACGATGGCCTTGAGGTCGTCGATCACGTCCCAGGTGTTCACGCTCAGGGCGGCCGAGACGCGCCCGTGCCAGTGCCAGAACGCGACGAAGCGCTGGTCGCTGATCGACCCCCGCACGGCGAGCGAGTCGGTCGGGTCGTGGTGGCCGACGTACTCCATGCCCAGGTCGTACTGGTCGGAGAAGAAGTAGGGCAGGCGGTCGTACACCTCGCTGCCACCCGCCGCGTTCGCTCCGGCGACGCGGCCCTGGTGCAGGGCGTTCGCCCAGTGCTCCACACGCAGGTGGTGCCGGTAGTGGGGGTGCCACGCGGACGCGACGTCACCCGCCGCGAAGATGCCGCGGGCGCTGGTGCGGAGCAGCTCGTCGGTGACCACGCCGTCCTCGACGCGCAGCCCCGCACGCTGCGCCACGTCGACCTCGGGCAGCACGCCGATCCCGACCACGACCACGTCCGCCGCCTCGACGCTGCCGTCGTCGAGGACGACCTCGCGGACACGCCCCCGGCCCCGCAGCTCGGCGACGCCGACGCCCATCCGCAGCTCCACCCCGTGGCTGCGGTGCAGCGTGGCGAACACCGCGCCGACCTCGTCGCCCAGCACCCGCTGCAGCGGGGTGGTGAGGGGGTCGATCAGCACGACGGCCGCGCCGAGCTGGCGCAGCGACGCGGCGACCTCGGAGCCGATCCACCCGGCGCCCACCACGGCGACCCGCCCGGCCTCGCGGGCCGCGTCGTGCAGGCGGGCGGAATCGCCGATGGTGCGGAGGTGGTGGATCCCGTCGAGGTCGTGGCCGGGGACGCCGAGCCGGCGGGGTGAGCTCCCGGTGGCGAGCACCGCGCTGGAGAACGGGACGCGCTCGCCCCCGTCGAGGTGCAGCTCGCGCTGGTGGGCGTCCAGCTCGACGACGGTGCGCCCGCCCAGCAGTTCGATGTCGTGCTCCTCGTAGAAGGCCGGGTCGTGGACGCGGGCGGACTCGGGCGGCTTCTCGCCCCGGAGCACCTCCTTCGACAGCGGAGGTCGCTCGTAGGGGAGCTCGGCCTCCGCGCCGACGAGGACGATGCGCCCGTCGTAGCCGGCGTCGCGGGCACCCTCCGCGGCCTTGGCGCCGGCGAGCCCGGCGCCGACGATGGCGATGGTGTGTGGCGGTGACATGGCGGACCCCTTGTACAGCTCGTTCTCCTTCGCATTAGAGGCCCGTCCACCTGTTTAGTCAATGCATTTCTGCTTTAGAGTTGGGTAGGCAAACTGGTGGGAGGCGCCGCATGGACTGGACCGGGTGGGCCGTCTTCGGAGTCGTCGCCACCGCCGGCCTGACCGCGGTGATGATCGCCGCGCAGCTCTCCGGTTGGAGTCGGCTCGACCTGCCGCTCATGCTCGGCACGATCCT
>CBFGTJ010000148.1:0-7872 GCA_965651815.1 uncultured Microthrixaceae bacterium | reverse complement strand
CGGCGAGGTCGGCGTCGTCCAGCACGACCGTGGCCGACTTGCCGCCGAGCTCGAGGAAGAGCCGCTTCAGCGTGGCCGCGCCCTTCTCCATGATCCGCTGGCCCACCGCCGTGGAGCCGGTGAAGGAGATGAGGTCGACCTGGGGCGACAGGGTGAGGTCCTCGCCCCGGAGGTGGTCCGAGCTGGTGACGATGTTGAGCACCCCCGGGGGGATGTCGGTCTGCTCGGCGACGAGCCGTCCCAGCAGCGTCGCGTTCAGCGGGGTGTCGGGCGCCGGCTTCAGCACGACGGTGTTGCCCGTCGCGAGCGCCTGGGCGAGCTTGTTGATCGTCACCTCGAACGGGAAGTTCCACGGGGTGATCGCCCCGACCACGCCCGCGGGCACGCTCACCACGGTGCGGTGGTCGAGGTTGCCCTGCAGGTTCGTCGCCTCGCCGAGGTCGACCTCCCACGGGTACTCGTCGATGAGCTTGATCGGGTAGCGCAACGCGTCCGCCAGCGGCACGTCGAGCTGCGCGCTGTGGGTGAGGAGCCTCGGGGCGCCCGCCTCCTGGATGAGCTGCTCGCGCAGCTCCTCGACCTCGCGGTCCAGCGCGTCCTGGAGCTGCTGGAGGCAGTGCTTGCGCAGCTCCCGGTCCGTGGACCAGGCGGTCTCGTCGAACGCCCGGCGGGCCGCGGCGATCGCCGCCGCCATGTCCTCGGCGGTGCCGTCCGCGACCGACGCGACGACCTCCTGGTTGGCGGGGTTGATCACGTCGAAGGTGGCCCCGGTGCGCGACTCCACCAGCTTGCCGTCGATCAACATCCTGGGTTCCGGGTGGATGGTCGGCAGCTCCGTCATCGGTCCCCCCTCGTCGATGCGCCCACCATGTCGCGCTCGCCCCCCGGCGTCGACCGTCGCGTTCCGTCGGTCGGAACGAGACCTTGCCACGCCCGCCCATCCCCGTGCGGGGAAGTTAGTGTCAGCTTCCTGACACCGAACCAGTTCGGGACCAGCGGTCCGCCGGGGGGTCGGCGGGCCGTCGAGAGACGAGGGGGATCCGTGGGGATCGAGCTTCGACCGGGTGACCGGTTCCGCTCAGCCGTCTGCACGACCGAGGTGGTCGTCGTGAAGGCGCCGTCGGGCGCCGTCGACCTCCGCTGCGGGGGCGTCCCGATGCTGCGGGCCGACGAGGCGCCGCAGAGCACCGCGACGCCGTCGCCCGACCACGCCGCCGGCACGCTGATCGGGAAGCGCTACACCGACGGCGAGGAGCTGGAGCTGCTGTGCTCCAAGGCGGGCGACGGTTCGCTGAGCCTCGGGAGCGTCGCGCTGGTGGTCAAGGGGGCCAAGCCGCTCCCTTCCTCGGACTGACGGCGTCCGGGCAGCGGGGGCCGGACGGTGCACCTGGAACTGATCCTGTCGATGGCCGCGGGCGCCCACGGCGAGCGGGTGGCCGTCGGTGGGCGCACCGGTGAGCTGACCGTCGAGGAGCTCTCCCGGCGGGCCCGTCGCCTCGGAGGGGCGCTCGCCGAGCGGGCCGTCGACCACGTCGCCCTCGTGGACCTCAACTCGGAGGCGGTCCCGCTCTCGCTCTTCGGCGCGGCCGTGGCGGGCCGGCCGTTCGTGCCGATCAACTACCGCCTGCCCGACGAGCAGCTGCGACGCCTGGTCGAGCGGCTGGCACCCGCGGTCGTGGTCGCGGGTGACGGCGTCGCCGAGCGCATCGGCGAGGTCGAGGGCATCGAGCTGCTGGGCAGGAAGGAGCTGCTCACCATCGCCTCCGACCCGTCCCTCGACGAGGCGGACGTGGTCGACCCCGACCCGGAGTCGGTCGCGGTGCTGCTCTACACGAGCGGGACCACCGGTGAGCCGAAGGCGGCGGTGCTGCGCCACCTGCACCTCGGCTCCTACATCGTCACGACGGTGGAGCTCGGTGCCGCCGGGCCCGACGAGGCGGCGCTGGTGAGCGTGCCGCCCTACCACATCGCGGGGATCTCCGCCGCGGTGTCGTCGCTGTACAGCGGCCGGCGTGTGGTCTACCTCGAGGCGTTCGAGCCCGAGGACTGGGTCCGCACCGCGAGGGAGCAGGCCATCACCCACGCGATGGTCGTGCCGACGATGCTGGGCCGCATCCTCGACGTCGTGGAGGCCGACGGCGGGGGGCTCCCGTCGCTGCGCACCCTCTCCTACGGCGGCGGACCCATGCCCCTGCCGGTCATCGAACGGGCCATGGAGCTGCTGCCCGAGGTCGGGTTCGTGAACGCGTACGGGCTCACCGAGACCTCGAGCACGATCGCGCTGCTCGGACCCGAGGACCACCGCGCCGCGATGGCCTCCACGGACCCGGAGGTCCGCGCCCGGCTCGGCTCGGTCGGCCGGCCGCTCCCGACGGTCGAGGTCACCGTGCGCGACGAGCTCGGCAGGGAGGTGCCCGCTGGCCAGGTCGGTGAGCTGTGGGTCCGCGGCGAGCAGGTCTCCGGCGAGTACCGGGGGGCCGGCGGCGGAGCCGACGACGGGTGGTTCCGGACGCGTGACTCGGTGCACGTCGACGCAGAGGGCTACCTGTTCGTGCACGGCCGGCTCGACGACGTGATCGTCCGGGGAGGCGAGAACCTGTCGCCCGGCGAGATCGAATCGGTCCTGCTCGAGCACGACACGGTGGAGGAGGCGGCCGTGGTCGGCGTGCCCGACACCGAGTGGGGCGAGCGCGTCGTCGCGGCGGTGGTGCCGGCGCCGGGACGCGAGGTCGACGAGGCCGAGCTGCAGGCGCACGTCCGGGCGACGCTGCGGTCCACGAAGACCCCCGATCGCATCGCGGTGGTCGACCAGCTGCCCTACAACGAGACCGGCAAGCTGCTGCGGCGGCGGTTGCGCGAGCAGCTCGCCGCCGCGTTCTCCGGGGGCGCCGCGTGAGCTCGGCCGGAGGGGGTGTGCAGCGCGGCAGCGACCTGGTGCGCACCCTCGACGTGCAGCCCGACGGGCCCGGGCGGTACGTCGGCCGCCCGGACCCCGACGCCGACCGGGCGCGACGGGTGGTCGAGGGCAGCCAGATGCTCGGCCAGGCGCTCGTCGCGGCGGCCCGACAGGTGCCGGGGCGACGGCCGGTGTCGGCGTGGATGGGCTTCCTGCGCGTCGCGGACACCACCTCGCCGCTCAGCTTCGAGCTGGACGAGCAGAGCAACGGCAGGACCTTCAGCGGGCTGGCCGTCCGGGTTCGCCAGGGCGACCGGCTGTGTGCCACCGGGAACCTGCTGCTGGATGCCACCGCAGCGGACGTGATCCGGCACCACGCGGCCGCACCCGACGTGGCCGGCCCCGACCTGAGCGAGCCCTACGACCTCGGCGTCGCCGGCCAGGAGGTGCGGTTCGTCGAGCGCGTCGACCTGGGCGACCCGCTCGCGCCCGCCGGGCCACCGCAGATCGACGCGTGGGTGCGCTTCCACGACGTGCCCGACGACCCGGCCCTCCACACGGCGCTGCTCGCCCAGTTCACCGGCAACCTGTCCATCGCCGCGGCGCTGCGGCCGCACCGGGGGTACGGGCAGGACGACGCCCACCGCACCCTGTCGACCGCGGTGAACGCGATCGGCTTCGCGCTGCACGCCGAGGTCCGCGCGGACCGCTGGATGCTGTACCACCACCGCTCGACGTTCGCGGGCGACGGCATGACGCACTCGGAGTGCCGGGTGCACGACCTCGGCGGCGACCTGCTCGCCTCGTTCAGCGTCGACGGGATGGTGCGCACCCGGGAGCGGTCGGGTCGTGACGCGGCGCAGGTCCTCTGACGGGCGCACCCGTGGCCGACGGCAACACCACCAACCAAGGAGCTGACCGATGTCGATCTTCGATGCCTTCCGCTACGACGGGAAGCGAGTGCTGGTGGTGGGCGGCGCCACCGGGATGGGCGCCGCGGCCGCGGAGCTGGCGCTCGACGCCGGCGCGGACGTGGTCGTGATGGACCACGCCGAGGTGACCCTCGACGGGGTGAAGGCGATCCACGTCAACCTCGCCGAGCGCGAGTCGATCGACCGCGCCGTCGACGAGTGCGGCGGACCCGTGCACGCGCTGATGGCCTGCGCCGGCGTCGCGGACGGGACGCCCGGGATCGAGCGGATCAACTTCGTCGGCCACCGCCACCTCATCGACCGGATGATCGACCAGGGCCACCTCGGCGCGGGCGGCTCCATCGCGTTCATCTCGTCCGCGGCGGGGCTCGGCTGGGAGGCCAACTGGGACGCGATCAAGGGGGCGCTCGAGGCCACCGACTTCGACAGCGGCACCGCCTGGTTCCACGACAACCAGAAGGCGGACTACTACCACACCAAGCAGATCGTCTGCGCGTACGTCGCGAGCCAGGCGTTCCCCATGTTGAAGAAGGGGATCCGCATCAACGCGATCTGCCCGGGCCCGACCGAGACCCCCCTCGCGCTCGCCAACGAGGACACCTGGCTCGCGTTCGGTGCCGACTACCGCGACGCGCTCGGCATCGAGGCGTCGACGCCGCGCGAGCAGGCCTACCCGCTCGTGTTCCTCTGCAGCGACGCGGCGGTGTCGGTGAACGGGATCACGATGATCACCGACGCCGGCTACATGTCCTCCGGCATCACCGAGTCGTTCCCCGACGCGACGCTCATGGCGAAGCTCCTCATGGGTCGGAGCTGAGCGTGCACGGCGAGGCGCCGTCGCCGTCGTGGCGACCCCTGCCGGAGCTGGCACCGGACAACCGGTGGTTCTGGACCGGTGGGGCGGACGGGAAGCTGCGGATCCAGGGCTGCGCCGACTGCGGTGAGCTGGTGCACCCTCCGGTGCCGATCTGCCCGGGTTGCCGCAGCCGCGACGTCGGACCGGTGGAGGTCTCGGGGCGGGGCACGATCGCCGGCATCACGGTCAACCGGCACCCGTGGCTACCGGGGTGGGAACAGCCGTACGTGATCGTCGTCGTGGCGTTGGAGGAGGATCCGTCGGTCCGGCTCACCAGCAACCTCGTCGAGGTCGACCCCGAGGCGGTCGAGCGGGGTGAGGTGGGCATCGGTGCCGAGGTCGCGGTGCGCTTCGAGCAGCACGACGAGGTGTGGGTGCCGCTGTTCGCTCCGACCGGCCGGACCCTCCCCAACCCGGTGCCCGAGCCGCGCCTGCCGGTGCCGAGGCCGCCGCTCGGTGAGGAGCGCTTCGAGCACCGGGCGGTGCTGTCGGGGATCGGACGTTCCGCCATCGGTCGCCGCCTGCTGCGCGACCCGCTGTCGCTCACCGTCGACGCCTGCCTCGCCGCGATCGAGGACGCGGGCCTGCAGGTCGAGGACATCGACGGGCTGTCCACCTACCCGGGCATGGCGGGCATGGGAATGAGCGAGGGCGGCGCCACCGCGGTGGAGGAGGCGCTGCGGGTGCGGCCGACGTGGATCAACGGCGGTGGTGACCTCCCCGGCCCGGGTGGCGCGGTGGTCGCGGCGATGATGGCGGTGGCGAGCGGCCTGTGCCGCCACGTCCTGTGCTTCCGCACGGTGTGGGAGTCGACGTTCGCGACGCTGGGCCTGGCTCCGCCCGGGGGCGGTCTGGGCGGGTGGATGCAGTGGCGGGCGCCCTACGGGGCGATGTCCGCGGCGAACTGGATCGGCATGAACGCCAACCAGTACCTGCACCGCTACGGCGCGACGCGGGAGCTGTTCGGGCACATCGCCGTGAACGGGCGCACCAACGCGGGCCGCAACCCGGCCGCGATCTACCGGGACCCGATGACGCTCGACGACTACTTCGCCGCGAGGCCGATCACCTCGCCGTTCGGCCTCTACGACTGCGACGTCCCCTGCGACGGGTCGATCGCGGTCGTCGTGTCGGACGCCTCGGTGGCCGGCGACCTCCCCTCCACGGCGATCGCGGTGGAGGCCGTCGGCACGCAGATCCTCGAGCGCGTGTCCTGGGACCAGGACACGCTCACCCACGAGCCGCAGGTGCTCGGGCAGGCGCAGCACCTGTGGTCGAGGACCGACCTGGGGCCTGACGACGTCGACGTGGCGCTCGTCTACGACGGCTTCACGTTCAACGCGGTGTCGTGGCTGGAGGGCCTCGGCTTCTGCGGGCTCGGCGAGGCGAAGGACTGGATCGACGGGGGCAGGACGATCGCGCTGGACGGCAAGCTGCCGGTGAACCCGCACGGCGGGCAGCTGTCGGAGGGGCGCACCCACGGGTTCGGGTTCATCCACGAGGCGGTCGTGCAGCTCCGCCACGACGCCGGCGAGCGTCAGGTGCCCGGGGCGCGCACCGCAGTGGTCACGACGGGTGGCGGCACCCCCTCGGGGGTGCTGTTGCTCCGGCGCGCCGACTGAACGCCGGGTCAGAGGGGTCGACCGGCGCGGTAGGTGGCCCGCACGTCGGCCGCGGTCGGGGCGGTGGTGAGCCCCCGGAGGGGGCGGGCGAGGAGGCACAGGTCCGCGGGGGCTCCCACGGCGACCCGGCGTCGCCGACGGCCCGGATCGGCCGGGTCGCCGAGGAAGAGCCCCAGCGCCCGCTCGAGGTCGAGCCGTTCACCCGCGCCGACGACCTGGCCGGTGGGGGCCCGCCGATCCATCGCGGCGGCCACCGCATGCCACGGGTCCGGGTCGGTGTAGGGCGCGTCGGTGGAGCCCGCCACCGGGATGCCTCGCTCGAGCAGGGTGGCGCAGCGGTACAGGTGCGGGCGCTCGTCCTCGTCGGTGTCGCCCAGGTAGCGGTCGCCGCGCTCGGCGACGAACCCCGGCTGGGTCACGACGGTGAGGCCCATCGCGGCGATGCGGTCCGCGGCCGGCGGCGTGATGACGGAGCCGTGCTCGATCCGGTCCGCGGGGCCGACCCCGGCGAGGTCCCACGCCGCGATCGCGACGGCGAGCGTCGCGGCGGTCACGGTGTGGACGGCGACGGCCCGGCCGGCGCGGTGGGAGGTCGCGATCCGGTCGGCGAGCTCGCCCAGCTCGGGGAGCCGGTCCTCGTCGAGGAGCACCTTGACCGGTCCGGACCGGAGCGGCTCCGGTGGTGCGGCACCCGCGAGCTCGACCCCGCCGGTCACCCACACCTCCTGGGGCAGCTGGCCGCCGGCGGCGGCCGCGGCGAGTGCGGCGTGACCGCCCGGGTCGCGGTAGGGCGTGCAGTCGGTGACGCCGGTGACGCCGAAGCGCGCGAGAAGCTCGCCGACGGGGCCGAGGTCGGGGAACCCGTCGGGGAGCGCGGCGGCCAGGAGCTCGTCACCGCGGTCGACCACGCCGGTGGGGCGCCCGTCCGCGCCGCGGTGGACGGCGGGGTGCCCCGGGTCGACCGCGCAGAGGTGTTCGAGCGCCACGGAGCTGAGGGTCCAGCGCTTGCCGCTGCGGTCCTGGACCCGTACGGGACGTCGCCCCACGAGCCGGTCCAGCACGTCCCGATCGAGGGGCCCTGCGACCGACTCGTGGTAGCCGACCGCTCGGATCCACTCGCCCGGGGGCGTCCACGCGTCGGCGGCGGCGAGCGCCGCGGCGAACTGCTCCGGGGTCGTCACCGACGGCGGTCCGACGTGGACGGACCTGAGCGCCGCGGCGAGCGCGGCGAGGTGGACGTGGTGGTCGTGGAGGCCGGGTAGCAGCGCCCCACCGTCACCGTCGACGACCTCACCGTCCGCATCCGGCCGCAACCCGTGGCCGATGCGGCGCACCCGCCCACCCGCGACGAGCACGTCCGTTCGCACACCGTCGACCTCGACGTCGCGGAACAGCGTCGAGGTGTGGTCGGTCATCGCGGCGCGGCCCCGGCGAAGTGGGCGGCGACCCGGGACATCGCGACGTCCAGCAGCACGGGTCGCTCCGCGGCGAGCGCCTCGAGCGCGGCTGCCGCCGCGGTGAGCCCGGTCAGCGGGTCGGCGATCGCGTCGGCGCAGAAGGTCGGCC
>CBFGTJ010000147.1:0-7968 GCA_965651815.1 uncultured Microthrixaceae bacterium | reverse complement strand
TCAGTCGTCGAGCCAGACCGTGGTCAGCCACAGGTTCTCCTGCAGGAGGCCCGGGTGCGTCAGGCCCTTGACCTCGGGCCGGGCGCCCTGGATGAACAGCGGCGTCGCGAGGATCGCCGCGGGGGTCTCCTCGAAGAGGATCCGCTGGGCGGTGCGGGCCGCCTCGTGGCGGGTCTCCTCGTCGGCGGAGGTGCAGACGGTCTCGTGCGCCTCGTCGAACTCCGGGTTGGAGTAGTTCGAGAAGTTCACCACCGCGTCGGTCCGGTAGACGTTCAGCGTGATGCAGGGGTCCGCGACGAGTGCCGTCGCAGCGGACATCGACATCTGGAACTCGCCGTTGCGGAGCATCGGGGTGACGTCGGTGTCGAGCGGCAGGACCCGCATCTTCGCCTTGACGCCGATCTCCTCGAGCTGCGCGGCGTAGACCTCGGACAGGGACACGTAGACGTCCACGTCACCCACGAGGAAGTCGACCTCGAGGCCGTCCGGGTAGCCCGCCTCGGCGAGCAGCTTGCGTGCCGCTTCCTTGTCCTCGTCGGTCACGCCGGCGATGGTCGGGAACTCGGCCAGCTCGTCCTCGGGCAGCGCCCACTCGCTGTCCACCGAGAAGCCGTAGGTGCCGGTCACGAAGTGGCCGTCGTAGGCCCGGTTGCCCTGGACCTGCTGGTCGGACACCAGGGCGAACGCCTGTCGCACGCGGGGGTCGTCGAAGGGCTCCTTCTCGGTGTTGAAGAAGGCGACGAACTTCGCCGGGCCGTCGTGCTCGAAGAGCTGCTTGCCCTGCACCTGCTGGCTGAGGACGTCCCACTCGACGGCGGGGATGATCACGCCCTGGCCGGACAGCTGGGACTGGCCGGAGATGAAGGCCGAGGTCCGGCTGTTGAGGTCCGGCATGAACGGGAACTCGATCTTGTCGAGGTACGGGTACGGGTCGTCCCAGTAGTCCTCGTTGCGCTCCACGGTGATGCCCGAGCCGGTCCGCCACTCGGCGAGCTTGAACGGGCCGGTGCCGATCGCGGTCTTCTCGATCGCGTGCGGGTCGTCACCCACCAGGTGCGCCGGCACGACCGACAGCGCCGGGGCCGTCAGGCCGCGGGGCAGCACGGGGTTCGGCTCCTCGGAGCGGATGATCACCTCGTAGTCGCTGGGCGTCTCGATCTCCGCACCGGTCAGGATCGCCTGCGCCTGGGCGCTGCCGACCCCGTCGGGCATGTCGCGGGCCCGCTCCAGGGTGACCTTGACGTCCTCGGAGGTGAACGGCTCACCGTCGTGCCACGTCACGCCCTCCCGGAGCGTGAGGCGGAGCTCGGTGGCGTCCTCGTTCATCTCCCAGTCGCTCGCCAGCGAGCCGATGATCTCCCGCTCGTCCGGCAGCTTTTCCGGGTTGATGCGCAGCAGCGTGTCGAACATCTGCATCGCCACGGTCTGGGTGAAGAGGTTCGGCTCCTGGCCCGGATCGAGCGTCCGCGGCTCCGCAGGCACGGGAACGGTCAACGTGCCCCCGTGTTGCGGTTCACCGTTCGAGCCGGAACCCCCGTTCCCGCCCGAACTGCTCTCACCACTGCCTCCACCGCAAGCCGCGGCCAGCAGCATCGCCGCCAGCAGCGCGATTGTGAGCTTCTTCAAGGGGTTCCCCCTCTGGTGATTGTTCCGTGGTGGGTCCCGGTCGGGAACCGGCCACCCTGCCCCCAATGAGCAGCGCGTCGAACTATAATCATCAATGTCAGAGTTGTCCATGTACGGATCAGGGCGCGGCTCGGGAAGCCGGGACGCCGCCAGGAGGGGCCGCAGCGCGCGGTCCGGGAGGCCACGAAGCTATGGCAACGGACCCCATGATCGGCATCGGCCACGTCCCCCCGCACGAGCCCGGAGCGACTCGCCGCTTCGACCAGCTGTTCGTCGGAGGAGAGTGGGTCGCGCCCGAATCCTCCGAGGAGCTGACGGTCCACTCGCCCGCCACGGAGGACCCGGTCACCACGTTTCCGCTGGCCACCACCGGTGACATCGACCGGGCCGTGGCAGCGGCCCGCGCGGCCCACGCGGACCGGCGCTGGGCCTCGGTGCCGCCCGCCGAGCGCGCCGCCGCGGTCGGTCGCCTCGCCGACGAGCTCGAGGCGCGGCTCGAGCGGCTGGTCGCGGCGGTGACCGCGGAGGTCGGCTCCCCGATCACGGCGTCGAACGCCACCCAGCGCCTGTCGATCGACATGGTGCGGGCGACCGTCGAGCTCGCCGGCGAGGTCACCTACCGCGAGCGCCGCACCTCCCGCCTCGGCGACTCGGTCGTCGTGCGCGAGCCGGTCGGGGTGGTGGCGGCGATCCCGCCGTGGAACGGCCCGCTCGTGCTGAGCCTCGCGAAGCTGGTGCCGGCGCTGCTCGCAGGGAACACGGTGGTCCTCAAGCCGCCGGTCGAGGCGCCCGCGACCGGGTTCGTGATCGCGGAGGCGGTCGCCGCGGCCGGGATCCCCGACGGCGTCGTCAGCGTGGTCCCCGCCGGGCGCGAGGTCGGTGAGCACCTCGTCCGCCACCCCGGCATCGACAAGGTCAGCTTCACCGGCAGCACCGCGACCGGCCGCCACATCGCCGCCATCTGCGGCGACCGGCTCGTGCGCGGGCACTTCGAGCTCGGCGGGAAGTCCGCGGCGGTGGTGCTGCCCGACGCCGACCTCGACAAGGTCGTGCGCTCGATGACGCCCGGCGCGTTCGGCTCCGCGGGCCAGATGTGCAATGCGCTCACCCGACTGGTCGTGCACCGGTCGCGCCACGACGAGGTGGTCGACGCGATCGTCGCCGCCGCGGGCTCCCTCGTGCTCGGCGACCCGTGGTCGACCGACACGACGACGGGCCCGCTGATCTCCGCGCGGCAGCACGAGCGGGTGCTCGGGTTCATCGAGCGGGCGGTGGCCGAGGGCGCGACCGTGGCCACGGGCGGCGGCCGGCCCGCCCTCCTCCCGAAGGGGCACTTCGTGGAGCCGACCGTGCTCACCGGCGTCACGCCGTCGATGGAGGTCGCCCGCGAGGAGGTGTTCGGTCCGGTGCTGTCGGTGATCCCCTACGACGGGGACGACGACGAGGCCGTCGCGATCGCGAACGACTCCGTCTACGGGCTGCACGGCGCCGTGTTCACCGAGGACGCCGGCCGCGCCGCGGCCGTGGCGACCGCGGTCGAGGCGGGCACCTTCAGCATCAACTGCTTCGCGTCGAACCTCGCGGCGCCCTTCGGCGGCTACAAGCAGAGCGGCATCGGCCGCCAGTACGGGCCCGAGGGCATCGAGGAGTACACCGAGCTCAAGACGATCAACGACCCCGAGCACGTGCTCGGCTGAGGTCGGAGGCCCTGATGATCCGCCACGTGCTGACCGCCCGCTTCGTCGACGACGTCGACCCGAGCGACCTCGAGGAGTTCATCGCCGCCGTCCGCTCGGTCTCGGTGCCGGGCATGCGCGCCCTGCACTGCGGCACCGACCTCGGCGTGCTCGAGGGGAACTGGGACTACGCGGTGGTCGCGGACTTCGACGACGTCGAGGCGTACCGCGCCTACGACCGCGCCCCGGAGCACCTCCGGATCCGAGCGGAGCTGGCCCCGCGGGTGATCGCGGAGGTCTCGCGGGTGCAGTTCGAGGTGCCCTGAGCCCGGGCCGCGCTACGGGTGCGGGCCCGTCGGGGACGCCCCGCGCCCCCGGTCAGCCCGCGACCTCGAGCCGTCCGTCCCGGGCGGCCGCCAGGGCCGCCTCCCTGAGGTCGCGGCGCTTCACCTTGCCGGCGTCGGTGCGCGGGAAGTCGTCCACCTGCAGCAGCGCCTGCGGCCAGAGGTAGGAGCCGATCTCCTTGCGCCGCAGGTGCTCGACGAGGTCCTCGAGGTGCGGGCCGTCGCCGCGGGGGATGACGACCGCGCAGACCACCTCGCCGAGGCGCTCGTCGGGCAGCCCGACCGCCGCCACCCGCTCGACCAGCGGGTGGTCCGACAGCACGTCCTCCACGTCGGCCGGGACGATGTTGCGCCCGCCGCGGATGATGAGCTCCTTCGAGCGTCCGCGCAGGTGCAGGTACCCGTGCTCGTCGAGGTAGCCGCGGTCGCCCGCGAAGTACCAGCCGTCGCGGTTGAACGCCGCGAACGTCTGCACCTGGTCGTCGAAGTAGCCCGCGAACGTGTTGGGCCCACGGGTGCCGACCTCGCCGACCTCGCCCGGGGGGAGCTGCTCGGAGCGGTCCTCGCCGCCGAAGACGGCGACCTCCACGCCGGGGCACGCGCGCCCGACGGTGGTGTCGGCCAGCTCGCGGGGGGTGCCCGGCGGCACGAAGGTGGCGGCCTGGTTCTCGGTGGCGCCGTAGAGGCTGACCGGCTCCGCGCCGAGCACCTCGCGGATGCGCTGCTTCAGCTCCGGGCTCGCGTCCGAGGCGCCCAGGAAGACGTGGCGCAGCGTCGTCGGCGGCTCCTCCCCCGCCTGCACCGCGTCGAGGAGGTCGACGGCGTGGGTGGGGGTGAGGAACACCTCGCGGATCCCGTGCTCGCGGAAGAGCCGCAGCGTCTCGGCGGGGACGAAGCGCTGCTGGAAGTACGAGGGCGCTCCGCTCTGCAGCGCGGCCAGGTAGCCGTAGAGCCACCCGCCGTTGTGGGTCATCGGCAGGACGACGAGCCAGGCGTCGTCGGGCCCCAGCGCGAAGGCCTCGACGAACGGCCGCAGCGCGCTGAACTTCGAGTTCGTCGTGTTGAGGATCCCCTTGGGCGCGCCGGTCGTGCCCGAGGTGAACATCAGGTCGAGGATGTCGTCCGCGCTGGTCGTGGAGTCCGCCACGTCCCAGCCCGGCACGGCGGGGTCCTCGACGATGGACCGCAGCTCCTCCCGCTCGAGCAGCGGCACGCCGTGGCGCCGGTAGACCGCGAGGACGTCGTCCTGGCCACGGTCCGCGGCGTCGGTGACGACCAGCACCGGGTCGATCCGGTCGAGCACCGCGGCCAGCTCGCTCGGGCCCAACCCCAGCGGCGTCGGCACGAGCACGCCGCCGGCGGCGCTGCACGCGATGTTCGCGAGCGCGAACAGCGGGCCGTTCGCGAGCTGGACGACCACCGGGTCGCCCGCGCCGATGCCCCGGTCGGTGAGGTGCCCCGCGATGCGCCGCACCGCCCGCAGCGCCTCGGCATGGGTGAGCTCCATCCCGTCGCCGACCAGGCTGACCCGGTCGCCGTGGCGCTCGGCGTGGCCGGCGAGGATCGACAGCAGCGTGTCCTCGCGCCACTCCCCCGTCCGGTGGTAGCGGTGGTCGGCCGGCGTGTGGATCGTCAGGTACTTGCGCACGGGTTCTCCTGGTCGCCAGGGGCGTCGGGTCGGAGGTGGGTGACCAGGGCGCTCACGTCGTCGTCGCCGCGCCCGGCCTCGATCAGGTCGCCCTCCATCGCCGCCACCAGCTCCGCGCCGGGCAGGCGCTGGTCGACGCTGCGGGCGAGGTCGAGGGCGATCCGCAGGTCCTTGTGGTGCAGCGCGAGGCGTCCGGCGGGCGGGAAGTCGCGCCGCGCCATCCAGCTGCCCCTGCTCGAGAGCACCCACGACGCCGCCGCACCGTCCTGCAGGGCGGCCAACACCGACTCCACGTCGAGCCCGGCGGCCTCCGCCATCGCGACGCCCTCGGACACGCCGAGCAGGCTGCCGGCGAGGATGACCTGGTTGACCGCCTTCGTGGTCTGGCCGGCGCCGCTCGGGCCCATGTACAGGACCTTCGTCGCGAGGTGGGCGAGCACCCGGCGCGCCTCGTCCACCGCGGTCTCGTCGCCGCCGCACATCAGCGTGAGCGTGCCGTCCTCGGCCTTCGCGGCGCCGCCGGTGAGGGGCGAGTCGATGAAGTGCACGCCCCGGTCGCTGCACGCCTGCGCGAGCTCGCGCGCGGTGTCGGGGTGCGTCGTGGAGGTGTCCACGACGAGCTTCGGCGGGCGCTCGGCCTGCAGGAGGCCGCCCTCGCCGGTCACCACCGCGCGCACCGCGGCGTCGTCGGTGAGCGCGAGCACCGCGACCTCGGCGCCTTCGCCGGCCGCCGCGGGGCTCGGCGCCACTCGGGCCCCGTCCGCGGCCAGCGGCTCGGCGCGCCCGGGCGAGCGGTTCCAGACCGACAGGTCGGCCCCCGCTGCCAGGAGGCGCGCCGCCATCCGTCCCCCGATGCTGCCCAGTCCCAGCACCGCGACCGGGAGGCCGGCGACACTGGGGAGCGATCCGCCCCGATCGTCCGTCATGGGACGGATTCTATATGCATGATTGTCAGGCTTGTGACGGAATTCCCACGCCGTGGCCAGGTGCTCGCCGAGCCGGGCCCCGACGCTGCTACTCCCTGGCTGCCGCGGGCACGCTCGCGTAGGCCACGTAGCGGGACATCCGCCCGTCCGGCGCGAACCGGATGCGCGAGACCCACGAGCCCACGACCTCGTCGCCGTCCCGGATCCACCCACCGGCGAACGCCTCGTCGCCCTTGGAGGCGACGACGTCGATGTCGTGGATGACCGACCGCTTGCCGCGCCGCTCCATCAGGGCGCGCAGCTCGTCCAGCCCCCTGCTCTCGTGGCGCGGGGCGCCGGGCCCCTCGGTGCGGTACGGCGGGTGCGAGTAGAGCGCGTCGGGCGTGAAGCACTCGAGCACCTCGTCCACGTCGAAGCACTCCAGCGCATCGAAGTAGCGGCGGATCATCGCCTCGTGGTCAGCCACCGTCGCCCTCCCGGTCCAGCACGAGCTGGCGCAGCTCGACCTTGCTGATCTTGCCGCCGGCGCTCTTGGGCAGCTCGGGGAACACCTCGAGGCGCTCGGGCAGCTTGTAGGTCGTGAGGCCTCCCGCGCGGAGGAACGCGACGAGCTCTTCGAACTCGAGCGTGCGACCGGGCCGCAGCTCGACGCACGCGCACACCCGCTCGCCGTACACGGGGTCGGGCAGGCCCACGACCGCGACGTCCGCGACCGCGTCGTGCTTCGCGACCGCGGCCTCGATCTCGGTGGGGCTGATGTTCTGGCCGCCCCGGATGATCAGGTCCTTCACGCGGCCGACCACGCTGAGGTAGCCGTCCTCGTCGACGACCCCGAGGTCGCCGGAGCGGTACCAGCCGTCGCCGTGGAACGCGGCGTCGGTCATCTCGGGCTCGTTGAGGTACCCGAGGTGCTTGATCGGGCCGCGCCACCAGATCTCGCCCCGCTCGCCGCGGGGCACCTCCTCCCCGTCGGGGTCGACGATGCGCACCTCGGCGTGCGGCAGGATGCGCCCGACGGTGGTGTGCCGCTTCTCCTTGGGGTCGTCGAGCCGGGTCATCGCCGGCACTCCCCCGTCGGTCGCGCCGTACACCACCTGGGTGCGGGCGCCGAAGATGCGCTCGATCTCCTCCGCCGCGTCCTGGGGCATCGCGGCACCGGCGTTGGTGACCACGCGCACCGAGGTCAGGTCGCGCTGCTCGAGCGACGGCTCCTGGAGGATCTTCACCAGCTGGGTGGGCACCGCGGTGATCGCCTGGGGCTGCTCCCGCTCGACGAGGTCGAGCGCGGCCGCCGGTGACCAGCGCTCGAGCAGCACCGAGGTGCTGCCCACGAGCAGCGGGGCCAGCACCGGGTAGACGTAGCCGATGGCGCCCGTGCTCGCGGGGGCCAGGCCGACCGACACGCTGGCGGGCTGGAGGTCGGCGCAGTCGATGTAGGCCTCCATGAAGGCCCACAGGTTGTTGTCGGTCCACAACGACATGCGCGGCACCCCGGTCGTGCCCGAGGTGACCATCACGTACCGGGGGTCGTCCGGGTCCTGGGTGCGCACGAGGCCGGCCTCGACCCGGGTCGCGACGTCGATGACGTCGAAGTCGGTGCCCTCGGCGCCGATGCCGCCGACGGCGCGCAGCTCCGGCAGCTCGGGGCGGAGCTCCCGGACGACGCCGACGGGATCGCGCTTGGCGTCCGCACCGGGAACGATGGCGATGCGGGCGCCGGACCGGCCGAGGAGGTAGCGCAGCTCGGT
>CBFGTJ010000146.1:0-8050 GCA_965651815.1 uncultured Microthrixaceae bacterium | reverse complement strand
GCGCCCCAGATGATCTTGGCGGTGCGCTCCACCAGCTCGGCGTTGTGGAGCGCGACCTCCGGGGTCGGGCCGCAGGTGACGAGCCCGTGGTTGGCCAGCAGCGCGGCACCGCGGTCCGCGAGCGCGGCCGCCACGACCTCACCCAGCTCCGCGGATCCGGTCGGCCGGTACTCGCAGCACGGCACGTCGCCGCCGAGGTACACGACGACCTCCTCGATCGCGGCGGGGATCGGCTCGCGGGCCACCGCGAACATCGTGGCGTGCACCGCGTGGGTGTGGATCACCGAGCCGAGCTCGGGGTGCGCCCGCAGCGTCGCGAGGTGCAGGTCCTTCTCGGTGGTCGGGCCACGCTCGCCGCGCACGACCTCGCCGTCCATGTCGACCACGACCAGGTCGTCGAGGGTCATCGTGTCGTAGGGCACCGTCGACGGGGTGAGGCACACCAGCCCGCCGGGCAGCCGACCCGACAGGTTGCCGGCGGTGCCGACGACGAGTCCCTCGGCGAGCATCGCCTTGGCGGCGGCGAGCACCGCCTCGGGGGTGGTCGTCGGGGAGTCGGTCGCGTCACCCATGGTCGAGCACCTCCGGGTTCACCAGGTTCGGTGGGGCCTTGCCGTCGAGCAGGTCGCGCAAACCGGTGGCGATGAGCATCGTGTGGTTGGCCTCGGTGTCGTAGGTGGCGCCGCCGATGTGCGGGGTGAGCACGGCGCCGTCCATCGTCGTCAGCGGGTGACCCGCGGGTAGCTGCTCCCCCTCGAAGTGGTCGAGCCCGACTGCGGAGAGGTGCCCGGAGGCGAGCGCCTCGGTCAGCGCATCCAGGTCGTGCAGCGCCGCGCGGGCGGTGTTCAGGTAGACGGCCCCCTCGCGCATCCTCGCGATGCGCTCCGCGGAGATCAGCCCGACCGTGTCGGGGGTGACCGCGGCGTGCACCGAGACGACGTCGGCCTCCGCGAGCAGGTCGTCGAGCTCGTGGGTGGCGTCGGGAGCGAACGGGTCCGCCGAGATCACCCGCATGCCGAGGCCCTCGAAGCGCCACGCCGCGGCGCGCCCCACCGCACCCAGCCCGACGATGCCGACGGTCCTGCCGGCGAGCTGCCACGCGCGGAACCGCTGGTACGGGATCGAGCCGTCACGGAACACCTGCTGCTCGCGGACGTCGCGATCCGCGGCGACGATCCGGCGCGTCGCGGCGAGCAGCAGCCCGACGGCCAGCTCGGCCACCCCGTCCGCGTTGCGGCCGGGCGCGCGCAGCACCGGGATGCCCGCGGCGGTCGCGCCCGCCACGTCCACGTTCGTGGGGTCGCCCCGGGTGGAGCCGATCGCCTCGAGCGGCAGGTCGAGCACCGGACCTCGGCACTCGTCCGCCTCGCAGACCAGCACGCTCGCCCCCCGCTCGGCCACCTCCGCGGCGAGCGCCTCCGCCCCGAGCAGGCGGAGGGGCCGGTGGTCGATCCACGGGTCCACCACGACCTCGCCCAGCTCCCGCAGCAGGTCCAGGCCCGGCCCGCGCAGGGGCGCGGTCGAGTAGATGCGTCGTGGCGAGGCGCCCGGTCCGGTCACGGCTCGGGGAGCTCCACGTCGACCGTGGCCTTCGCCATCACGGCGTCGTCCTGGTTGCGCATGTCGACCTGCACCACCGCGACGTGGCGGCGCTTGCGCTCGACCCGGGTGTCGACGACCTCCCCCGTGAGGAAGGTCACGTCCCCGGTGAACGCGGGGTTCCGGTACTGGGCGTCGGAGTGCACGATGCGCCCCCACTCCCCCGCCCACGCGGCCACGTAGTCGAGGATCCACGCCCCCATCGACGCCCCGTACCCGTAGCCCCGGGGCATGCCGACGTGCCGCGCCCACCGGGGTTGCAGGTGCCCGCGGGAGGGGCCGTAGTAGGCGCCGTCGGTCAGCTCCGGGTTCACCCGCTCCATCCGCCGGTCGCCCTCGAACCCCGCCATCTCCTTGGTGTAGCCGAGCTCCTCGGCGCGCACGGTGGTGGGCCCCTTCGCGGTCGCGCCCCACACGGTCATCGGGTAGGCGCGCCACTCGGTGGTGAAGCTGGCGAGGCTGTGCGGGCCGATGACGTGCTCGGCGAGGCGGTCGCCGACCGACACCGACGAGAACGTGCGCGGCTCGTGGCCGAGCTGCTGGATCTGGTCGATGAAGGCGAGCTTGCGCTGCTCGAGCTCGGCGAGCTGCTCGTCGGTCCAGGTCGGCTCCCCGTCGTCGCCCCGCGACCGCTCGCCGGCCGGGCCGCCGTCGGCGGAGGTGAACAGCTGTTGCTCCTTCGCCGCGCGCACCCGGTACCGGATCGAGGTGGAGCGCTGCAGCGCGACGCGCTCGCCGCGCTGGTTGATGTAGAGGGTGTCGCCGCGCTGGAAGCAGGTCGGGCCGGCGAAGCGGGTCTCGGCGACCCGGTAGTCGTAGGGCATGCGGTGGCAGACGAGGCGGTCGCCGGGGCGGACCACGGGCCCGAAGAACCACCACTCGTCGCCGCCGAAGATGAGGTGCGAGCCGGGGATCCTGCCGACCTGCGCCGGCGACGCGCCGTGGCTGGTGTCGCAGGCGACGGTGAAGGACTGCGGCGCGACGATCCCGCCCCATCGGCTCTCGGAGGCCCAGCGCTCGTCGTAGTGGAGCGGGTTCGGGTAGTGCATCGCCTGCACCCACCGGCGGATGTCGTTGACGGCGACGGGTTCGGCGAGCTCCCCGGGCTCCATCGGCACGCCCATGTGGCGGTCGAGGTCCGACACGTCGAGCCCGCCGTCGTCGCCGGGGTCGGGTGTCAGCGGCGCGGTGGTCGTCGGGTCGGTGCTCATGGTCCTCCCTCGCTCGCGGCGCCCACGGCGCCGAGGCGCTCCTGCACGAGACGCACCAGGCCGTCGTCGCGCACCTTCGCGTCGCCGCCGGTCATCGGGACCTCGCGCTCCTCGAGGAACAGCACGTGGCGCGGCACCTTGTACGCCGCGACGCGGTCGCGCAGGAACGAGCGGATGCCGTCCTCGGTGGCGTGCTGCCCGTCGCGCAGCACGACGCACGCGACGACCACCTGGCCGAGGCGCTCGTCGGGCACACCGACGACGCGGGAGAGCTTCACCGGCGGGCACGCCCGCAGCTGCACCTCGACCTCCGCGGGCGACACGTTCGCGCCGGCGGTCTTGATCATCTCGGTGCGCCGGCCCTGGTAGTGGAGGTTGCCGTCGGGGTCGACGTGGCCGGCATCCCCGGTCCGGAAGAAGCCGTCCTCGTCGAGACCCCGGGGCACACCGCGGCCCAGGTAGCCGAGCATGAGGGTCGGACCCGCGACGGCCAGCTCCCCGGGCTCGCCGGGACCCAGCTCGCGGCCGGTGGCAGGGTCGAGCACCCGCAGGCGCACCCCGGGGAGCAGGTCGCCGTGGCCGATCCGGGCACGCTCCCGCGGGGTGTGCGACGGGTGGGCGCTGACGAACGCGCAGGTCTCGGACAGGCCGTAGCCGACCGGCATGATCCAGCCCGTGTCGCCCCGCACCGTCGGGTGCCGGGCGTAGGCACCCTTGCCGTAGACGCAGCGCAGCGACGACAGGTCGACCGACTCCCAGTCGGGGTGCTCGGCGAGCGCGGCGGTCTGGTGCGGCAGCGTGTAGGGCTCGGTCACCCGTTCGCGCGCCATGAGCCCGAGCGCCGCGCCGGCGTCGAAGGTCTCCTGGGCGACCCAGCACCCACCCGCGGCGAGCGTCGAGCCGACCGCCGTGTTGAGCCCGGCGGTCCAGAACAGCGGCAGCGCGCTGAACACGCGGGAGCCCTCGTCGCGCCCGAAGATGCGGGCCTGCAGCCGGAACTGCAGCGTGGGTGACCGGTGCGCGTGCAGGATCGCCTTGGGTTCGCTCGTCGTGCCCGAGGTGCAGATGACCAGCGCCGGGTCGTCGACCGAGCGGCACCCGGCACGCTCCTCGACCGCCGCGTCGGGCACGGCCGCGGCGCCGGCCAGCAGCTCGTCCCACGACGGTTCCCCGAGCACCGCGACCCGCTCCGCCCCGGTCCCGGCGACCGAGGTCACGTCCGCGCCGAGCCGGCGGTCGAGCAGCCGGGTCTGGGCGAGCAGCACCCGCGGCCGGCACCGCTCGAACAGCGCCTGCAGCTCCGGGCGCGTCGCGAAGGTCGACATCGGCGCGGCGACCGCGCCGGCGAGCGCGGCACCGAAGATCGCGGCGAGCGCCTCCGGACGGTTCCCCATCACGATCCCGACGGTGTCACCCACCCCGACCCCGGCGGCGAGCAGCGCGCCGGCGATGCGGTGCGACTCCTCCGCCAGCCGCTCGTAGGTCCAGCGCACCGTCGACCCGCCGAGCAGCGGGTCGTCGAGGACGACCGCCTCGCGGGGACCGAACCGGGCCGCCACGTCGATGACGAACGCGCCGAGGGTGGAGGGTGCGGGGCACCCCGGCGACGACAGCGGCGGGCCCTCGAACGTCGTCATCCCGCCCCCACCCCGGCCCGGCGCGGGGCGAGGTCGGCGCCGTGGGGGAACAGGCCGGCGAACCCGTCGGCCCGAACGGCGTCGAGCAGGTCGGCACCCGAGCGGGCCGCACCGCCGGCGAGCCGCAGCGCGGGTTGCACCGTGCGGGCGAGGACCGACACGTCGTACTCGTCGCACACGCCCGCGGCCCCGTGCAGCTGCTGCGCGGTGCGCAGCACCGACCGGGCGACCTCCTGGGACTGGAGCCGCAACGCGAGCACGTCCGCGCGCGCACCCGCGCGACGGGAGTGCCAGCGCCGCAGGGCCTCGCTCGCGAGCTCGCGCAGGCCGGCCGTGGCGACCGCCGCGTCGGCGAGCTGGAACTGCACGGCCTGGAACGCGGCGAGCGGCTTGCCGAACTGCTCGCGCTGCGTGACGTGGTCGACCGCCAGCTCGAGCGCTCGCTCGACGGTGCCGAGCACGCCCCACGCGCTGAGCAACAGGTGCAGCAGGACGTCCGCCGGGTCGGCTGGCTCGGATCCGGGGTCGAGGTCCACCTCGGCCACGAAGGGGCCGAGGCGGCCACCCGAGCCCGGGCGTGGCGCACCGGTGCCGCCCGGGCCGGTGACGCTGCCGACCCTCCAGCTCCCGAACAGGTCGCCGTGGTCGACGCGGGCCGCCCGGGGCGACACCGCCGCGGTGGGCCGGCCCTGGCCGTCGCGCACCAGCACCGCCGCCACCGGGTAGGGCAGCGCCACACGGCCGGCGGCCTCGCACAGCACCGCGGCCGCGGCGAGCGACACCTCGTCCGAACGGGGGTCGATCCCGTCGACGCCCAGCCGGTGCAGCACCGGCGCGACCTCCACGCGGCGCGCCCCGGGGTCGAGCTCGGCCCGGCGAGCGGCCGCGACGCCGCCCAGCGCGTCGAACGCGCGCCGGGCCGCCTCCCCCAGCTCGCTCGCCTCGTCGGGCAGGTCCGGTGCAGGTCGGCCGCTCGCCCCGTCACGCAGCAGCTCGCGGGACACCAGCAGGCGCTGCACCTCGATGGTCCCGCTCGCGACGGTCGCGGCCTGCGCGTAGCGCCAGTGGTCCTCGACCGCGCCGTGCAGGGGCGCGCCCGGTCCCGCCTCCAGCGCCCGGTGCTCCAGCGCGTCGAAGAGCACCTCGGCCACCGACTGGTCCGCCCGGGTCACCGCGATGCGGGCGGTCGACGCCGGGGCGTCCGCCACGCTGCCGGCCGCCTGGGCGTGCACCGCCCGATGGGCGAGCAGCCGTGCGACGCGCACGTCGACCAGCGCGCGCATCCACGCGTCGTGCAGCGACGCGGGCAGCTCGTCCCAATCGTCACCGAGCTCCGCGGCCAGCGCGGAGAGCAGCCGCTCGCACCGCGCGTAGCGGGCGATGCCGACCCGCTCGTGGGCCAACGCGGTCTTGATGACCGCCCACCCCTCGCCGACCCCGCCGAGCACCGCGTCCGCACCGGCGGGCACCCCGTCGAGGAACACCTCGTTGAGGTGGTGCGGGCCGAGCATCGACCCGATGGGCCGCACGGTGATCCCCGGGGCGTCCATCGGGACCAGGAACAGCGTGATGCCCTCGCGCCCCTGGCCCGCTCCGACGCGTGCGGCGAGCACGCACCACTGCGCCATGCCCGCGTAGGAGGTCCAGATCTTCTGCCCGGTGATGCGCCAGCCGTCCCCGTCGGGCTCGGCGCGGGTGCGGAGGGACGCGAGGTCGGAGCCGGCCTCGGGCTCGCTGAACCCCTGGCACCAGATGACCTCGCCCGCGGCGATGGGCGGCAGGTGGCGGCGGCGCTGCTCGTCGGTGCCGTGCGCCATGATCGCCGGCCCCACCCAGTTCAGCCCCATGTACTGGGGGCCGCGGGGCTCGTGGTGCGCCCACATCTCCTCGCGCACCACCGTCTGGGCCCACACCGAGCCGCCGCCTCCCCCGTACTCCTCCGGCCAGGCGACGGTGAGCAGCCCCTCCTCGGCCAGCACCTTGCAGAAGCGCTGGGTGGCCTCGAGGTCGGCCGGGTCGTCGGTGAACGCGCCGAGGAAGTCGTCGGGGAAGTGCTCGGCGATCAGCGTCCGCAGCCGCAGGCGCAGCTCCGTGGCCTCCTCACCGAGCGCGTCGTCCACCGGGCCCCTCCCTCGACGCGGCTCCGGACCCCCCACGGAACATGACACGAACGTTAGTCGGCCGAGTACGGTCGGCGCGCATGCACGACGCGCCCGCCACGGTCGCCGAGGTGCTCGACCGGACCCTCGCCCAGGACCCCGACCGGGTCGCCCTCGTCACGCGCACCCGGCGACTCACCTACGCGGAGCTCGACCGGGCGGCGAACCGGGCGGCCGAGGCGCTCGCCGGCATGGGGATCCGCCCTGGCGACCGGGTCGCCGCGTCGCTCCCCAACGAGGCCGACGTGGTGGTCGCGTTCCACGGGGCGATGCGCCTCGGTGCGGTCTGGGTGGGCATCAACCGGGCGCTCGCGGCCCCGGAGCAGCGCTGGATGCTCGAGGACTGCGGCGCGTCCCTCCTCCTGTCCGAGGACGGGCTGGACGACGCCGGCGTCCCGGTCGTGGGGGTGGACGAGTGGCGTGCCGCGCTCGACGCCGCGCACGACGGGCCGGTCGGGGTCCGGATCGACCCGTTCGCACCCGCCGGCATCGCGTACACCTCGGGCACGACGGGGCGCCCCAAGGGCGCGGTGCACTCCCAGCACAACCTGCTCGTGCCGGGCGCGGTGCTCGTCGGGACGCGCGGGTGGGGGCCGTCGCTGCGCAAGGGCGACTGCTTCCCGTTCACCATCCTCAACATGGCGGTCCTCACGACGCTGCTCGTCTCGCAGGCGGGCGGCACCTCGGTGGTGATGGACCGGATCGACGCGGCGGGCGTCGCGGAGTGGATCCGCGACGAACGCATCACGGTGTGGAACGGCCCGCCCCCGCTGCTGCACGACCTCGCGCGGCGCGACGACATCGACCCCGCCGACCTCGCCAGCCTCGAGGAGGTCTGGACCGGCGGCGCGGACTGCCCCGAGGTGGTGCGCGACGCGTTCCGTGAGAAGTTCGGGCTGGAGGTCGTCGCCACCTACGGGCTGAGCGAGGCGCCGACGGTGGTCTCGATCGACGCGCCCGGGGGCGCAGGCCACGTGCCCGGGGCGTCCGGCCGGCCGCTGCCCCACCTGTCGGTGCGCATCGCGGGTGAGGACGGGTCGACCCTGCCGGCCGGGGCGACCGGGGAGATCCGGGTCGCGCCCGCGGACGACCGCTACCGGCTGGTGCTCGGCTACTGGGACCGGCCGGACGCGAGCGCCGAGGTCACCGCCGGCGGGGAGCTGCACACCGGCGACCTCGGGTTCCTCGACGAGGACGGCCACCTGCACGTGCGCGACCGCACGGCGCTGGTGATCCTCCGGGGCGGCGCGAACGTCTACCCGGCGGAGGTGGAGCGGGTGCTGCTCGAGCACCCGGCGGTCGGCGCGGGCGCGGTGTTCGGCGTGCCCGACGAGCGGCTCGGGGAGCGGGTCGCCGCGGTGGTGCAACCGGCGCCCGGGTGCGAGGTCGACACCGAGGCCGTGCGCGCGTTCCTACTCGAGCACCTGGCGGCGTACAAGGTGCC
>CBFGTJ010000145.1:0-8092 GCA_965651815.1 uncultured Microthrixaceae bacterium | reverse complement strand
CCCCACCTGGTGGGCGTGGACCCGGCGGCCGCCTCGCCGGCCGACCAGGACGCGATGGCCCGCACGCTGCACGCCCGCTCCGGGTCGAGCCCGTGGCCCGTGTGCGGACGCCACCTCTGAGCGCCACGGCGCCCGTGCGCTGACCATCGACAGCGCTGATCTCGACGGCCCGGGCACACCGCCCGGGCCGTCCCATGTGTGGACCGATGCCCGTCGGGGCATGGGCGGGCGTGGATCGGGCGACACGATGAGCACCGCGGCGACCTTCACCCACGGGGTAGCGAGCTTCGACCCCGTCCCCGACGGCGTCCTGCTGTGGACCCGCGTCGAGGGTGCGGAGCGGGTCCGGTGGCACCTCGCGGAACGGGCGGCGCACGGCGGGCCGCGCGGGCAGGTCCGGTCCGGCACCGTGCCGGTGGATCCCGACAGCCGGGTGGCCACCGTCGCGGTCGACGGCCTCCGTCCGGGCACCGACCACCTGTACTGGTTCCGCGCGGACGGGGTCGCCTCACCGCGTGGGCGGACCCGGACCGCGCCCGACGGCGCAGCCGGGTCGTGGCGGCTCGCGCTCGTGTGCTGCGCCGACCACTCGATCAACCACCTCACCGCCTACCGCGCCGTCGCCGAGGCGGACGTCGACGTGGTCGTGCACCTGGGTGACTACATCTACGAGACGCGCGGCAAGGGCGAGCGCACCCAGGACCCGGACCGGGACTGCGTGACCCTCGAGGACTACGACCGTCGCTACGCGCAGCTGCGCGCCGACCCGGCCCTGCAGGCGCTGCACGCCCGGCACCCGATGATCACCATCTGGGACGACCACGACATCGCGGACAACGCGTGGGCCGGCGGCGCCAAGGGGCACGACGAGGAGGAGCACGGGCCGTGGGCCCAACGGCTCCTCGCCGCCGCGGGGGCGCGGCAGCGGTGGCTGCCCGCCCGCCTGGAGGACCCGTCGGACCCCACCCGCCTCTGGCGGTCGTTCCGGGCCGGCGACCTCGCCGAGCTCGTCGTCACCGACACCCGCATCGCGGGTCGCGACCAGCAGGCGGGCGATCCCGGCGCGGGGCCGCTCGAGGATCCCGACAGGTCGCTCCTGGGCGAACCGCAACGCGCGTGGCTGCGGGACCGCATCGCGGACCGCAGCGCCAGGTGGTGCCTCCTCGCGACCCAGGTGACGATGCACCCGATGGCGCTCCCGGTCCCCACGGGCGCGACCCTGCTCGAGGGCGCGCCGAGCGGGTACGGGCTGGTCGACGGTGCGGGCGTGTGCCTCGACGAGTGGGACGGCTACCCGGCCGAGCGCGAGCGGGTCGCCCGCTGGCTCGCGGCGCGGGGCTCGGATGCGGTGATCGTGTCCGGGGACGTGCACTCCTCATGGGTCTTCGACGGGCACCTCGCTCCGGGCGTGCCCGCGGTCGCCCCGGAGTTCGTCGTGCCGTCCGTCTCGTCCACGCCGATGGGCCGCCAGCTGCCACGGGGGTGGCGCAAGGTGGCGAGCGCACTTGCGGGGACCGCGGACGGTGCGAGCTGGTACGAGGTCGAGTCGTGGGGCTTCACGACCCTCGAGGTGACGCCCCGGCACGTCTCGGCCGCGTGGCACCTCGTGGACGCGAGCGGGACCGACCCCGCCACCGAGCTGGCCGCGACCTGGGTCGTCGACACCGGCGACCCGGGCTCGCTGCGCCCGGTGGGGCCGCTGCGCGCACCGCTCGAGGTGTCCCGACCGAGCGCGCCGCTGGTCGCCGGGGCCGCACTCGCCGCCGCGGCCGCAGCGTGGGCGGCGCGGCGCGCCGTCGGTGGGCGCGGCGCCGAGCGGCGTGGTTTTGGATCCCGCGTCCGTGGGTAGGAGCTGGGCAATCCCTCCCCACAGCGACGACCGGCCCCGCTTCCCTCTCCCCCAAAGAGCCCGTGCGGGGCCGGTCCGCGTGCGGGGTCCGGGTCAGTTCGCCGAGGAGCGGGGCTGGAGCACGAGCCCGTCCCGGACGTCCGCGACCGAGACGCTGGCGAGCCCGCCGAGCAGCAGGTCGCGGGCCGAGCTCCACGGGCCGTGCAGGGAGCAGAAGCCGGTCTCCCCGCAGGGCCGGTCGGCGAGCACGCAGTGGGTCGTGTCGGTCGGCCCCTCGATCGCCTCGATCACGTCGAGGACGGAGATCTCCTCCGGCGGGACCTGCAGCGCGTAACCGCCGGTCGGCCCGGGGTCCGAGGAGACCCACCCCTTGCGGACCAGCGGTGAGACCACCTGCGGCATGAACCCGGGGGTCGCCCCGGTCTCGTCCGCGAGTGCAGAGGCCTTGAGCCGGCCTTCCGTGCGTGAGAGCGCGACGAGCGTCTTCACGGCCAGGTCGCTCTTCCTCGTGACCTCAAGTCGCATAGCGAACAACTATAGGACTTTCCCGGGGCCGCCGTGGATGTGCCCTCCGCCACCGCCCTCGAGGGTTCTCCCTGATCCTTAAGTCCTCTACTATAGGACTCATCGAGAAGGAGGCGCGAATGGACACCACCACCCCCCACGCGACGAGGTCCTCCACGAGCCCGTGGACCGTCGCGTTCTTCGGCGTGACCGTGTCGCTGCTGGCACTGGCGCTCGCCGTGGTCGGGCTGTGGCTGCCGTCGAACGGAACCCGTGCTGCCGCCGGCGGGGCGGGCGGAGGCTCGACGGAGCCGCTCACCGTGGAGGTCAAGCTCGACGAGATGACCATCACCCCGGCGTCGATCGAGGTGTCGCCGGGCCAGGACCTGATCCTCGAGGTCGAGAACGTCGGCACGATGCCGCATGACGTGAAGGTCGAGGGCAAGGAGGGATCGTCCCTGCTCGAGCCCGGCGCCACCGAGACGGTGGAGCTCGGCTCGTTCGAGGCGAGCACCCAGGCGTGGTGCACCGTCCCGGGCCACAAGGAGGCCGGAATGGTCATGGACATCGTCGTGGTCGGCGCGGAGCACGGCGGTTCGGCGGAGCACGCCGCGGCCCCGGCCGGTGACGAGGGCGACTTCGCCACGATCGACGCGAACGCCACGCCGGGGGACGACTGGGAGGCCCGCGATCCGACCCTCCAGCCCGCACCCGGCGGCACCGTCCACAAGCTGACGCTGCGGGCCACCGAGACCGAGATCGAGGTCGCCCCCGGGGTCACCCAGAAGATGTGGACCTTCGACGACCAGGTCCCGGGACCGATCCTGCGGGGCAAGGTCGGGGACGTGTTCGAGATCACCCTCGTCAACGAGGGCGAGATCGGCCACTCGATCGACTTCCACGCCTCCGAGGTGGCCTGGGACGACGAGATGCGCACCATCCAGCCGGGCGAGTCGCTCCAGTACAACTTCAAGGCGGAGCACGCCGGGGCGTTCATGTACCACTGCGGGACCAACCCGACGCTGCACCACATCGGCAACGGGATGTTCGGGGCGATCATCATCGACCCGCCGGACCTGGCGCCCGTGGACCACGAGTTCGTGTTCGTCCAGCACGAGCTGTACCTCGGCCCCCAGGGCAAGGAGGGCGACCTCACGAAGATGATGCAGGACGAGTGGGACGCCGTCGTCTTCAACGGCTACCACAACCAGTACGCCCACCAGCCGATCCGGGTCGAGCCCCACGAGCGGATCAGGGCCTGGGTGGTCGACGCCGGGCCGTCCGAGAACTCCTCGTTCCACGTGGTCGGCACGGTGTTCGACACCCTCTTCAAGGAGGGGACGTACCACCTGCGGCCCGACGAGCGCCGTGGCGGGGCCCAGGCCCTGGACCTGCAGCCCGCACAGGGCGGGTTCGTCGAGTTCGACCTCGAGGAGGAGGG
Source organism: uncultured Microthrixaceae bacterium (assembly GCA_965651815.1). GTDB lineage: Bacteria > Actinomycetota > Acidimicrobiia > Acidimicrobiales > Microtrichaceae > CBFGTJ01. The sequence continues at coordinate 4,298 of CBFGTJ010000145.1, read as the reverse complement.
CTTCTACCCGCTCGTCACCCACAAGTTCTCCAACGCCAGCAAGGGGGCGATGGGCCTGTTCCAGGCGGGTGACGTGGAGCTGCCGGCGGGAGCCGGCCACTGAGGGAGGCACCGTGCGGGCAGCCGGCCCGCACGGTGACAAGTGGATCGGGGTGGTGGGCGCCCCGGGGCCGGTCCCGCCCCGGGGCGCTCCCGCGTCCCCGGGGCCCGGCATTTGCTCAACGACGCCACCGGGTGCGCCGATGTTCACGACGATGCACGCGAACCACGAGCACGACGAGCCGGACGTCTCCACGCCGCTGCGACCGGAGGGCCTCGGGCTCAGCCAGACGCTCATGGAGGACGTCCTCCTGCGGCGGGCGGTACTCGAGGGCCGCACCCCGATGACCACCCTGGCCGAGAAGCTGCACGTCTCCATCAGCGTGGTCGAGTCGCTCCTCAACGGACTGCGGCACCGCAAGCTCATCGAGTACGACGGGATGGACGGCCGCGCCTACGTGATCAGCGTCACCGAGGCGGGCCACGAGCTGGCGCTGCAGCGGTCGAGGGAGAGCCGCTACGCCGGCCCCCTGCCGGTCCCCCTCGACCTCTACGCGCGCGTCGTGCGCGCCCAGCGACCGAAGCTCCACCTCGACCGGGAACTGCTGGCGCGGTCCTTCTCGGACCTCGTGATCGCCCCGGACCTGCTCGACCAGCTCGGCCCGGCGATCCACGGTGAGGGCGCCATCTTCCTGTACGGCCCCCCGGGCACCGGCAAGTCGAGCATCGCGGAGCGGGTCGTGCGCGCCTACGGCGACACGGTGCTGGTGCCCCACTGCATCGAGGTGGACGGGCAGATCGTGTCGGTGTTCGACCCGACGCTGCACACGCCCCTCCCCGAGCACCCGCACGGCGTTGACCGCCGGTGGGTCGCCTGCCAGCGGCCGGCGGTGATCGCGGGCGGCGAGCTGCACGCCGGGATGCTCGACCTGCAGCTCGACCGCGACACCGGGGTCTACCTCGCACCGCTGCAGCTCAAGGCGAACAACGGCGTGCTCGTCATCGACGACTTCGGTCGCCAGGCGATGACGCCCGATGCCCTGCTCAACCGGTGGATCGTCCCGCTGGACCGGGCCGTCGACTACCTCACCCTGCACGGGCGCAAGATCGAGGTGCCCTTCGAGGTGAAGGCGGTCCTGTCGACCAACCTGGACCCCTCCCAGCTGGGCGACGAGGCGTTCTTCCGCCGCATCCACAACAAGGTCTACATCGGTGCCTGCACCGACGATCAGTTCGACTGGATCCTCGCCCGGGTGGCCGAGAAGCGTGGCATGACGGTCGACGCCGCGGCGGCGACGCGCCTGCGCGAGGTCGCCCGGGCCCGCGGCGACGGCGAGCTGCGCGCCTACCTGCCCGGCGTGGTGTGCGAGCTGGCGCAGGCGATCATGAGCTACGAGAACCTCGCCCGGCACGTGACTCCCGCGCTCGTGGACCGGGTGCTCGACCTGTACTTCACCCGCCCGGACGCGAAGAGCGCGACGCCCGGGCCCTCCGGCTCCATCGACATGGAGGACCTGGAGCGAGCGGAGCGGGAGGCACCCGCTCCCGTGGAGCCGCCCGTCGAGCAGGTGGCGGCCGCCCCGGACCCCGCCGAGGTCCCGTTGCCACCGCCCGCGGACCCTGCGGCGGACGGGCTGCCCACGCCGCCGCCGTTCCGCGACGGAGCCCCGGTCGGCGAACCCTCGCACTGAACCTGCAGGACCCGGCCTCGCTCGACCCGCGCGGTCTACCGTTCTGGCGTGGCCGCGCCGACGACGGAGGACCCACCACGCCCCACCCGAGGCGGTCGCGGGGCGCGCCGGGCGCTCGTGCTCGCGCTGGGCGCCGTGGTGCTGGTGGTTGTCGCGGTCGGGGTGGCCATCTGGTGGGGTCGGGGACCCGACGAGGTGCGCACCGACGAGGTGATCGAACGCTTCCGTGAGCAGGGCACGGGCGCGGACGACGACGCTGCGCCCGTCGACGGGACGCTCGAGCGGCCCCCGGCCGGGGTGTACCGCTACGACGCGGACGGCGCCGAGTCCCTGTCGCTGCTCGGCACGACCCAGGCGTGGGGACCGACCATGCCCGCCACCGTCACCCACGAGCCCGGCGGCTGCTGGCGCATCCGGCTCGACTACAGCACCCACCACTGGCGCGCCCAGCTGCTCTGCGTCGAGGACGGTGCGCTGGTCGAGCGCGCGGGCGAGAGCTACCAGGCGTTCGACTTCGGCGTCCTGATCGAGAACACCAGCACCTTCACCTGCGACCCACCGCACGTGCTGATGCGAGCGGATGCGGAGCCGGGCGACAGCTGGCCGGTCCGGTGCGAGGGCACCAGCGAGGAGCAGGGCACCACCGTGGTGACGGAGGGGACCAACACCTACGTCGGGCGCGAGACCGTGCGCATCGGCAACCGGGACGTCCCCGCGCACCACTACCGGCAGGACCGGACGATGTCGGGTGACCAGACCGGCACCCAGGAGGAGCACCAGTGGTACGCGGTCGACACCGGCATGCTGCTGCGAGCACGCTCGGAGGTGGAGGCCGTCTCGCCGTCACCGGTCGGTGACGTGACCTACACCGAGTCCGGGGAGTACACCCTGGCGTCGTCCCGGCCCGAGCGCTGACGCCCCCTCCGACCCCCCGACTCCCCCGGACCTGCAGATGACCTTCATCCCCTTCGGACCCCTCACCGCGGACGAGGACCTCCTCGGCACGCCACCCCCGGGACCGCTCGACGAGCTCGACCGCGAGCGGCTCGCCCGCATCAACGCGGAGATCGAGGACGGCTTCGAGGCGCTCGCGCAGCTCGGTCCCGCGGTGTCGGTGTTCGGGTCCGCGCGCACGCCGACCGACCACCCCGAGTACCTGCTCGCACGCCGCACCGCGCGCCGGTTGGGCGAGGCGGGCTTCGCGATCATCACCGGGGGCGGGCCCGGGATCATGGAGGCCGCCAACCGCGGGGCGCGGGACGCGGGGGTGCGCTCGGTCGGCCTCAACATCGAGCTGCCGCACGAGCAGGCGGCGAACGCCTACATCGACACCCACCTGGACTTCCGCTACTTCTTCGTGCGACGCCTCATGTTCGTGCGCTACGCCGAGGCGTTCGTGATCCACCCGGGCGGGTTCGGGACCCTCGACGAGATGTTCGAGGCGCTGACCCTCATCCAGACCGAGAAGATCGCCCGCTTCCCCGTCGTGCTCGTCGGCAACACCTACTGGACGTCGCTGCTGGACTGGATGCGCACCCACCTGCTCGGCCCCGGACGGGTCGATCCCCGCGACCTCGACGACCTCCACCTGACCGACGACCCCGACGAGGTGTGCCGCATCATCCGTGCGGCGCGGGACGCCGGAGGCGCGGGGTAGCGTCGGCGAGGACGACGGCGACGGAGGGGGTGCGCATGGTGGGCGACGCCACCGGTGCCGAGCACGAGCGGATCGTCCGGGTCCTGGTCGACGAGTGGGCGGCGATCCGCGACCTGCTCGCGACGCTCGGCGACGAGGAGTGGTCGCGGCCGACGGCGCTGCCCGCCTGGGACGTGAGGGACGTCGTCGCCCACCTCATCGGCATCGAGGCGACCCTGCTGGGCGAGCCGCAGCCACCTCCGCCTGCTGACCTCGCGGCGCGCACCCACGTCCGCAACGAGCTCGGCGCCGCCAACGAGGCGTGGGTGGAGGCGATGCGCGCGCTCCGCCCCCGAGAGGTCCTCGACCGGTTCGTGGAGGTCACCGACCGTCGGGCGGCGGCGCTGGGCTCGATGACCGCGGAGGACTTCGCCGCGCCGTCGTGGACGCCCGCAGGTGAGGCGACCTACGGGCGGTTCATGCAGATCCGCATCCTCGACTGCTGGTTCCACGACCAGGACGTCCGCGACGCGGTCGGCCGGCCCGGCAACGACGGGGGTCCCGCGGCCGAGGAGGCCCTCGACGAGGTCGTCCGGTCGCTCGGCTACGTGGTGGGCAAGCGCGCCGCGGCGCCCGAGGGCGCCGCGGTCACGTTCTCGCTCACCGGGCCGGTCCGCCGGGACGTGCACGTTCGCGTCGCCGGCCGCGCGGAGGTCGTCGACGAGCTGGACCGGCCGGCGGACGCCGTCATCCGCACGGACTCCGCGACGTTCTTCCGCCTCGCAGGCGGCCGGGTCGCCGCGGCGGACGTGCGCGACCGCCTGGAGCTCGGGGGCGACACCGAGCTCGCCACGAGGATCGCGGACCGACTGGGGTTCATGATCTGACACCCGCAGAGGGAGGCCGACATGAGCGTTGCCACCGATACCGAC
>CBFGTJ010000144.1:0-8153 GCA_965651815.1 uncultured Microthrixaceae bacterium | reverse complement strand
TCGCTCCGGGCGCGGGGCGGGCTCAGCCCGCAGCGGCGTCCTCGCGCTCGGGCCGCCAGAAGGCCACGAGCAACGCCAGCGCGCCGCCGATGCCGATCACGGCGCCGATCACCGCGCCGGTCCAACCCCCGAGCGAGTCGTCGATGCCGAGCGCGCGGTCCAGGGACCACTCACCAGGGCCGATCGCCGCGAGCGCGAGCGACGCGACGGCGAGGTTCAGCACGTACTCGTAGCCCTCACCGGGCCGGAAGATGAAGAAGCCGTTCTTCCAGTGGTTGATGACCAGCGCGACGACCATCACCCCGGCGCAGGCACCCGCCGCGAACGGATGGAGCAGGCCGAGGACCAGGAGCGCGCCGGCGCCGAGCTCGGTCAGGCTCGCCAGCCACGCGTGCAGCACCCCGGGTCGCATGCCGAGGCTCGCGAACCAGCGGCCGGTGCCCGGGATCTTCCCGCCGCCCCACACGTGGTTGTAGCCGTGGGCGATCATCGTCCCTCCCACGGCCACGCGCAGCGCGAGCAGTCCGAGGTTGGCGGCGTTCGACATCGGTACCTCCGGCGGAGCGGTTGGAAGCGGGCCTCGGGGGGTTCAGAAGCGGACTTCGGGCGGCGCGGTGGACGCCTCGGGTGCGTCGTAGAACTCGCCCTTCTCGACCCCCGACATGCCCACCAGCATCGACCACGGGATCGTGACCATGGTGCGGTTCAGCGTCGCGACCGCGTCGTTGTAGTACTGCCGTGCGAACGCGAGCTGGTCCTCGGTGCGGGACAGCTCCGACTGCAGCTGCTGGAAGTTCGCCGATGCCTTCAGGTCCGGGTAGGCCTCGGCGACGGCGAAGAGGTTCGCGAGCGCCTGCTGCATCTGTCCGTCCGCGGCGGCCTTGTCGCGCACCCCCGACGCCCGGTCGACGCGGGCCCTCGCCTCGGTCACGGCCTCGAGGGTCTGGCGCTCGTGCCCCATGTAGCCCTTGACGGTCTCGACGAGGTTCGGGATCAGGTCGGAGCGCCGCGTGAGCTGCACGTCGATGCCGGCCATGGCCTCGTCGACCGAGACGCGCTGGCCGCGCAGCCGGTTGAGGCCGACGACCACGAACCCGCCGATGGCGACGACGAGCACCACGACGATGACGAGGACGACGATCAGTGCTCCCATGGGCGGGACCTCCCGGTGCTGGCTCCCCTGAGTTCGTACACCACCGGGCCGCGCCGGTGCGGCACCGCGCTCACCAGGACCCTCCGCCGCCACCGCCGCCACCGGACCCGCCGGAGAAACCGCCGCCACCGCCACCGCCCGAGGAGGACTGCGATGCCGCGTAGGCAGCCGCGGCGCTGGTGATCGCCGCGTTGAACGAAGTGCTCATGTGGCTGGCGGAGTACCTGCCCCGGCCGGCCCACAGGATCCACGGCGGGTCGGGCACCGCGACGCCCTGCTCCTCGAAGCGGCGCGCCCACGCGTCGGCCGAGCCGAACACGAGCGCCCACGGCAGGTAGCGCGGGTACCAGTCGAGGTGCTTCGCCGCGTCGAAGCGGGACTCGGCGGAGTCGGTGGTGAGGAACCGGGCGAAGCCACCGGCGCGCGACCACAGGTCCCGGCCGGCGCTGGTGCGCTTCGTGGCGACGCCGGGGTCGAACACCATGCCCATCGAGACGACCGCGAACGTCGCGAGGCCGACCAGCAGCGGCCAGGGCCGCCAGCCGGAGTCGCCGAAGAGGTGGAAGCCGACGATCGCGAGCACCCCGGCGATGCTGATCCAGCCGAGGACCTTCGCGACCATCCCTGGCGACGAGTGGTGCAGGTAGGCGGCTGCGGCCGAGTCCACCTCCTTGCGCAGCGCGGTGCGCGCCTTGGACACCCGCTCGCCCGACGTCTTCGTCTTCGACACGACGAAGGCATCCTCGGGTGCCCGGAGGCGCAGCGTGTCCAGCACCGCGCGCTCCGGGTGGTCGAGCGGCACGGTGGAGGGGTCCACGAGGAGGCGGACGGTCCAGCGCTCGTCGTCGCCCTCGAGGCGCAGCACCCCTCGGTCCGCCAATGCGTAGAGCGTCGCCTGGAGGTCGTCGCGGGAGTGCTCCTCGAAGAGCACCCTCGCCGCGAGCGCGGGTCCGACACCCTGCGGGGGCTCGAACAGGACCGGGAAGCCCGGCTCCTTCTCCCGCGTCGCGAGCAGCAGCCAGAACCCGAGCGCCCCGGCGAGCAGCGCGGCGGCGATCGAGAGCAGCACCGTCTCGAGCGGCGAGTCACCGGCCGGAGGGTCGGGCAGCGCGTCCGCGGGGAACGCGACCCGCACCGTCACGGGCGTGAACGGCGGGAGCGCTCCGGCGTCCACGACCAGGCGCCGGGCCTCGACCGTCGCGTCGCAGGGACGCTCCTCGCCCTCGCCCATGACGCACTCGGCCCGCACCGGCTCGACCGGCAGTTCCACCTCGACGCGTGCCGCGTCCATGGACATCTGCCAGCCGCCGCCGACGACGTCCCACCACCACCACGTCTCACCGTCGTCGCCCGGCTCGAGCACGTCGGTGGTCGTCGAGCGGATCCGGTAGGTGTGGTCGCCGGGGTCGAGGTAGACGTCCTCGTCGCCGATGCGCAGCGTCCTGGTCCCGGTCGCCGAGTCGACCCAGGTGTACGGCTCCGAGCGCTCGTTGCGCGTGACCTCCTCGAGCTCCACGGGGTGCTCGATGCCGGCGCGCCGCGGGTCGCCGGTGTCGAAGATGCGGAAGATGCCGCGCTTGCCGTGCGGCATCGTGACCACGATGCGCTCGTCGAGGTGGAGGGTGCCGTCCTCCTCGAGCACCATGCTCGCGTCGTAGCGGCGGATGGACGCGGTGTCGGTGCGGCGCTCACCACCGGTGAAGGGCGGGAGCGTCGCGGCGGCGACCACACCCACCACCAGCAGGCGCACGGCCCACGCGCCGACCGCCCTCGTCGTCCGTCGTCCCTTCAGCGTCGCTCCTCCGCGCTCGTCGCCCCCTGCAGGCGCCGATGGAGGGTAGCGGTGGGGTGTCCACGAGCGGCGCACCGCCCGGGGCGGCGACGCCCAGGTGGAGGGCGCTCAGGTGGAGGGGTAGCGCACGTAGGTCCGTTGCAGGAGGCGGATGAAGTCCGGGTCCCGCTCGGGGTCCGCCGGGATCTCGACGTCGATGCCCCGGCCGCGCAGGTCGGCCGAGAAGCGTCGCAGCACCTCGTCGAGGTCGAGGTCGTCGGTGTGCTCGTCGTGGCGGCGGGCGTCCTCCGCGGAGGTGAACACGCGCGCCTTCCACGACAGGCTCACCCGCAGCTCCTCGCCCGGGAAGTTCGCGACGACCTCGTCGCCGGTGACGATGCGCCAGGTGCCGGGCGCGTCGTCGCGCCGCAGCTCGCTGTCGAGCGTGAGGGTGACCATGCCGTCCTCCGGCCGGCCGGTGGGCCGGACGCGGTGCCACATGAAGTCGTTGTCGCCCACGATCGCGGTGTTGTCGATCGCGCCCTCGTGCACGACCGACGGGGCGTCCGGGCCGTCGGGCCAGTACTCGAAGCCGCCGTCGCGACCCCGGTAGAACCACGACACGGCGGTCGCGATCTTGACCCGCTCCTCCTCGAAGAGGCCCGAGAGCCCCATGATCGTCAGGAAGGTCACCGGGTGCTCGGTGCGGTCGAACCCGCGGAACGCGGGGATGTCGGTGTGCCCGGCGCCCTGCGGGAACGGGAGCTGCCAGGTCAGGTTGGCGTAGATGATCTCGGGCCTGACGATCTCGGCGTCGAAGACCCGGCGTGCGCCGTCGACGAGCGCCGGGTGGTGCAGCAGCCAGTCGACGTCCGCGAAGGTCTCGCCGCCGAACGCCCAGTCGCCCCGGAACACCGGGCCGACGACCATCTCCGTGGCTTCGTCGTCCCCCGAGAGGGTGGCGTACTCCGCCGCGTTCGACATGTAGCGCTGGACGGGCCAGTACGGGGCCTGCTCCTCGACGAGCCGCCGCACGCGCTCCGGGTCGTCGACGAGCTGCGGGACGAGGACCGGCGGTCGAGCTGCGGGCTGCATGGCGCCATGCTGGTGGACCCTCGGTGCGCCCTCAACCGGTTCGGGGTGTGGCGGCGGGCGGTCGGGGGAACCCCCGTGCGTGCAGACCTTCCTGCCCTACCCGGACTTCGCGCGCAGCGCTGCGGTGCTCGACCCCCGACGCCTCGGCAAGCAACGGGTCGAGGTGCTCCAGATCGTGCGCGCGCTGACGGTCCCCGGGTACGGCTGGCAGCACCACCCGGCGGTGCTCATGTGGGCGGGTCACGAGGAGGCGCTCGGCCGCTACGGGGTGGAGGTCGTGCGCCGCTGGCGTCGGCTCGGCCACGACGACACCTGCGAGGCGACCATCCGTGCGGACCTCGCCCGGGCCGGTGTCACCCGGCTGCGGACCCAGGCGACCCTCGCCCGCGCCGGTGCGCTCCCACCGTGGCTCGGCGACGAGGAGCTGCACCGCAGCCATCGTTCCGCCCTCCTGCGCAAGGACCCGGAGTGGTACTCGCTGCGCTTCGACGCCGTGCCCGACGACCTGCCGTACGTGTGGCCGGTGCGCTCGGCGCGGGCGCTCGAGGCCGAGCGGCGCCGCGCGGCCACGGCGCAGCGGGAACCGGGCGGGCGCCCCTAACGTCCGAGGTGCATGAGGTTCCATCCGTTCGTCGCGTCCGTCGCGCTCGTCGCCCCACTCGTCCTGCTCGCCGCCGCGTGCGGTGAGACCGGCACCGCGGGTTCCGGCCCGGAGCACGACCCGCTGGTGGGGCGGACCTTCCTCGGCGACGCCATCACCGTCGACGGCGAGGAGGTCACGGTGCCCGGCGGCGGCCGGCTCGAGGTGTCGTTCCGCAGCGGCGACGAGCCCGGCATCACGACGCTCAGCGCCCGGGCCGGCTGCAACCTGCTCGCGGCCGGCTACCTGGTCGACGACGGGCGGATCGTCACCGACGCGGTCGGCGGCACCGAGATGGGCTGCGACCCGGAGCACCACGAGTTCGACGAGCTCGTGGCCGAGCTGCTCGACTCGCCCCGCTTCGAGCTCGACGGTGCGGACCTCGTCCTGTCGGTGGACGGGGTCGACCGCCGGCTGGAGGCACGGCTGACCGACGCCGAGGTCGCCGACCCCGCCCCGCCGCTCGAGGGCACCGAGTGGTCGCTCGACTCGTTCGTCGAGGGCGAGACGGTGTCGTCGGTGCCGGGCTCGGTGCCGGTGACGATGACGTTGCTCGACGGCCGCGTCGCGGTCGACACCGGCTGCAACTCCGTCGAGGGGACCTACGAGCTGACCGGCACCGCGGTGGTGGTCGAGGTGTCGTCCACGACCGACGCCTCGTGCGGACCGGAGGTCGCCGAGGTGGAGTCACGGCTCGCCGAGGTCCTCGGGGGCGAGCTCACCGTGGAGCAGGACCGCCGGTCGCTCACGCTGCTCCGAGCCGACGGCACCGGGCTCGGCTTCGTCGCCCCCTGATCCCCTTCCGTTCGGCCGATGACCACTCGAGCCGCGTCATCCGCCGAACGGAGCATCGGGTGGGGGCATGATCGGGGGATGCAGGTCGAGCACCAGCTGGTCATCCGTGCACCCGTCGAGCGCGTGTGGGCGCTCACGGTCGACATCGAGCGCTGGCCGGAGCTGACACCGACGATGAGGTCGGTCGAGCGGCTCGACGACGGCCCCCTGCAGGTCGGCAGCCGGGCCCGCGTCGTGCAGCCGCGCCAGCGGCCGCGCACCTGGACCGTGACGCGCCTCGAGGCGCCGCACCTGTTCGAGTGGACGACCCGGCTCGGCCCGCTCGAGATGCGCGCCGAGCACCGCTTGGAGCAGGTGCCCGAGGGCTGCCGGAACACCCTGCGGGTCGAGGTGACCGGGCGCGGCGCCGCGCTGTTCGCGCTGGCCAAGCGCGTGCTCGCGGAGGCGATCGAGACCGAGAACGAGGGCTTCCGCCGGGCCGCCGAGTCGAGCCCGACCTGAGGCTGCCCTCCGTTTCGTTCGGGGGTCAGCCGCCGGACTGGGGACCCCGGGCGAACCGGACCGGCGGCACGTCCCAGCGGTCGTCGACGCAGGTGAACGCGGAGGTCTGGCCGAACACGAAGCCGTCGGCCGGGATCGTCGGCGCGACACCGGCCGCGAGGTCGTCGAGGAAGCCCTGGTTGATCTCGAGCTGGTCGTAGCCGACGAAGTGCCCGCCCGGGCGCTCGAGCGCGACGCGGGTCGCGCCGTCCACGTTGCCCTGCACCGGCAGCGTCGCCCTCACCGGTTCGAGCGCCGGGTCGCCGTAGGTGCCCTCCGGTTCGAACCAGTGCACCACGGGCAGTCCGGTCGCGCCCGCGGCGTACCGGCCGTACTCGGGCACGCAGTCGTTGCGGCCGTGGTACTGCAGGTAGTGCGTGGAGCTCGGGTAGTTGATCCCATCGCCCGCGTCGAGCAGCGCCTGGCCGACCTGGATGATCGGGTTCAGCTCGTCGAGCACGTCGGCATCGCCGGTCAGCAGGCCGAGGAAGCGTCGGTTGACGACCCCGTGCACGACGTTGCGCATCATGCCGCCACCGCCCGCCGTCGCGAGCACCCCACGGAGCGACGGCCGCATCGCCGCGACGAGCGGGAGGGACTGGGCGCCTTGGCTCTGGCCGGACACGACCTGCCGGGCGGGGTCGGTGCGCACCGGGACGGTCGCGCCCACCGTCGCACCGTCGACCTGGAGGTGCTCGAAGGCCTCGAGCACCTCCAGGAACTCCGCCGCCTGCTGGATCGGGTTCGCGCGGGCGGCGGGCGGGTTCAGGAAGTTGTACATGGTGAGCCGCTGCGCATCGAAGAGGGTGCTCAACCCGAGCTGCACCATCTCCGGGGTGAGCTGGACCCCCCGGCCGAACCCGTACACCGGCGCGATCGACGCGACGGCCCACCCCTCGTGGGTGAACGGCAGGTTGGGCGAGGCGTCGCCCCCGGTGCCGGTGATGAAGACCGCGAGCGGCCACCCGGACGGGGGCGGCTCACCGCAGGGCAGCCGGAGCAGGAAGTCCGCGGCGAACGTCGCCTGCGGCACCGCGGACCCGCCCGGGCCCACGACGATCCCCCCGCCGTGGTGGTGGTACGGGTACGGGCCCTCCTGCCACCGGGTGAGCTCCACCGACCCGACGAGCTTCGAGGTCGCGGTCCCGCGCGCCGCCGGGTCCGGCTCGCACGGCGACTGGTCGGTGACCGTGACCTGCGGTGGTGGCGACGAGTGGATCGCGTCGGCGACGGCCCTCGTGTCGCCGTCGACGTCCTGGGTCGTGAACACGGTGAACGCGAGCAGGTCGTGCGGCTGCCAGCCGGTCACCGAGTCCACGGCCCGGCGGACCTCGTCGCGCTGGGTGCGCAGGAGGTTCCAGTCGTCCTCGTCGAACCCGGTCCCGGGCGTCCACGGCTCGTCGAGCTGGCGCAGCAGCGGGGCCGGCTTCGGGCGCTGGTCCTGTCCGACCTTCAGCCCGTCGAAGACCGCGACCGCGTAGCGCGTCGACTCGCGCAGCGGATGGCCCGGATAGGGAAGGACCGTGAGCAGGCTGCCCGGTCGGTGCCGGTCGGCGGGGCCCTGGAAGTCGACGAGCACCGGCACGCGCCGTGCCGGGTCGTCGAGCTCGAACATCATCACGTTCGAGCGGTTGCCGAGGGACCCGGAGGGCGACGGCAGGGACCCCCGCTTCACCCCGACGAGGGTGTGGAAGTAGGTCGCGGTGCTCACCCCGAACCCGTCCAGCGAGGCGGCGGCCTCGTCGAGGATCCCGGGCAGGAGCGTGCGGGGCCACTGGGCGTCCTCGCCCGGCAGCGGGTCGACTCCCGGGAGACCGTCGAGCTCGAGGGTCCCGTCGGCGGCGCGCCGGGTGTCGCTCGGCCACGGCATCGAGAAGAACTCGCCGCCCGCCCGCATGTCGATCGCGACGACCGGGTCGGGGGGCGGCACGCAGGCGGCGCCGACCGCGGCAACGACGGCGAGCACCGTTCCGACCAGGACGGCTCGGCTTCCCATGTGCGTCCCCCTCGTTGCCCTCCTCCCATCGTTCGTCCGGAGCGCCAGGAGGGGAACGGCCTTAGGTCACATCCGCAGGCGCGTTCTGTTCGGCAGATGTCAACGAAATCCTTGTCATCTGCCGAACAGAACCCGCTCACCGGATGGCCGGGCTCACCGGATG
>CBFGTJ010000143.1:0-8212 GCA_965651815.1 uncultured Microthrixaceae bacterium | reverse complement strand
ACTCGACCCATCCGTCGTGCACGACGACGGTGCCCGAGCAGGTGCCGAGCTCGTCGAGGACGGTCCGCACGACGGGGTGCTCGGCCGCGGCACCGGAGGGCGGCTCGGCGGCCGGCGGGGCGTACCGGGCGAGGTCGAGCTCGTCGATGCGGCTGTAGCGCCACTCCTCGAGCTCGCGGGTGGGCTCGGGCAGCTCCTCCGCGGCAGCGAGGGCCGCGACCCGGCGGTCACGCAGCCACTGCGGGCCGGGAAGCGCTCCTGCAGCTGCTGCGGTGAAGATCTCGGCTCCCACGATGCTCGTCGGGCTCCTCTGGGTGCGCGGCGAACGGCCGCGGTGGACGGGTCGTGCCCTGTCCGTCGCACGCGACCGGCGCCGCGGGCGCCGGTCCGAGGGGTTCGGGCGACGCCAATTTACACTACGTACGTAGGGTTATTGCCAGTGACGCCCGCCGCTCACCCGGCGAGCAGCTCCTCCAGGGCCGCCCACTCGTCGGGCGTCAGCGCGGCGGGGTTGCCGATCCGTGGCACCCGCAGCACCTCGGTGCCCGACAGCACCGGGTGGTCGCGCACCTCCTCGAGGAGCACCGGCCGCTCGAGCACCTCCAGCTCCACCGGGATGCGCGGGCGGACCTGGCGTCGGGCGGCCTCGTCGAGCCACAGCGGATCGTCGGGATCGCCGGAGTCGTCGACGGGCAGCCCGGTGACCGTGCCCACCGCCCACACCCCCGCCGGCGTGTCAGGGTCGCCGCGGGTGACCCACATGACGCACGGATGCCCGGGCCCGACCAGCTCCGCCCGGTAGGAGTGCGCGAGGCGCCACCAGTCCAGCTCGACCCCGGCCCGCAGCGCGGCGCCGATGTCCCACAGCGACGGCCTCGCCTTGAGCACCCACGCCGCGACCGGCTCGCCGTTGCGGAGCCGGGCGATCGTCGTCGGCCGGAGCGGGTGCTCCCCGGTCGTCACCCCGTGCGGCGACGCAGGAGGCGACGCCAACCCCGGAGCCCGCCGTCCGCGGGGCGGTCACGGCGCTGCTGCTCCGCGTCGAGCTCCGCCCGCGTGATGGCCACCACCGCGTTGACGATGTCCTCGGCCTCGTCCAGCAACGCCGCGATGCTCGGGTCCTCCCCCACCCCAGCCGGTTCCGGCGGGGTCGGCGGCGTCACGAGGGTGCCGTAGGACCAGTTCACGTCCGCCAGCCGGGGCTGGTAGGCGGGGCACGGGTCCGGGCAGCGCCAGGGGGCCTCGGGCGCGAGGTCGAGGTCGCACTTCCGGACCGCGTCACCGTTGGGGTAGGTGCGGCTCTCGAAGAACTTGCACCCCTCGCGCATGGGCATGGGTCACATTCTGCCAGCGCGGTGGGGTGCGCCGCCCGGCGACCCCCGGCGCGGCGCGGCGACCGAGTTCTCAACGAGCGGGTGGCACGGGTCGAAATGGAACACGTGACCACCTTCGGCGCGGCCCCAGGGCCGACCTCCCCCCAACCGGCCCCCGGCGTGCTCGACCCCGGGTTGCGGCGCGTGTTCGAGGCGGCCGACCTGGCCGTGGCGACCGTCGACACCGAGGGGCACGTCGTGTCGGCCACCTCCGCCTTCGCCGCGCACTTCGGACGGACGATCGAAGACCTCGTCGGCGTGCACCTCGTCGGGCTCTGCCCCGAGTCCCAGCGCGCGGAGATGACCGCGACGCTGGTGCGGCTGGTCGAGGGCGCCGCCGAGATCGAGCTGGTCGACTCCCGGGCGCCCGGTGAGGACGGGCGCTCGCACGTGCTGCGCATGACCCTCGGTCGGCTCACCGACGTCACGGGCCGCACCACCGGCGTCGCCTGCACGGTGACCGACGTCAGCGACGCGCACCGGGACCTGCTGCGGCGCGACCGGCCGGACGTGCTGCGCGCCGTCGGCGACGTGCCCGACGTCGCGGCGCTGGAGCCGCTGCTGTCGATCGCGCTGCGACGCTCCGGCCGCTCGGGACGACCGCTCGCGGTGCTGCGCTGCGGGCTCTCCGGGCTCCCCGACGACCCGACCGTGGCGGACCGCGTGCTGGACGTGCACGCCGAGCGGCTGGTGGCGCGGCTGCGCTCCTCCGACACGGTGTGCCGGAGCGGGCACGAGGGCTTCAGCGTGCTCGCGGAGGACCTCGGCGACGAGCAGGACGCCGTCGGCGTCGCCTACCGCCTGCTGTCCACCGCCGTCGAGCCGGTCCACGTGGACGGTCGGGCGCACGAGGTCGGCATGACGATCGGACTGGTGGTGGCGGACTCGACCGCGTCGCCACGCTCGATCCTCGACACGGCCGACACCGCGCTCACCGAGGCGCGCGCGGACGGCGTCGGCGGGTTCCGCCTCATCGACCTGCGCCCCGGCCTGGCCGCCTGACGCGACCGCCGCCGGGTCAGCCGACCGAGCCCTCCATCTGCAGCTCGATCAGCCGCGACCACTCGATCGCGTACTCCATGGGCAGGGTGCGCGTGACCGGCTCGATGAAGCCGTTCACGACCATCGACATCGCCTGCTCCTCGGAGAGGCCGCGGCTCATCAGGTAGAAGAGCTGCTCGTCGGCGACCTTCGACACGGTCGCCTCGTGGCCGATGACGGCGTCCTTCGAACCGATCTCCATGTAGGGGTACGTGTCCGAGATCGAGTCCTCGTCGAGGATCAGCGCGTCGCACTGCACGTGCGAGCGGCAGCCGTAGGCGCCGTCCTCGACCCGCACCAACCCGCGGTAGGAGGTGCGGCCGCCGTCCTTCGAGATCGACTTCGACACGATCTTGGAGGTCGTCTCCGGCGCGGCGTGGGTCATCTTCGCCCCGGCGTCCTGGTGCTGGCCCGGACCCGCGTACGCGACCGAGAGCACCTCACCGGAGGCCTTCGGGCCGACCATCACCACGCCCGGGTACTTCATCGTGAGCCGCGAGCCGATGTTGCCGTCGATCCACTCCATGTGGCCCTCGGCCTCGACCCGCGCCCGCTTGGTGACCAGGTTGAACACGTTGTTGGACCAGTTCTGGATGGTCGTGTAGGTGACCCGCGCCGCCTGCTTCACGACGATCTCCACCACCGCGGAGTGCAGCGAGTCCGACGAGTACGTCGGTGCCGAGCAGCCCTCGATGTAGTGCACCTTCGAGCCCTCGTCCGCGATGATCAGCGTCCGCTCGAACTGGCCCATGTTCTCGGCGTTGATCCGGAAGTAGGCCTGCAGCGGCATCGCCACCTCGACCCCCGGTGGCACGTAGATGAACGAGCCGCCCGACCACACCGCCGAGTTGAGCGCGGCGAACTTGTTGTCGTTCCGCGGGATGACCGTGCCGAAGTACTGCTTCACGATCTCCGGGTACTCCCGCAGCGCGGTGTCCATGTCGCAGAAGATGACGCCCTGGCGCTCGAGGTCCTCGCGGTTGCGGTGGAAGACCACCTCGGACTCGTACTGCGCGGTCACGCCCGCGAGGTACTTCCGCTCGGCCTCGGGGATGCCCAGCTTCTCGTAGGTGGTCTTGATCGCCTCGGGCAGGTCGTCCCAGTCGTCCACCTGCTGGTCGGTGGGCTTGATGTAGTAGTAGATGTCGTCGAAGTAGATCTCCGACATGTCGCCGCCCCAGTTCGGCATCGGGCGCTTCTGGAACGCCCGGTACGCCTTGAGGCGGAAGTCGAGCATCCACTGCGGCTCGCCCTTCATCCACGACATCTCGCGGATGATGTCCTCGCTCAGCCCGCGCTTGGGCTTGAAGACGTAGTCCTCCTCGTCGCTCCATCCCAGCTTGTAGCGGGACAGGTCGAGGTCGATGGTCGACATGGGGGCGGCCTCCAAGCTCCGGACGGGGGATTTCTCCTACGGAGATAGTAACAACTGGCCCGCCGCATTGACACGGCCGGGACCGTGGAAACCCGGCGGCCGCTCAGCCGGGAGGCTCGCGGGGCGGCCCGGGTTACCGTGGGGGCCATGCCCACCGGCGTCGCGCACGACCACGAGCCGGCGGCGGGCGCCGCGGGGCGCTCCGCCGCTTCCGCCGCCTCGGGTCGCCCGTGGGCCCTGCCGGCCGCGGTCGGCGCCGCGCTGGCGGTCGGCACGGCGGGGGTCGTCGCGCTCGGCCCCTCGGACGACGCCGCGCCGATCTGCCTCAGCCGGACCGTGTTCGGCGTGGACTGCCCGCTGTGCGGTGGGCTGCGCTGCGTCGCCCGGCTCGCCGCGGGCGACCTGCTCGGCGCGGCGGACCACAACGTGCTGCTCGCGGTCGCGCTCCCGCTCGTCACGGTCGCGTGGGCGGTGTGGATGGCCCGGGCGCTGGTCGGCCGCCCGACGCGGCTGCCGCGACCGCCCGCGTGGTCGCTGGTGGCCGGCGGCGTCGTCGTGGTCGCCTTCGGGGTGCTGCGCAACCTGGGCGACGGCGGCGTCCTCGGTTGGCTCGCCGCCGGCGCGTCCTGACGTCCCGACCGCCCGACGCCCGCGGCCACCTCCCCCGGCGTCAGCCGGTCAGCTCGGCAATCGCGGCGAACAGCATCGCCCGGAGCTGCTCGGCGACCTCACCGTCCGCGGTGAGGAGGTCCTGCCCCGTGCCGTGCAGCTCGAGGCTCACCCGAGCGGACTCGCCCGGCAGGTCCGTCATGCCTTCGCCGCTGAACCCGAGCGCGGGATCGACCGTCTCGTGCCGGCCCTCGGCGTACGCCCACCGCACACCGGACGCCTCGACGTCCTCGATCCCCACCAGCGCCGCCGCGAGCCCGACGGGGGTCGTCAGCACACCGAACGCCACACGCCCCTCCGTGCCGTCCCCCCGCAGCGCCAGGCCGAGCGCGAGGCGGTACCCCCCGAAGCGCACCTCGTAGAAGGCGCCGGGCGGGATGCACGCGTCGCCGACGTCGCCGGCTCCGTCGCGCAGCGACGACGCCTCGACGCGCAACGACACCGAGGCGGAACCGCACGGCACCGCGGCAGCAGGTGCCCCACCGCCGGCGGCCGCGGTCGTGGGGACGGCGAGCAGGATGGCCAGGAGGACGGAAGGGAGGACTCTGCGCACACCCCCGAGTGTGCGGGCCCCGCTGATCCTGGCCATGGTCCGCCCGGCCCCATCCGGCTGGGCGAACCTCCCCTCAGTCCAGCCGGCGCAACTGGTCGCGGTAGCGCTTGGCGCGGCGCACGTACGACTCGATGCCCATGTCGAAGTGGCCGGGGGTGACCGCGTCCTCCTTGATGGTCGCCGGCACGCCGAGCGCCATGCCCAGCGGCGGCACGACCTGGTTGTTGCGCACGAAGGCCCCGCCGCCCACGACCGCCTCGCGCCCCACCCGCGCGTTGTGCAGGACGATCGACCCGGAGCCGATCAGCGCCTTGTCCTCGACGATGCAGCCCTCCAGGTGGGCGAGGTGCCCGATCGTCACGTCGTCGCCGACGGTGGTCGGGAAGACGCCGGTGGTGTGCAGCACCGCGCCGTCCTGCACGGAGCAGCGCGCGCCGATGAAGATGAACCCGTCGTCGCCCCGCAGCACCGCCGAGGGCCACACCGAGGTCTCCGGTCCGATGACGACGCTGCCGATCACGACCGCGTCCGGGTGCACGTAGGCCTCGGGATCGATCTCGGGCACCTGGTCGCCGAGTGCGTAGATCGCCATGCGGCCCAGCCTACGACGGCGCGCGCCCGGCCCGGATCAGAGCGAGCTGTGGCGCCCGTAGGACCCCTTGAAGAACAGCAGGGGCCCGACGTCGTCGCGCTGGACCTCGAGGTCCTTGACGAGGCCGAGCACGATGACGTGGTCGCCGCCCTCCAGCACGGAGTGCAGCGTGCAGTCGATGTGGGCCAGGGCGCCGACGATCAGCGGGGACCCGGTCACCGGCGCCGGCTCCCACGACTCGCCCTCGAACTTGTCCTCCACCTTCGACGCGAACCGGCCAGAGGTCTCGTGCTGGTCCTCGGCGAGCACGCTGATGCCGAAGCGGCCGGTCGCCTCGATGCGCGGCCAGGAGGTCGAGGTGCGGGCGACGCAGAACCCCACCAGCGGCGGTTCGAGCGAGACCGAGAAGAACGAGCCGATCGCCAGGCCGACCGGGCGGCCGTCGTCGTCCACGGAGGCCACCACGGTGACGCCGGTCGGGTAGTGACCCATCACCCGCCGGAACAGCATCGGGTCGATCTCGATGTCCGCGTCCTGGTGCGACTCGTCGGTCCGGTCGTTCGCCATGCATCCCTCCACTGGATGGTGTCCCGCCGGGCCCAGCGAACGGGGCCCCGGACACGGCGAACCTAGTTCTGCGGTGACGACCCGTACGAGATCGTGAGGCCCTCCGCCGCGGCCAGCACCTCCTCGATGCCGCGGCGGGCCGCGTGCGCGGTCGCCTGCTCCAGGATCTGGTCGATCCGGTCGTCGCAGTGGGCCGGGTCGTGGTGGAACAGGACCAGCCGGCGCACGCCCGCGCGGGCGGCCACCTCGACCGCGTAGTCGTAGGTGCAGTGCCCCCAGTCGGGCCGCGCCGCGAACTCCTCGTGGTCGTACTGGGCGTCGTGGATCAGCAGGTCAGCGCCCTCGCACAGGTCGAGCACCTCCCGCGAGACCTCGGTGGCGCCGGGGCCCGGCTGCTGGTGGTCGCTGATGTAGACGACCGAGATCCCGTCGCACTCGACCCGGTACCCGACGGTGGGGCCGACGTGCGGCACCGGCGCGGCGGTGACCTTCGCCCCGCCGATGTCGATGGGGCCGTCCCCCATCTCGTGGAACGTGAAGCACCCGGGAAGCGCGTCGATCTCGACCGGGAAGTACGGCGGCGACAGGAACGACCGCACCGTCTCGGCGAGCGTCCGGCCCTCCTGCGGCGGCGCGTACACGTCGAGCCGTGCGCCCTCCGCGAGGATCGGCGTGAAGAACGGGATGCCCTGGACGTGGTCCCAGTGCAGGTGGCTCACCAGCGCCGAGCCGCGGAAGGTGCCGTCGCTCGGCTGGGTCAGCCCGTAGAACCTCAGCCCGGTGCCGAGGTCGAACAGGATGGGGTCGCGCCCGGGTGACTCGAGCACCACGCACGCGGTGTTGCCGCCGTAGCGACGGTTGTCGTCGCAGGCGCAGGGGGTGGAGCCCCTGACCCCGTAGAACGTGACGTTCAGCGTCGACCCCCTGGTTCCCGGAACCTCCACCGGACGGCGCGAACGTTAGGTGAACGGCGCGGGAGCATGCGGCCCCGTGTGACCGAAATCTCCGTCCGCGGCCGCCGGTTAGGGTCGGCCCGATGAGCGACCAGATCGACCAGCGAAGCGTCCGGGTCGGCGACATGGAGTTCGGCCTCCTCGCCGTCGACCCGCCGTCGGGATCCGGGCCACTCGCGCTGTGCCTCCACGGCTACCCCGACTCCGCGTGGACGTGGCGCCACCTCCTGCCGGTGCTCGCCTCCGCGGGCTACCGCGCGGTCGCGCCGTTCAGCCGCGGGTACGCGCCGACCTCGCTCGCACCCGACGGGCGGTACCAGGCGGGTGTGCTCGGCCTGGACGCCAACGCGCTGCACGAGGCGCTCGGCGGCGACGGGGACGCCGTGCTGATCGGGCACGACTGGGGTGCGATGGGCGCCTACGCGGCGGCGACGCTCGATCCCGACCGCTGGCGCCGGGTCGTGACGGCCGCGGTGCCACCCGGGCCGGTCACCGCGCAGCAGTTCCTCTCCTACGACCAGCTGAAGATGAGCTGGTACATGTTCTTCCAGCTCACCCAGCTGGCCGACCTGCTCGTGCCGATGGAGGACTTCGCGTTCATCGCACGCCTGTGGGCGGACTGGTCGCCGGGCTACGACTGCACGGAGGACGTCGCCCACTTCGCCCGCTGCATGGACGGCGAGGGCCGGGTGGAGGCGGCGCTGGGCTACTACCGGCAGACCCTCGACCCCGAGCGCCAGGACCCCGCCCTCGCCGACGCGCAGGGTGCGGTGTTCGCGCTGCCGCCCCAGCCGCTGCTGTACCTGCACGGCACCCGGGACGGCTGCATGGCGGCCGAGCTCGCCGCCACCACCGGCGACCATCTCCAGGTGCCCGGCAGCCGCGCCGTGATGGTCGAGGGCACGGGGCACTTCCTGCACATCGAGCAGCCCGACGTCGTCAACGCGGAGATCATGACCTTCCTGACCACCTGACCCCCGTCGCGCCCTCCCCCCAACTCGTTCTGTTCGGCGTGCGTCAAGGGTTTCCTTGACGCACGCCGAACAGAACGGGGGTCTGGGCGGAGCTCAGTCGGGTGGGACCAGGCAG
>CBFGTJ010000142.1:0-8230 GCA_965651815.1 uncultured Microthrixaceae bacterium | reverse complement strand
GTCCTTGACGACCTTCCGCAGCGCTTCCTGGTCCTCGCTGAAGGCGAAGTTCACGTGGTCCCCCTGTGGGTCTCGGTGCCTCTGCTGCGGGATTGTCTACTTCGTCCCGGAACCCCGCACGAGTCGGCAGGTGTACACGGGTGTACACCTGCACCGGACGGTGCCGGTAGCCTCGGCGAGGTGGAACGGATCGGCGTGCGGGACCTCCGCAGGGACGTGTCCGCGGTGCTCCGCCGGGCGGAGTCCGGCGAGCGCATCGTGGTCACCGTCGACGGGCGGCCCGTGGCGCAGCTCGGCCCGCTCGAACCGGTCGACGGCCGGCTCACCCTCGAGGACCTCGCCGCCCGGGGCCAGGTGGTCCTCGCCCGGCGCCACGACCGCCCCGACCCGGACTTCGTCATGCCGATGTGGGCCGGCACGCGGTTGGACCGTCTCGTGCGCGAGGTGCGCGGCAGATGACCCGCGCGCCCGGGCCGTGACCCTCTTCCTCGACACCACCGCGCTGCTCGGCCGCTTCCTCGACGGGCCGGCGCGACCGGTGGTGCTCGACGCGATGGGCAGGGACCCGGACTGGTGCGCGAGCGCGCTGGCGCTCTCCGAGGCGCTCATGCTGGTGGACCGCCTGGGCGACGACCCGGCGCGGACCGACGAGCTGCGCCGGGCGCTGCGCGACGACTGGGAGCGCGTCCACGTCGTGCCCGTCGACCAGCTCTGCCTCGACCGTGCGGCCGAGCTGGGCAGGACCCAGCCGGTGCGCACGGTCGACGCGATCCACCTCGCGGCGGCGGACCGCCTCCCGCGCCCGCTCACGTTCGTGACCTTCGACCCCGGCCAGATCCCCGTCGCCCTGGCGCTCGGCTACGAGGTCGTCAGCACCGACACCGACTGAACTGTCCGGGAGCGCCGGGCGGGCGCTGGCGGCCCCCGTCCACCTAGCGCCGCTCGACCCTGGTCACGCCCCGACCGGGCCGCCAGGAGTGGATCACCATGCGATCGCCGTCGGGGTGGATCGTCGAGTGCACCACCTGCGCGACGTCGAGCCGGAAGAGGTGGAACGGCGTGGGTGGGTCGACCTCCTCGACGTAGCGGTCGCGCGCCGCGCCGGTCATCTCGACCGCGACCCCGGCCACCTTCGAGTCGCCGCCCTCCATCGAGCCGTCACCGGGGTTCGAGTGCAGCGCGTAGCGGCCGTCGCGCAGGAGGTCGAGCGCCTTCGCGGACCGCCACATGGAACCGATCGTGAGGTCCCCGTGGTGGATCGCCACCTCGGTGCCGGCCACCCGCGGCGCGCCGTCGCGCCGGAGCGTCGCGAGCACGTGGTGGCGGAACGCCTCGAAGCGCGCCCGCACCGCGGCGGCGAGCTCCGGCTCGGCGCCCTCGAAGTCCTCCCAGCGCACGAGCCGCGTGGCCGCTGCCGGCGCACCCGCCTCGCCGCTCGTGTCGTCGGTCGGTTCGTCGAGCTGTTCCTCGGTGAGCTGTTCCATGCGTCCCACGGTGCGACAGGGTCACTGACATCTCTTGTCAGGGAGTGCCGGTACGGTCGTCCCGTGCGCGCGAGCCGCCTCATCTCACTCGTGATGCTGTGCCGGACCCGGGAGCGCTGGACCGCGGCGGAGCTGGCCGAGGAGCTCGGGATCTCGGTGCGCACGATCTACCGGGACGTCACCGAGCTGCAGGCGACCGGTGTGCCGCTGTGGACCGAGAGCGGCCCGGGCGGCGGCATCCGCCTCCTCCCCGAGTGGCGCACCGACCTCGACGCGCTCACCGGCGACGAGGCGGCCGCGCTGACCCTCGCCGGAGTGCCCACCGCGGTCAGCGACCTCGGGCTCGGTGCGGTCGCGCTCGGCGCACGGTTGAAGGTGCGCTCGGCCCTGCCACCCGAGCTGCGCGCCAGGGCCGCACGCATCGAGGAGCGGTTCCTCCTGGACGCGCCGGGCTGGTTCCACCGCCCCGACGACACCCGCCACCTGCCGACCATCGCCGAGGCGGTGTGGGCCTCCCGCCGCCTGGACGTGACCCATCGCCGCCGCGACCGTCCGGTCCGTCGCCGGCTCGACCCGCTGGGGCTCGTGCTCAAGGCGGGCACCTGGTACCTGGTCGCACGCCACCGCGGCGACGTGCGCACCTACCGCGTCGGCCGCGTCGCGTCGGTCGCCGTGCGCGACGAGACGTTCACCCGCCCTGCGGGCTTCGACCTCGCGCAGTGGTGGTCACGCTCGTCCGCCGAGTTCGACCGCGCGCTGCTGCGGGAGCGGTGCCGGCTCTCCCTCAGCCCCGTGGCGCTGCGCCGGCTCGGCGAGGTGACCGACCCGGGCGCCGCGGAACGGGCGCGCGCCACCGGTCGCCCTGCCACGACGGAGGGGTGGACCACCGTCGAGCTCGAGGTCGAGTCCGAGGCGGTCGCCGCGGACCAGCTGCTCGCCCTCGGCGGCGGGGTCGAGGTCCACGAGCCCGCGTCGCTGCGACGCCGCCTGCACGAGCTCGCAGCCGCCCTGGCCGAGCGGAACGCGCCGCCACCCAGCGGCTGAGGTCCCCCGGGACCGGTACGCCCGGAACCGCACGGGCGACGGCGCGAGGATGGGGCCATGGCCGCCGACACGCTCCACCTCGCCGACACCGACCTCGAGATCCACAAGGTCGTCGTCGGCCCGTTGGACAACAACGTGTTCGTGCTGCGCTGCCGGCACACGGGCGACGCGGTGCTGATCGACGCCGCCAACGAGCACGAGCGGCTGCTCGAGCTCGCGAAGGGGCTCGGGGTGCGGCGCGTGCTCGAGACCCACGGGCACTGGGACCACATCCAGGCGGTGCCCCAGCTGCGCGACGCCGGGTACTCGGTCGGCGTCACCGGCGAGGACGCCTCGATGCTCGACTCCTACGACGAGCTGCTCGAGGACGACGAGGTCATCGAGGTGGGCGAGCTGCGCCTGCGCACGATCCACACCCCGGGGCACACGCCGGGCTCGATGTGCTTCCTCGTCGAGGGCAAGCCGCTGCTGTTCTCCGGCGACACGCTGTTCCCCGGCGGGCCGGGCAACACGAGCTTCGAGGGGGGCGACTTCGACACGATCATCCGCTCGATCGAGCGCCGGCTCTTCGCCCGCCTCGCGCCGGACACCCTCGTGATGCCCGGCCACGGCGACGACACCACGATCGGGGCCGAGGCACCGCACCTGGACGAGTGGATCGAGCGCGGCTGGTGAGGCGGCCGGCCCGCCAGTCCGCCTGAGCCGCTACGGCCGCGCGAGCGCAGGGTCGGTGGCGGGGTCCTCGGCGGGCAGGCGGGCGATGAGGGCGGCCTCCTCGCGTGCGAGCACCACGGCGCGGGTGGTGCACGCCGCTCCCGCGAGGCACAGCCCCACGAGCACCGCAGCGACCACTCCCGCACCCGCGCCGAGCGACGCCAGGATCGTGCGGGCGTCGAGGACGACGATGAGCACGCCGACGATCGTGCCGAGCACCCGGGCGTGCAGCACCTTCACGACCCAGGCGGCGATCGGGGCGACGACGACCGCGCCGGCGAGCAGCGCGAGCACCGCACCGCCGTCGAGCTCGCCGCGGTCGAGGTGCACGAGGAACCCGGCGCTGGCGGCGAGGGCGACGAGCAGCTCCGACAGCGACACGGACCCGATCGCGCGCCGGGGGTCCATGCGCCCGACCGTCATCAGGGTCGGCGTGGTCACCGGCCCCCAACCGCCGCCGCCGATCGCGTCGACGACACCGCCGACGAGCCCCAGGGGCAGGAGGAACCGCGGCCGGAGCTGGTTCGGGTCCACGGGGCGGCGTGCGACGCCGAACGCGAACCGGGCGACCATGTAGCCGCCGAGCACCAGGAGGATGGCGGCGGTGAACGGCGCGAACGCGCGGCCGTCGACGGAGGACAGGAACGTCGCTCCCGCGTAGGCGCCCACCGCGCCGGGGACCCCGAGCAGCAGCACGGTCCTCCAGTGCACGTTGCCGAAGCGCCAGTGCGACGCGCCGGACACGAACGCGGTGCCGACCTTGGCGGCGTGGATCACCGCCGAGGCCGCCGCGGCCGTGGCGCCGCCGGCGAGCAGCACGGAGGTGCCGATGACGCCGAATCCCATGCCGAGGGAGCCGTCGATGAGCTGCGCGACGAAGCCGGCGAGCACGAACAGCAGCAATCGCTCCACCGAACCCCCTCTGCGCCTTCCCTCGTGCCCTGTTCGCCGACGTTTCCCATCAAATCAGTTGGTTTACTGGGGGTCAACAGGTTTCGGCCGCCCGCGCCCCGCTGAACGCGTCGCCAGCCGGAGCGGGGGGCCATTTCCACTACCCCCATAGTGGAAATAAGCTGTCGTCCATGGCCGCCGCGACCACGCCCCCCGACGCCTCCCGCGAGGCTGCACCGCTGTTCGAGATCGAGGACCTCGTCGTCGCCCCGGCGAGCGAGCCCGACGAGCCCATCCTCAAGGGGGTGTCGCTGCGGATCGACCGCGGCTCGGTGCACGCCCTGATGGGCCCGAACGGCTCCGGGAAGTCCACCCTCGCGAGCACGCTGCTCGGCTCCCCCGACTACGTCACCCTCTCGGGATCGATCCGCTTCAAGGGCGAGGACATCACCGACTGGCCCACCGACGTGCGGGGCAAGGCGGGCATCTTCCTCGCCTTCCAGTACCCCCAGGAGATCCCGGGCGTGTCGGTGCGGCAGTTCCTCCGCCAGGCCCTCTCCGAGCGCAAGGGCATCGACCTGTCGGTGCTCGAGATCCGGCTGGCGATCATGGAGTGGATGCAGCGGCTCGACATGGACCCCTCCTTCGCGGACCGCTACCTCAACGAGGGGTTCTCCGGCGGCGAGAAGAAGCGCAACGAGATCCTCCAGATGGCGATCCTCGAGCCGGAGCTGGCGATCCTCGACGAGACCGACTCGGGCCTCGACATCGACGCGCTGCGCGTCGTCGCCGCGGGGGTGAACGAGGTGCGCTCGGACCGCCCCGACCTCGGCGTGCTCGTCATCACCCACTACCAGCGGCTGCTGGAGCACCTGACACCGGACGTGGTGCACATCCTCATCGACGGTCGGATCGTCGAGTCGGGCTCTGCGGACCTGGCCCGACGGCTCGAGGCGGAAGGGTTCGACGCATGGCGGTAGAGCCGACCACCGGGGAGGCGACGGTGCGGGACACGCTGGACGTCGAGCGCATCCGCAAGGACTTCCCGATCCTCGAGCGCACCTTCCACGACCGGCGGCTCGTCTTCCTCGACTCCGCGGCGTCCTCCCAGAAGCCGCAGCAGGTGATCGAGGCGATGGACCGCTACTACCGGATGACGCACGCGAACGTGCACCGCGCCGCGTACGCGCTCGCGGAGGAGGCGACCGACGCGATGGAGTCGGCGCGCGCCAAGACCGCGGGCTTCATCGGCGCCACCGACCCCGACGAGATCGTGTTCACCAAGAACGCCACCGAGTCGCTCAACCTGGTCGCACGCTCGTGGGGCGCTGCGAACCTCGGCCCGGGCGACGCGGTGCTGCTCAGCGAGCTGGAGCACCACGCGAACATCGTCCCCTGGCAGCAGCTGGCCGCCGAGCGGGGCGTGGAGGTCCGCTGGATCCGCGTCACCGACGACGGCCACCTCGACCTCGAGGGCATCGATCGGCTCCTCGACGGAGTGAAGCTGCTGTCGGTGACCGCCATGTCGAACGTCGTCGGCACGATCACCCCGGTCCGACGGCTCGCCGACCTGGCCCACGACGCGGGCGCGCTCGTCTGCGTCGACGCCTGCCAGTACGTGCCGCACGTGCCGACCGACGTCGGCGAGCTCGGCGCCGACTTCCTCGCGTTCTCCGGCCACAAGATGTGCGGGCCCACCGGCATCGGCGTGCTGTGGGCGCGGCGGGAGCTGCTCGAGGAGATGCCGCCGTTCCTCGGCGGTGGCGGCATGATCCTCGACGTGCGCACCGACGGGTTCACCCCCGCGGAGGTGCCGCACAAGTTCGAGGCCGGCACCCCGCCGATCGCCGAGACCGTGGGGCTCGCCGCGGCGATCGACTACCTCACCGGGCTCGGCATGCAGGCGGTGCGCGAGCACGAGATCGAGCTGAGCCGGTACGCGTTCGAGACCCTCACCGAGCGGTTCGGGGACCGGTTGACGATCCACGGCCCGCTCGACCCCACCGAGCGTGGCGGAGCGATGGGCTTCGGGTTCGACGACATCCACCCCCACGACCTGTCACAGGTCCTCGACCAGCACGGGGTGTGCGTGCGGCCCGGCCACCACTGCGCCAAGCCGCTGATGCGAGTTCTCGGGGTGGGTGCCACCGTGCGAGCATCGTGGTACGTCTACAACGACGCCTCCGACATCGACGCCCTCGGCGACGCGTTGGAGGACGCGGGCTCGTTCTTCGCCTTCTGAGGGGCCGCCCCACTCACGACGCCCCACCCGGGGCCGACCGAGACAGCACACAGCCGACCCAGCCAACGTCGATCACCGCAACGGAGGGCACCGCATGTCGGGCCTGGAAGACCTGTACCGAGAGATCATCCTCGACCACTACCGCAGCCCCCGGAACCGGGGCGAGCTGCCCACCCCGCCCGCGATCCGGGCGGAAGGCTTCAACCCGCTGTGCGGTGACGAGATCGTGGTGTACCTCCAGGTCGACGACCCGTCCAAGGGCGACGACGCCACGGTCGAGGAGATCCGCATCGGTGGGCAGGGCTGCTCGATCTCGCAGTCCTCGGCGTCGATGATGTCGGCCGCCGTGAAGGGCCACACGATCGGCGAGATCCGCGACCTGACCCGTGCGTTCAAGTCGATGATGTCGATCCACGAGGAGGGCCTCGAGGGCGGCGCTGCCGAGGACGCCGCGGCGGCGGGCAGCTCCGACGTGCCGCTCGGGGACCTGGAGGCGCTGCGCGGCGTGGTGAAGTTCCCGGTGCGGATCAAGTGCGCGACCCTGAGCTGGAACACCCTGTCGCAGGGCCTCGACGAGGTCGCCGCCGCGAAGGCCTGAGGGCCGCGCCGGGCCTGGCCACGCGACAGGGCCTGGCCACGCGACAGGGCCCGGCCCTGCGGCCGGGCCCCGTCGACAGCTCCGAGCGGGCGGGTCAGCCCGCGGCGCGGTCCCAGTCGAACTCGACGACGACCGGCGGGTGGTCGCTGAGGTCCTCGCCCGACGCCGTGCGGAACCGGGCGCGTGGCAGGTCGTGCGAGGTCGCCTGCAGCACGACGCCCCCACCGCTGCGGTAGGCGATCTTGTCGATGCTGCCGGGGTGTGCGCAGGACAGCACGTCGCACGAGTCGACCAGCCCGAGCCGGGTCAGGAACGTCTCCCAGATCACCGCGTCCTGGCCGTCGCCGCTGTCGGGGTGGGCGTCGATGTGCAGGTTCGTGTCGCCACCCACGATCACCGCGCGACCCTCGCTCCACTCCTCGATGGCCTCGGCGAGCTGGATGAAGTTCTCGACCTGCAGCTCCTGGTCACGCTCGGTGCCGCCCGCCTCGGCGTGCAGGCTGTAGACGTCCACCTCGAGGCCGTCGCCGAGCACCATCCGCATCATGCGGAACCCCTTCATCGCGAGGCAGTCCGCGGCGCCCGGGGGCAGCGCACCGCCGAAGCAGTCGTGCCAGGCGGCGACCCGCTCGTCGTACAGCGGGTACTTCGCCATGATCCCGATGCCGTCACCGACGAGCAGCCCCCGCGACGAGGCGTCGACCCCGACCGCCTCGGGCCCGGGGTGGCGAGCCGTGCGCCAGGGGTGCACCGCGTCGGCGCGCAGGCGCGTGTGGTAGTTCGCGAAGTCGAGCAGCCCCGCGATCGGCACCCACCAGTCGAAGTCCTCCTGGGTGAGGACCACGTCGTAGTCGTTGAGCAGCGGGCTGATCAGCGGGATGTTGCGCTCGGGGTTCGAGCCCGAGATGCCCTGGGGCAGCCCCGCGATGTTGTAGGCGAGCACCGAGAAGCTGCTCGGCGGCTCCGGCAGCGGTTCGAGCGTCGTCGGCGGTGCTCCGGGGTCGTTCGGTGGCGGCGTGCACGCCGCCAGCACCACCGCCAGCACGGCCAACGCCGCGCCGAAGCTCCACCACCGCCGTCCCACCTTGTTCCCCATGCAACCACCTTAGGTTCATCCGTCGGCCACCTGCCCGTCCACCGGCCACCTGCCCGCCCACCGGCGTTGGAGGGACGGGGATGGAGGGGTCGTTGGCGTCAGGTCGGGGCGGCGCCCAGGCCGGCGGCGAGCTCCGCCATGCGGCGCGCGAGCTGCACGTC